>CAZLYT010000155.1:0-14645 GCA_964563515.1 uncultured Candidatus Competibacteraceae bacterium | reverse complement strand
CACCACGGTCTCCGCACCTTGCTGGACCGCGAGCCGCTCGGCCAGCGCCAGCGCCCGGACCGCTGCATCCGAGCCGTCAAAGTAGACGCAGATCGGCCCTCTCGCCTGTCGCCGCGGCCGCACGCTGGCGATGACCCTTGCCGTGCGGGCGGCCATCAAGATCACCTCCGCGGAGCCCAAAGCCTCGATAGCGCCTATCGCAAGGCGGCCCCGCACCACATTTAGGGTGGTGCGCACCTGGCGCGCGCCCGCAGTTTCCTCCAGCAGCCGCCGCATGTGCTCGGCGCGCCGCCCCAGCTGCCGCGCGACCGTGGGTTGATCGAGCGGCCGCTCGAGTCCGGACCCTCGCAACACCTCACTGGCAAAGGGCAGCGCCGCCAATCTCAGCAAGTCCTCGTCTTCCACCAGCAAGGCGGCCAGCTCCGCCTGCAGCTCCGCAGCCAGGGTGACCGCCTCCGACAGCACCGCCTGCGTCTGGTAGCTATCCTCGAACGCCAACAGGATCCGGCGTGGCGCCGGTGCGTCACTGGTCATTGGGAGCCGACTCCGTAGTAGACGAAGCACGCGCGCCGAAATCCCGCCGGGCCTCGGCGTAGGCACGCAGCCGGGCTCTCACCCGCCCGCTCACACTCTCCAGGGGATAGTTGCCGTTCCCATCTGGCTCGCCGGCAGGGACACCGGTGAGGAGCGCGATCGCCTGGTCCACGTGATCCACCGCGTAGACCCTGAACTCCCCTGCCGCGACGGTATCGATCAGCTCCCGTCGCAGCATCAAGTGCTTGACGTTGCTGGCGGGAATCACCACCCCTTGCTCACCGTTCAGGCCAATCGCGCGGCACACCTCGAAGAAGCCCTCCACCTTCTCATTGACGCCTCCGATCGCCTGTATTCGGCCCAACTGGTTGACCGAGCCGGTGACCGCCAGGGACTGGCGGATCGGCAGATCGGACAAGGAGGACAACAGCGCGCACAGTTCGGCGACCGATGCGCTGTCGCCTTCGACCATGCCATAGGATTGCTCGAAGACCAGGCTGGCGGACACCGAAAGCGGCAGCTCGGGGGCGTAGTGAGAGCCGAGGAAGCTCGCGAGAATCAGCACGCCCTTGGAGTGAATCGATCCGCCCAGCTCGGTCTCGCGCTCGATGTCAACCACTTCGCCTTCGCCGAGCCGGGTACGGGCGGTAATGCGTGACGGTTGCCCGAAACGGCCGTGACCCAGCTCCACCACCGACAAGCCGTTGACCTGACCCACCCGCTCGCCCTCGATGTCGATGAGCAAGGTGCCGCGGCGTATCTGCTCCAGCACCCGCTCGTGTATGCGCCCGGCCCGGTAGCGCTGCTGCTCGATGGCACGGTCCACATCCAATGGCTCCACCGCCTCGCGACCGGCTTCTGCCGCCCAGTGGTCAGCCTCCCGTAGCAGCTCGCCGAGATCACCGAGACGGGTGGTGAGCTTGGCCGCATCCCCGGCGATGCGGGCGGCGTGTTCGATAAAGCGAGCGACCGCGGCCCGACTGACGGGACGCAGCTCGTTTCGGCGCACAATGGCCGCGCACAGGCGGGCGTGGCTGAGGGCCGAGTCCCGGTCTCGATCTACCGATTCCTCGAAATCTGCGGCCACCTTGAACAGCTCATCGAAATCCGGATCCAGCTCCTGCAACAGGTAGTACAGTAGCCGGTCCCCCAGCAGCACCACTTTGAGACCCAACGGTATACGGTCGGGCTCCAAGGACACGGTGCTGAAAAGGCCCAGCATCCGCTCAGGCTCCTCGATTCGAATCTGCCCCGTCCGCAGCGCCCGCTTCAGACCCTCCCAGGCGAACGGCTGCAGCAACAGATCCCGCGCATCGAGCAGCAAAAAGCCGCCGTTGGCCCGGTGTAGGGCGCCCGCCTTGATGTGGGTGAAGTCGGTGACCAGGGCGCCCATTCGCGCCTCGTGCTCAATCCGACCCACCAGGTTGGGGAGGCCCGGCAGCTCCTCGTATACGACGGGGGCCGCATCCAAAGCCGAGTTGTCCACCAGCAGATTCACCCGGTAGCGCTGCAGCGGATCCTCAAGGGATCCGCGTAGCCGACCCAGCTCTTCGCCCTCCTCCACTCCTAGAAACAGGGCGACGTTGTCGATGATGTCCGTCTGCACCTGGTCCAGGTACTGGCGCACCTGCGCTAGCTCGACGTATTCATCGCGTAGCGTATCGATCAGGTGGCCCACGGCGTAAGTGGCATTCTCCCGGTTCAACTCCTTGATCTTCTGGCGCGCTTCCCGCGCCCAGACTGGAAACTGCCGGATCAGCGCCTGCAGCTTCTCCTGCAGCTCGCGAATCGTCTGTTGAATCTGCTTGCGCTCGGCCGCTGGCAGCTTGGCGAAGTCCTCCGGGGCGATGACCTCCCCCTCGGCACTCAGCGGCGCAAAGGCGAACCCGCCCGGGGTATGCAACAGTGCCACCTTTTGGCTGCGGGCTTCCTCACCGAGCTGGTGCAACGCGTCCGACTGACGCTCCTTGAGCTCGGCCTCCATCTCCTCCGTTCGATTGCGGTAGTCCTCACTCTCGAATGAGGCTTGGATCGCCGACTGGAGGTCATCCACCACCTGGTCCATGCTCTTGGACAAGGCCTGTCCCTGACCCGGCGGCAGTGGCAATGCCCGCGGCTGTTGGGGTCGGACAAAGTTGTTGACATAGATCCAGTCGTTGGGAATCGGCCGTCGCCCCGCTTCCCGGGCTGCTAGCTCCGTGGCGGCGGCCTGCTTACCAAGCCCAGCCGGCCCCATTGCAAAGACGTTGTAGCCATCGCCGGCCATTCGTATGGCAAACTGCAGCGCCCCAACGGCACGGTCCTGCCCCACTGGCAGCTCGATGGGCTCCAGCTCGGCCGTGGTTGCAAAGTCGAGCCCGCTCAAGTCGCAGGCAGTGCAAAGCTGACCGACGTCCAGCGGTTCAGGAGGGTTTTTGGCTGCTGGCATGTTGTTCCCAGGGTCTCGAGGCATAGGCTGCGACCACACGCTCGGCAGACGGACATTCCGCACACTGCCGCAATCGGTAGACTCTCAGAACCAAGAGACTAACCACTCAGATTCGAGGCGTCAGCAGAATCGCTGAGCGGTTTTGCATTGCTTGCTCAAGCAGCAAACACTGGGGGAGTTGCATTCAGTGCCGGAGCCGAGCCCATCGCATCTATCGCCTCCGAGCCTCGAACACAAGGTCGAGGCGCTGCGCCGTCCCGAGACTTACCCCGTGCCCACCGGGCCGGTGCACGCCGTCGAGACCCACATGTCCTGGGTGTTCCTCACCGACCAGCTGGTCTACAAGCTCAAGAAGCCGGTACGCAGACCCTATCTGGATTTCAGCACCCTGGGCTTGCGGGCGCGCAACTGTGATGCCGAGATACGGCTCAACCGACGGCTCGCCGACGACGTCTACCTGGGGCGGGCGGGACTCTGCCAGCAAGCCGACCGGAGCCTGCGGGTGGACGGTCCCGGGACGCCTGTGGAATGGCTAGTCTGCATGCGCCGGCTTCCGGAGCAGCGCACCTTGGCGCATCTGCTCCCCAAGGGAGAGCCCTGCCCGCGAGACCTCGCACCGGTCGCGGACCGTCTCGCCGAGTTCTACGCCCGGCAACCGCCTGCCGATCTCGATGCCGCCTCATACCTAGCCGACCTGGAGGCGGACCTGCAGCAGTCCCTGCGCACACTCCGAGACCCAGCCTCGCGGCTATCGGATCAGCTGGTGCGCGCGGCCTGCGATCCGCCGCTGCGCTGCCTTGCCGGAATGCCCGACTTGTTTCGCAGGCGAGTGCAGCAGGGCCACGTCGTCGAGGGTCACGGCGACCTTCGGCCCGAGCACGTATACGTACTCGAGCCGCCCGCCGTGCTCGACTGCTTGGAGTTCAACCCGCAGCTACGGACGCTCGACGCAGCCGATGACCTGGCTTTTCTCTCGATGGAGTGCGAGCGCTTGCGGGCCGCCTTTGTCGGACCCTTGCTGTTCGGGAGCTATGGTCGGCATAGCGGCGACTCGGTGCCTCCTCGACTGGTAACGTTTTACAAGTGTTACCGGGCCGTGCAGCGGGCCAGACTGGCCGCCTGGCGTTTGCAGGACGGCGACCGCGATGCATTCGCACGTTTTCACTCTCGGGCCACGGAGTACCTGCGCTTGGCTAGACGCCACGCAGCCATGCTGTGAGCTGGGCGTGGATCAATTGAATGGCGGCCTCAAGAGCTCCACCAACGACCCGCCACCATGGATGCGCCGAATCGCCTCCCCCAACAACGGGCTGATATCCAACACCGTGAGCTTCTCCAGCACCGCCGGGGATGACAGCTTGAGCTCCGGGATCGAGTTGGTGATGATGATGCCGTCGAGCGCTTCATCCGCGAGCACGTCGTTGGCCTCTGTGGCGAAAACGCCATGGGTGGCCGCCGCGTAAGCTCGAGTCGCTCCCGCCTTCTTGCAGGCGCGGGCGGCGCCGACGAGCGTACCGCCGGTGCTGATCAGATCATCCAGAATCAGAGCCGGCCGGCCCTCGACCATGCCCACCAACTGGCCGTGGCTCATCTTGCCGCCTTCGCGGGATTTCTCCAAAAAACCCAGTGCCGGAGAGCGCCCCAGCTCAGTTCCGAGCAGCTCGCGAAAGCGTTGCGCCCGCTTCATGCCCCCGGCGTCGGGTGAGATCACGCTGGGCTCGTCAGCGGAGGAAAATGCAGCGGCGAAATGGCGCACCAGCAACCCGGCTGCCTCCAGGTGGTCGGTGCGGCACCGGAAGGCGTTCTGGAATGCCGCCAGATTGTGCACGTCCAGGGTCACCACCCGATCGGCCCCCACGGCTTCCAACAGCATGGCGACATAGCGCGTGGTGACCGGGTCCCGGGGCTGAGTCTTGCGGTCCTTGCGGGCGTAGGCGAGGTAGGGAATGAACACATTGACGGTCACGGCGGAGGCGTCGCGCAGACAGCCGATGAAGAACAACAGCCGGCACAGCTTGTCGTTGACGCTCTGCTCCCGGTCCGAGTAGAGGCTGTGCAGGACGTAGGCATGGCGCCCGCGCACACTCACCAGGGGCCGAATTTTGTGCTCGCCGTCCTCGAAGCTGCGCTCCTCGATGTCGGCGAGCTCGGTCCCGAGGGCGTGGGCGACTTGGGCCCCGAGATCGCGGCTGGCACCCAAGGCAAACAGCAAGGGTCGCGATAGGTCAGTCATGGCCACACCTCAGAAGACGAACTGTCGAATTCGACACCGAACCATACTGCCGACTCAGGATCACCAACCCGCTCCCCATCGAGCTCATTATTTGACACCAACCAACGGTACCAGCCCCCAGCCGTCCAGGCCTAGCCAAAATCGGTAGCACCCCGTGCGCCGCGTCACGGGAACGGCTCCGGAGGCGATGTGGGCGCTTTGCGTGGCCCCGCGATTTTCGGCATGATCGCCGACACTTTGGCGCCCCCGGGCGAGAGTCCTGCTTGTCGGTGAATGCCCTCCATGAGCGACCCCAACGACCGATCCCAGCCGCTGCCCAGCTCGCCGTTGGTGGGAGTGATCATGGGTTCCAAGTCGGATTGGGAAACCATGCGCCACGCCGTCACGGTGCTGCAGGATTTCGAGATTCCGCACGAATACAGGATCGTCTCCGCGCATCGAACCCCCCAGTGGATGTGCGACTACGCCGCCCGCGCGGAGTCCAGGGGGTTGCAGGTGATCATCGCTGGCGCCGGGGGGGCCGCCCACCTGCCAGGAATGGTGGCGGCGCAGACCGTGGTGCCGGTACTGGGCGTCCCGGTACAGTCAGCGGCGCTCAAGGGACTGGACTCGCTGCTCTCCATGGTGCAGATGCCCGGCGGCGTGCCGGTGGGTACCCTGGCCATCGGCACCGCCGGCGCCAGGAACGCGGGCCTGCTCGCCGTAGCCATCCTGGGCAACAGCCGACCTGAGCTGCGCCGGCAGCTGCAGGCTTTCCGCGAGGCCCAAGCCCAGCAAGTGCTGGCGGAGCCATTGCCCTGAGCCGGGTGATCGAGCCGGGCGCAGCGCTAGGCGTTCTCGGCGGCGGTCAGCTCGGGCGCATGTTTGCCATCGCCGCACGCCGCCTGGGTTACCGCGTCCACGTACTGGCACCCGACGACGATACCCCCACTGGCCAGGTGGCGGACGTGGAGATCCGCGCTGCCTACGACGATCTGGACGCCGTAGCGCGGTTCGCTCGGGGCGTGGCGGCCGTGACCTTCGAGTTCGAGAATGTGCCCGCCGCAACTGCCGAGGCCGCGACCCGCCATGCTCTGGTGCGACCGGCTGGAGCCGTCCTTCATACCACCCAGAACCGGTTGCGGGAGAAGTCGTTTCTGCAGGCCGCGGGGCTGCCGGTGACGCCCTTCGCAGCCGTGCGCAGCCGCGCCGATCTGGACCGTGCCGCCGCCGAGATGGGATGTCCGGCGGTGCTGAAAACCGCCGCCTGGGGCTATGACGGTCGTGGCCAGTTCCGCTTGGAGAGCTCCGCCGACGCGGCCGCTGCCTGGAATGCGGTGGCTGGCACCGAATCGGTGCTGGAAGCATTCGTCGACTTCGAGTGCGAGCTCTCCGTGGTCGCGGTACGCGGTGCCAACGGCGATTATCGGGACTACGACCCGGTACGAAACTCACACCGCAACCACATCCTGGATATCTCCATGGCGCCCACCGGGCTGGCGCCTCGGGTGGAGCAGGAAGCCCGCGCCATCGCCCGCGCGGTGCTGGAGCAGCTCGACGTGGTGGGCGTGCTCTGCGTAGAGTTCTTCTTGACTCGCGGCGGCGAGCTGCTGATCAACGAGCTAGCCCCTCGCCCGCACAACTCGGGCCACCTCACCATCGACGCCTGCAGCTGCTGCCAGTTTCAGCACCAGGTGCGCGCGGTGTGCGGCCTTCCCTTGGGTGATCCGTCGCTGCTGAGACCCGCCGCCATGGCCAATTTGCTGGGTGATCTATGGGCGGAGGGTGAGCCCGACTGGGCTGCGGCACTGAGCTATCCGCAGGTGAACTTGCATTTGTACGGCAAGCTCGCCGCCCGAGCCGGCCGCAAGATGGGTCATCTCACCTCATTGGCCGAGAGTGAGGCGGCCGCCGCAGAGCGCGCTGCGAGTGCTCGCTCGGCCCTCTGCGGGCGGCCCTGACAACGGCTTGGCCACACCTGCTACCGCGACCCGAGTACCGCTCGCAGTCTCGGCACCCAGGCCGCAGCATCCGGTCGAGAAGCGATCAGCCGCCGTTACCGCCGCTGCCGCCGTTGCCTTCGCCCTTTTTCCGATTCCACAGCCAACCCAGGTTGATCCGACCGCTGCTGTGAGGTCGCGCCTCCACCATCTTGAACTCGCGCAGCTGCTCACCGTTGTAGAGCTGGCGGGGACGACCGATCTTGTTGTCGCCGTTGTCGAGCATCTCCTTCCAATGGGAGATCCAGCCCACGGTGCGCCCGATGGCAAACAGCACCGTGAACATGTTGGTGGGGAAGCCGATCGCCTTGAGGATGATTCCCGAGTAGAAATCCACGTTGGGATAGAGCTTCTTCTGCACGAAGTAATCGTCTTCCAATGCGATCTTCTCGAGCTCGAGAGCGATATCCAGCAGCGGATCGTCTTTGATACCCATCTCGTCCAATACCTCGCGACAGGCTCGCTCCATGACCTTGGCGCGGGGATCGTAGTTCTTGTAGACACGATGGCCAAAGCCCATGAGACGGAACGAATCCTTGGGATCCTTGGCGCGGGTGATGAATTCGGGAATCCGGCTCTTGTCGCCGATCTCCATCAGCATCTTCAACACCGCCTCGTTGGCGCCGCCGTGAGCCGGGCCCCACAGAGAGGCGATGCCGGAGGCGATGCAGGCGCAGGGATTGGCGCCGGAGGAGCCGGCCAGCCGCACCGTCGAGGTAGAGGCGTTTTGCTCATGGTCGGCGTGCAGTATCAGTATCCGATCCATGGCCTTGGCGAGCACGGGTTTGACCTTGTAGCTCGCCGTCGGCGTGCCGAACATCATCTTCAGCAGGTTTTCGGAGTAGCTCAGGGAGTTGTCGGGATAGATGAAGGGCTGGCCCAGGGAGTACTTGAAGGCATAGGCGCCGATGGTCGGCATCTTCGCGATCAGCCGGTGCGAAGCCACCATCCGTTGATGGGGGTCATGAATGTCGGTGCTGTCGTGATAGAAGGCCGATAGCGCCCCCACTACGCCGACCATGACCGCCATAGGGTGCGCCGCCCGAGTGAATCCACGATAGAAAGTATGCAGCTGATCATGCAGCATCGTGTGGTGGGTGATGGTGAACTCGAACTGCTCTTTCTCCTCGGGCGAAGGCAGCTCGCCATACAGCAGCAGATAGCACACGTCCATGAAGTCGCTGCGCTCGGCAAGCTGGTCGATGGGATAGCCTCGGTGCAACAGCACCCCCTGCTCGCCGTCGATGAAGGTGATGGCGGAGTTGCAGGACGCCGTGGAGGTGAAGCCCGGGTCGTAGGTGAATAGCCCCGTATCCCGATATAGATTGCGGATGTCCAGCACCCGCGGGCCCATGGTGCCCTCCAGCACCTTAATGTCGTAGGTCTTGCCGGTGGTCCGGTCGATCAGCGCAAACTCGCTCTGATTGGCCGATTCCTGCTGGCTGCTGTTCTTCGCCATAACGTTGTCCTCGTAGTTCTTTCAAGTCCCCGCAAGTAGCGTCTGCGCGCTGGAAGTGGCGCATTATGCCACCCAACGAAATCTGAACTCGGCTCGCTTGGCCGCGTTGCGCCGGGAGCGCCCGCGACAGCAATCAGCGCGCGCCAAACCCCAGCCGCCGATTCCCCCGCACTGGCGCAGCCAACGTGCTGCCTGGCGCTCTGCGAATGCCGCTTTGCCGACCACTCCCGGGGCTACATGACCGTCGCTCGACTGTGGTATCAATAGCCGCCGCTGTGCACCGAGGTTTCCGATTGAAGCTTGGAGATCAGATGCCTGGGAGACGCTGGATCTGGAATGGCGACTGCGAGCGCCGAGTACCACCGTGCCCATCGAGGCACGTTACTACTCGATGACCGCGCCCATGTTACCCCGAGATCGGATTGGAAAGTGTAGTAGCAGGGATCGATGGCCCCAAGAGCCAGCAATGAGCACCGGTCGATGCGCCATTCCCAGGCGCTCGCCGCCCTGCTGAGTTATTCGTGCTAGTGCGCTCGCACCTGGATGGTGCGCCCGATGTCGTCGAGGATCTCTCGCAAGCGGTCGTAGTCGGGATGGCGGACCCGCATCCAGGCGTTGGCCATGTAGCCTGCCTCCACCGGTTGCGTCGATGTGCCCAGCGGCGGGAAGTAGTCGCAGGTGATGTTGCCACCATAGCGCGACCAGATCGCCTCGGTACCTTCGTAAGCGCTGATACGGCCATCGCGATCGGGTCTGAGCGCTATGATGCCCGCCGAGTATGCGCGAGTGGGTTGGCGCTCACCACGGCCGTACACGATGGCCATGGCCCACTCCCGATAGAGATCGAACTCGTTGGCATCGTTGTAAACGTCCCAGTGGGCCACGCCGGGTGGACGGCAGCCGATTTCCGAAAACTTCAGCCCTTTCGGCCCATGGAACCACTCCATGTGGGTGGCCGAAGTGCCGATGCCCAGGGCCTCGATGACGCGGGCGCCCAACGCTCCCAGCTCCTGGTAACCGGGGGCGTCGAGCCGGTTGGTAGCCACGATCTGGGGCGAGATCCAGCGGCTGCGCATGGCCTCCAGCACGTTGGGGTAGTAATGCGAAATGAACTCGTGGTGGACATTGCCGTCGATGGTCAGGGTGTCGTAGAAGCCCTCGTGGCCCTCGATGAACTCCTCCACCGCGATGGATGCACCGTCGGCGACGCCGCACTCGCCAATGGCCTGTTCGAGGCTAACGGCGTCGCTGGCTTTCCACGTACCCGAGGCCCCTGCGGCATCACGAGGCTTGAGGATCAAAGGGTAGCCGAAGCGTTGCGCGAGCGCTCGCACCTCGGCGGCGCTGGAGGCGGCGTCGGACTGAGCGCAGGGCACCCCCACCGAGCGCAACAAGCGCTTCATTTCGGGCTTGTCGCGACAATGGAAGGCGGTTCGGACCGAGGTTCCGGGAATGGTGCAGGCCTCCCGGGCGCGGGCGGCGGGCAGCACGTGGGCCTCGATGGTGGCTTCCACCCGGTCCACCCAGGCGCGGGACTGAATACGCCGCACCGCCGCCGTCAGCTCGCCCTCGTCGGTTACCGACCCCACCCGCTCATAGCTCGAGAGCCATGCTTTGAGCTCCTCGTCCAGATGCTCGAAGGGCCGTTCGCCGATTCCACTGACCTCGGCACCCACATCGTGCAAGGCGCGCACGAACTGCCTCTGATAGCCAGGAAAGGCGGGCTCCACAAAGATCACATGCATGCTCTAACCTCGATTTACCTTTGAAAGCTCAGAGCAGCTCCTCCAGGTAACGCGGCAACATCTCCCGCCACACGGGCCAGTCGTGATCGTACTGCGGCCCCCAGGAGTCGACCCGGTTCGGCACCCCCTTGTCGCCCAGGATGTGCGCCATCCGCCAGCTCTCCCCGGGATCCTCCCAGCGTCCCTGAACAAAGGCCAGCAGCACGAACCGGCGCCGCAATGCATCCAGCTGCGAGCCCGCTTCCAGGCTGGGCAGGAAGTGCAGGGGCGACGAGAAATACAGGTCGTCGTCCGAGTGACCGTCGGTGAAGCGGGTGAGGTCATAGGTGCCGCTCATGGCCAGCGCCCATCGGAAGACATCGGGGAAACGGCACACCGAGGCCACCGCGTTGTAGGCTCCCAGGGAAGCGCCCACCACCGCGATCTCGATGTCGGGGGTTCGGCAGTCGTTGCGAATCGCCGGCACCACCTCCTCCCGCACGAACTCGTGGTAGCGGTTCTGCAGCCAGCATTTGTGACCGACGGCCAAGCTCTGATTCAGCCACGCCTGCCCAGCCACGCTGTCCACCGAGTAGAGCTTGATCCGACCATCCTCGATCAGCGGCCAGACCGAGGCCACCAGCTCGAAGCGCTCGACCTCCTCCGCGTCGCCGCCGGCGGTCGGGAACAGCAGCACCGGCGCACCGAAGTGGCCCCAACGTGCCACCGTGGCACCGCACTGAAGCCGGGACGAATGCCAGTGCCAGAGCTCCTTCACCCAGGCCCCGTCGCAGTGGCGATCTCCTGCTCGCCGCTGCTGCGGCCCTCGCGGTCGCGCCACTCCTGAATACGTGACCAGAACAGCTCGGTGAACGATTCGATCTCGTGATGCGGGTAGATGGCGGACACCTTCTTGTGCACGGCATCGCGGGCTTCGCCGGTACGGAAGAACTCCCAGGTCAGCTCGTCCAGGTGCGCCAGATGCTGCGCGCAGAACTCGGCGAAGCGCTCGGTCTCGAAGCGCTGGTGGGCGATGCGGGCGTAACGACGCAGCCGTTCGCGATAGGGCAGGTCCTCGGCGGCAACCTGGAAGAACGGCGCCCAATCCAGCGGATAGCGCATGAGCCGCTTGGTGGCGGCGTTGAATATCGACCAGCGCAGGTTGGCCTTGATGAGCCAGGGGAAGTGGTAATGCAGCGAGGTGACCTGGGAATCCGGGCAGGCGTTGGCGAAGTCGATGGGGTGCCAGACCCGCTGCTTGCGCAGTACCTCGGCGGAGTTGAAATCCCAGCCGAAGAAGGCGTTGATGGTGAGGATGGTGTCCTGCAGCTCCTGCTGGTCCTCGGCCCCCAGGAAGCTCCCCTTCACTCGATAGCGGTCGTGTAGCGGCGCGGTGGGGTCGTAGGACACCAGCCGCACTTGGGGGCCGAGCCCAACGCAGCGCACGAACGCGTCGTAGGGCTCTACTGCCGCCTGCAGATTCATCACCAGATTGCCACTGGCGTCATAGGCTGCCCGCAGAGCCGTTTCGTTTTCGATCCGGGTGACGCTCACCCAACCGCCCCCGGCGTAGGGCTTCATGTACATGGGAAACCCCAGCCGCCGCCCGATCTCCCCGAAGTCGAACAGCCGGGCATAGGAGCGCAGGGTATAGTCCAGGTCGGCAGTGGGCTGGTAGGACTTGGGCGGCACCAGCCAGGTTTCCGGCACCGGCATCCCAAGCCGGATCATGGCGCAGTAGGTGGTCTGCTTCTCCATGGACTGTAGCGACCAGGGGTTGTTGAAGACGTATACCCCATTGAGAATGATGGATTTTTTGATCCACTCCCGGCTCGTATGGTACCAGTGGGTAAGGCGATCGATGACCACGTCGTAGTGCGCCGGCTGGCGCAAGTCGAAGGGCTCGATGGTGACCCGCTCGACCTCGAAGCGCAGGGTGTCGCCCTGGTACGGAATGCTCAGATTGAGACGCTTCATCAGCGCCTCGTAGCAGATCGGCCAGCAGATGTCGGCGCCCAACGACAATCCGATGCGTCGCGTGACATCGCCCATTCAAAACACCCCCAGGTTGCTGCCGCCTCTCAGTCGTAGACCAGCCACGCTGGCCCCGGGTAGAGCCATCCCAGGCAATCGCGCAGCTGGTCGCGCCAGTTTTGCCAGTGATGACCGTCTCTCGCTTCACGATAGCGCACGTCCACACCTTGCGCCTGCAGCAGGGGCACCAGCGAGCGGTTCTCATAGATCAAGGACTCGTACATGCCGCAGCTCACGAACACCTTTTCCGCGGGCTGGCCCGGCTCCCGGCGAAAAGCGTTCACAAACTCCACCACTGGATCGAAGATGGGACCGCGCCGGTGCACGCCGATGTCGGTGAAGGCAAAGGAGCCCGACATCAGGCCGAGCAGTCCCCAGCGATTGGGGAATGACCAGGCGGCGTGGAGCGATGCCACCGCGCCCAGGCTTGCGCCTACCAGCCCGCGGGCCGCCGGGGAAGAAATCAAGGGCAAGGCGCGCTCGAGGCCGTCCAGAAGATCATGGGACAAGTAGCGGGCGTGCGGCTCGCTGCCCACATACTCCACCGTGCGCTGCCCCGGCTCGTCGAGGGCAACCACCAGCTCGGGCAGATCCAGGCGGTGAATGAGGTTATCCAGGGCCGGCTGCAAGTCCCCGTAGCGCAGGAAATCTCCCCCGTCGTGCATCACCAGGAGCGGATAGCGGCGGGTCCGCCGAAACCTGGCGGGGAGATAGACGCGGATCCGCTTGGGCCTACCGGCGGCGGTGACGATCTGAACCTCCTCCAAGCTGCCGGCGCGCACCGAGGCGTCTACCGTGGCCCACTCTGGGGGCTCGTAGCCGTGGGCCCAGCACACCGAGTTGGAGCCGTAGGGATCCGCCGCCTGGCGGGGATTCAACGGATCCAGGATCCAGTGGCTGTGGCCTTTGGCCACCACCTCGATCTTGTACTCGATGCGGGAGCGGTCCGGCATATCGAGCTCCAGGTACCACAGATCGGTATGTTCCAGCCGCTGAAAGGGCAGGCCGCCTGGTAGGCCGTGCACCCAGTGTTGGAGGTGGACCGCGACGGCCTCGCCCCGGTAGACAAAGGTCACCTGCCCGGGCTCTGCCAGCGGAAAGCGATGCGCTTCCAAGAAGCGGTTGATGGCCGAGTTCCCCACTCGCTTGGCTCGACGCAATGCTTGCAGGGTTGGCTTCACGACACTCGGGCCTTGACCACCCGCCCGGAAGCGGCCAGCCGATGCAAGCTGCGACCGCCGTGTTGGAGGCGTCCTGCTTCTATCAGCGCCGTCGCCTCGCCATCCAACAACAAGCATTGGGCAGGCGCAGCGCGGCGCGCCAGCAATGACAGGCGGGCGGATTCGGCGAGCGCCAGACGACGTCGGGCGGCGGGCAACGCCACTACCCCTGAGGTCAGTCCGAGTCCGTGGTCCAGGAAGGCGGGATGCCGCGGGCCCAGGGGGCCCCGGTCGTGGAACAGCAACACCCGCTCCGTGCAGGCCATGGCCCCCGCCCCCCAAGCGATGACCTGACGTGACGCCAGCAATTCCCGCATGCCGAATAGCCGCAGGCGATTGAGCAGTGCCGCCACATGGCCGCCGGACACCACAACCGTGCCGCAATCGGTGAGCTGCTCCTCAATGGCTAGGCGCTCCTGAGCCAGAGCCCGCGCCGACTGTGCGCTCAGTTGGGAGTCGTAAGCATCGTGCCAGGCCCGCAGTCGACGCAGATGCTGGCGGTCGAGAGTGCGCAGCGCACGCACGGCCTCGCGGCGGTGATCCTGCAACAGTGAACCGTGTGCCTCCCCTGCCCACAGGTCGAGCGCGGCCTCCATGGCGTAGCCAAGTCGGAGCTGATAGTAACGTTCGGCCTCCAGTATCAGGCGCTGCTTGTGAGCGTTGGCATCACGCAGCTCCGGGTGCCGCCGGAACAGTTGCTCCGCGCGGCCGTGGAGCCGCAGATCCGTCACCGCTCGCCCCAGCTTCGACGCCAAGTCCTCCTGCTCGCCTTCATACTCCTGCCACCCCACGGTAATCGCGGCCACCGGCGCGGCAGCTGCGCTCTCATCACCACCACTGTGCAGCAGCGCCTGCGCCTGCGCTGGCCCGGCAACCAGTGCCAGGTTGCTTGCGCCACTCATGGTGACCGGTCTTCAAGTGTGGCTGGCATCATGGGCTAGGGAGCTTCCCTCGCGCGCTATTGCCCGTCCCGGCGCTGGATCGGTGGGACCGGCGCCTGGATGCTACAGCGTAGACCTTCGCCCGCGGTTGGG
>CAZLYT010000154.1:0-8281 GCA_964563515.1 uncultured Candidatus Competibacteraceae bacterium | reverse complement strand
GTCAGCTCGAGCGCATTTCGCACCGGGCTCTGGCTGAGTGTTCGGTGCTGGAAAGCGAGCACCTGGCCCTTGTAAGCCTCGAGCAGCGTTCGGATGTGGGCGTCGGCCCCGCCTTCCCACAGGCCGCCGAAGCTACCCCCGGTGCTGGAGGCAGTGCCGTGAAGGAAAACCAGAATCGGCTGTGCGGGATCCAAGCCGGAGTCGGTGCCCTCCAGAACCTCGAGCTCGTCGGCGGAGAGCAGCGTGCACCGGTGAATGCCCGGCGCCGGCTTGAGCCTGCCCTCGACCTTGTCCGCTACCAGATCCTTGATCTCGCCGGCGACGTCGATCCCAAAGACCTTCAGCCCCTTGATGACCCAGGCACCGACCCCGCGACTGGGGCTTGGTATCTGAAGCTGGTAGGGCAGCTCCAAGGTGTCGCCGTCTCCAGTGTCTGGTGCGGCGCCCCCTCGGCGACCGGTCACCTGTGCCGCCTGATCCTCTTTCAGCTGCTCGTAGGTGGTCCAGAGCTTCAGACCGTCGCTCAGCTCCACCTCGATCAGGTCACGGTTGTCCACCTCCAGCTCGTGGGGCTCCCGGCCGGCGCGGGCAGGTTCCACCCGTGCGCTGGCCTTGGGCTCGAGCTTGACGTCCTCGGGCAAGCTCTGTTGCAGCTCCGGTGCGACCGGAACGCTATCCAGAGCCCCATGTACCTTGAGCTTGGCCATTGGTTTCCCCCAGACCTCGCAGCAGCAAGCGACGCCGCAGCCGATTGACGACGCTCGATCGCAGGCGCTACCGAAGCTTTGAATCCCCCTCGATCCCCTCCCTAGAAACTAGTCTCGATCGCCAGCCACATCGACCCGATCACGGTGGTCGATCGGCAGCCGACGGATCGTCCCGGTCGGAGCTCCCACCTCGACCCAGCGCCCCGAGGACGAGCTGCTCAAGGTCGTGGGGATCGGCGGTGGCCGCGCGCGGATCCTTGCCCCGCCCGCTCTCCCTAGGGCAGCCATGGCGCTAATATTCTTGCCAAGGGGTAGCGCGTGAGCCCACGAGCCGCGAGGATAAGCCATGGATGAAAATGCCGGCTCCAGCCCATTGCGCTTCCTCTTGATCGACGACGACCCCGACGTCCGCGCCCTGGTGGCCGCCCTGCTGGGTATGACCGGGCATCGGGTGGAGGAGTGCTCGACGCCCACCGAAGGCCTGCGCCGGGCCCTGGCCTCGCCGCCGGACTGCGTCATTGTCGACCTCATCCTCCCCGAGATGAGCGGCATCGAGCTCTGCGAGCGGTTGCGCGCCGAGCCCACCCTCGACCACACCAAGATAGTGGTGTTGAGCGCCAAACCCTATGGTCAGGATCGGGACAAGGCCCGGCAGGTGGGTGCCGACGCCTATCTGGTCAAACCCGTGGACCCGCAGAGCTTCGTCCCCACCATCGACGAGCTGGTTCGAGAGCGCATCGAGCTGCGCTTCTGGGGCGTGCGGGGCACCTTGCCGGCACCGGGTCCGGCTACGGTTCGATACGGCGGCAACACCGCGTGCGTCACTCTGGGCTTCGCCGACGGGCGGCTGCTGATCTTCGATGCCGGCAGTGGCATCTACCGTCTGGGCACGTCGCTCGCCTCCACCGCGCGTGGCCAGCGCTTGCACCTACTAATCAGCCACCTGCATCTGGACCACATCAGCGCGCTACCCACCTTCGCCCCCCTCTACCAGAGCGGCGTCCGGCTGGACATCTACGGCCCCGCTGATAGCGACGCCGAGCTGCAACGCGGGCTGTTCACCTTGATGGAGGACGCCTACTGGCCAGTGTCTGTGCGGGGGTTGGCGGCCAACATCCGCGTTCACGCGCTGACCCCCGGCGCGATCAGCATCGACGGACTCACGGTGCGCTCCCTGCTGTTGCGCCACCCCGGCAACTGCCTGGGATATCGAGTCGAGCACCGGGGCCGCAGTGTGTGCTACGTCACCGATAACGAGCTGCCACCCTTTGGCCATCCCAACCACGACCCGCACTTCGCGACGACGCTCTCGGATTTCGTCCGCGGCTGTGACGTGTTGATCACCGACAGCACCTATGGCGACGAGGACTATCAGCGCTACGTAGGTTGGGGCCACTCACCGATTTCGGAGGTGGCACGGCTCGCGGTCAACGCGGAAGTCAAACGCTGGTGTCTGTTTCACCACGACCCCGCGCAAGACGACGCGGCCATCGATGCCAAGGTTGCAGAGGCACGGAGCGCTCTCCAGGAGCTGGGTGGACGGGCAGAATGTGAGGCACCGGCGGAAGGATCGAGCATCCAGCTCTGATGCCGCCCAGGGACCCCTACCTCGCGTCATTCCAAAGGCCGCAGCGAAATGTGGTCGGAGCCGCAGATCGCCCAGATTCCTCATGAAGCAGAACAAGGCGTGAAGAGATGTTAGATAGTAGCCTGCACCTGGCCTTCGGCCTCGTGCTGTCGCGCAGCTCGCGGCGTTCTTCGTGTAGGAGCGACGCGAGTGCCGCTCCTGTTGGCCGTCAAGGGGTAATTTGGGTGTCAGTTGATTCTAGCCTTAACAATGCCATAGGCGATGTTGGAGGGGAGGAACCTGCTTGAAGATTGCGGCAATCACCGGCGCAGGCAACGGCATCGGTCGCGGCGTGGCCTTGCATTTCGCCGCCGCGGGCTACGGTATCTCCCTGGCCGACCCCGACCCGGAAGCAGCCCTCGAGGTCCTCAATCAGGTTCGCGACCACGGCGGCAAGGCGGTTTTCCTCGAGACCGACGTCGCGGAGCCGGAGCAGGTCGAGGCCTGGATGGGCCGAACCGTGAGGGATCTGGGGCATCCCGATGTGCTGGTGAACAACGCCGGCATCAGCCGCAGTGCTCCGTTCCTGGAGCTGACAACCGCCGACTTCGACCGGGTGATCGCCGTCAACTTGCGGGGCACGCTGCTCTGCTCCCAGGCCGTCGCCCGCCGCATGATCGAACGGGCCAAGCCCGGCGCGATCATCAACATCGCCTCGACCCGGGCCTTTATGTCGGAGCCGAACACCGAGGCCTACAGCGCCTCCAAGGGCGGCATCGTGGCCCTCACCCACGCCATGGCCGTCAGCTTGGGGTCGCATCGCATCCGAGTGAACTGCATAAGCCCGGGATGGATCGAAACCTGTGACTGGCAATACTCCGGGCGCGCCAAGGCACCGCAACACTCCAAGCGCGACCGGGAGCAACATCCGGTGGGCCGGGTTGGCACGCCGCGGGATGTGGCCGAGCCTTGTCTATTCCTCGCCGAGCACGCTGGTTTCATGACCGGCCAAAACCTGGTCCTCGACGGCGGCATGACGGTGAGGATGATCTACGAGGAGTGAATGGGTACGCCGTTTGCGGGAAGATGGCGCATTGCGCTGCGCTAATCCGCCCTCTCTCATCACGAACTGACTTTTGGCCCGACCAATAACAACGGATATGGACATGACGGATCCCAAAACGGAGAAAACCGGCCACATAAGACTGACCTCGCATCCACCGGCGAGTGACGCCGATCTCCTCACCATCCATTGGGGTGCCCGCGATCCCGTGGAGCGTGGACCGGTGGTGGGGACCACCACCAACCGACTGCAGCGCAACGTCATCGGCACCCACAGCGGCTCCTACGGCGTCTACCGGGCCCTGGCGGTGGCCGCCAAGATGCTGCCGCGCACCCACCGCGCCGACCTCACCGACACGCTACCGACCGACGAAATCGGACCCTACCCGCAGTGGTTCGGGGCCGAGCAGATCGTATCGTTGGACCCCTTCGGCGCGGTGGTGGCCGACATCTACCGTGAGCAGATCGCCCATGGCTTCGACATCCGCCCGACTATCGCCGTCACCAAGGCCCACATCCACCTGCCCGAAGTGCGGGCCGCCATTGCCGCGGGCCGACTCAAACCCGATGGGCGCCTGCTCAAGGACGACGCCTCGGCGGTGGTGATCAAAGTCGCCATCGAGTCTGTGTGGTGGCTCCCGGGCGTGGCCAAACGCTTCGAGGTCAGCGAATCGGGCCTGCGCCGCGCGCTCTTCGAGGAGACCGGCGGCATGTATCCGGAGCTGGTCACCCGCTCCGACCTGGAAGTATTTCTGCCGCCCATCGGCGGGCAGACGGTATACGTGTTCGGGGATCCCTCCGCACTGGCCGATCCTTCGGTGCCGCTGACCGCGCGCATGCACGACGAGTGCAACGGCTCGGATGTCTTTGGCTCCGACATCTGCACCTGTCGTCCCTACCTCACCCACGCCATCGAGGAGTGCATCCGCGGCGCCCAGCAGGGCGGCGTCGGGCTGGTGGTCTACGCCCGCAAGGAGGGCCGGGCGCTGGGCGAGGTCACCAAATTCCTGGTTTACAACGCCCGCAAACGCCAGCGCGGCGGCGACAGCGCCGACAAGTACTTCCTGCGCACCGAGTGTGTCGCCGGGGTGCAGGACATGCGCTTTCAGGAGCTGATGCCTGACGTGTTGCACTGGCTGGGCGTGCGCCGCATCCATCGTCTGGTGTCCATGAGCAACATGAAGCACGACGCCCTGGTGGAAGCTGGGCTCGAGGTGATCGAGCGTGTTCCCATCCCCGACGACATGATCCCCGCCGACGCCCGGGTGGAGATGGAAGCCAAGATGGCAGCGGGCTATTTCTCGCTTGGTGAGCGTCTGGATCCGGCGCAGCTGTCCGATGTCAAGGGACGCGGCCTCTGAGCGCAAGGGCTGTCAGTCCTGCGGTGCGGACGCTGCGGGATCCGCGGACCATCCGCGAGCGCTGCGCCAACATTGCCCGTGCGGTGCGAGCCGGCGAGTCCGAGTGGTTCGAGCTGCGCCTCGACCAGCTGGACCAGGCGGCCGCGCTGGTGGAAGCCGTCACCCGCGAGGGCTATCCGGAGCTACGAATTCCCTATCACAGCCGCTGGCGCCACTTCGAGGCCGGCGGCATCGATCGCGGCGTCGAGCTGAACGACTTGTTGCGGTCAGTGGATCCAGCCGAGCAGGCCCGCGCTCGCATCGACCTGACCGTGGTCAGCGTGCTGCTGGATGCCGGCGCGGGCCCGCGCTGGCGCTACCAGGAACCTCTGCCGAGCGGGCCGCCGCAATCCTTTGCCAGATCCGAAGGATTGGGTGTGGCGACCTTCCGAGGGTTTCTCGAGGGCGCCTTCTCCTCTAGCCGTGAGCGGCCGCTCCGGGTAGACGCGGCGGCCCTGATCGAGCTCAACACCAACGACCTTGCCCGGCTGTTGCAGGTGCATGAGGACAACCCGATCGTGGGCCTGCAAGGCCGCGCCGAGCTGATGTGCCGGCTTGGAAACACCCTGCACCGCTCACCCGAGCTGTTCGGCGCCGAAGCCCGCCCCGGCGGGCTCTACGACGTGCTGCGGACACAGCCGAATAGCACGGCCATCGATGCCGCCCAAGTGCTGCAACTCGTTCTCGACGGGCTGAGCCCGATCTGGCTAACCGGTAGCGAGCTCGAGGGCGAGCCCCTGGGCGACGTCTGGCGCCATCCCCGCGCCGGCGGCAGCGGCGCATCCACTGGCTGGGTACCCTTCCACAAGCTGTCTCAGTGGCTCACCTACTCCTTGCTCGAGCCCCTGGAGTGGGCGGGCCACCGGATCATCGGCCAGGACGCCCTCACCGCGCTACCCGAGTACCGCAACGGCGGGCTGCTGCTGGATACCGGCGTAATCCGCTTTCGCGATCCGGCGCATCAGCAGTGTCGCTGGCACCCCAGCGATGAATGCATCGTGGAGTGGCGCGCCCTCACCGTGAGCCTGATCGACGCTCTGGCTAAGCGCCTACGCACGCGTCTGGGTCTGAGTGCCGAGCGGCTACCCCTGGCGCGGGTGCTGGAGGGCGGCACCTGGGCCGCCGGCCGCGCCATTGCGGCACGACTGCGAGACGGCGCGCCGCCTCTGGACATCGAGAGCGACGGCAGCATCTTTTAGTGATGATCGATTTCCACGGAGCGCGAGGGCGGAAGCCCCTGAGGGGCGTTCCTCCGCATATCCATTTTTTGCCGGGCCATCCAACGTTGCTCTGGCGGAACGCCCTCCGGCCTCCCGCCCTACTCCTACTCTTGGTGCATTGCGCACGCAGTTAGCTGCCCGGCGTTCGGACGCGCGCTGTCGCGCAGCTACCAGGACCGTTGGGTGTTGGGTGGGTGAGCGCAGCGAACCCCACCATCCAACCGCGGTGGCGAGAGGTTGCATTACGCCTTCGCTAATGCACCCTCTCGCAAGCTTGCCACCAACTTAAGGACTTCGAACTCGTTTAGAAAAAACCACGGCTTAGGATTTGATAGATAAGAGGTCCAGACAGCATGACCGGAACCGTCCACGTCATCGAACATCCGCTGGTGCAGCACAAGCTCACGCTGCTGCGCCAAAAAGAAACCAGCACCAACAGCTTCCGCCGCCTCCTCACCGAGCTCTCCTCGCTGATGGCCTATGAGGTCACCCGCGACATGCCGACCCACGAGGTGCAGATCGAAACCCCGCTCGCGCCCATGACCGCCCGCCTCATCGACGGTAAGAAGATCGTGTTCGTGCCGATTCTGCGCGCCGGGCTTGGAATACTCGACGGCATGCTAGACGTCATCCCCAGCGCCCGCGTAGGCCACGTCGGCCTCTATCGCGACCCGAAAACCCTGGTGGCCGTGGAGTACTACTTCAAGATGCCCCAGGAAATGGAAGAGCGCGACGCCATCGTGGTCGACCCAATGCTCGCCACCGGCAACTCCGCCATCGCCGCCATCGACCGGGTCAAAGAATGCAAGCCGCGGTCGATTCGTCTGGTATGCCTGCTGACCTGCCCGGAAGGCCTGAAGAACTTCCACGACAGCCACCCCGACGTCCCCGTCACTACCGCCGCCATCGACAGCCATCTCAACGATCACGGCTATATTCTGCCCGGACTAGGGGATGCGGGGGATCGGATGTTTGGGACCAAGTAGCTTGCGGCCTCGCCCCCCAAACACAGCCGGGCTACGCTGGGCTACACCGCCCTACCCAAGGTCCATTCCTACTTTCCCGCGTCGTGTGGATTAGGCCGGCAGGCCGTAATTCACCTCTTCGGTCACAGCGGCGCCGTGGTCCGAATGACAATGCGGGACAGACTACCGTTTCTCTCAGTCAACCGCCCAGCGTAACCATGGAGCAGAACAGCGTGCCAACCGGGCCCGGCTGCACCTTGTAAAGAATGCTGCCACCCTTCTTCGGCACGGTTGTAATTCGAAACCGTGGTCTGTCCCCTATTCTTCCAATTCTTCCAATTCTTCTAAATCAACCGCATGCCCGCGCAGTCGATTCGGGCGGCACGGGCATGCGTGAATCGCCGGAGCCGCCTCCCGGGGGTTGCCCAGTGTTTCGGGCGGCCGTGCGGCTAAGCTATTGCGTTGTTGCCGGTGGCGACTCAGGGACCTCTGGCTCGCCGCTCGGCCCGCTGAAGGCGAAGAAGAGAATGAGTAGCAACACGACGGCTGCAACGGCATACCAGAGGCGCTTGTCCTGGAAGTTCATCTTTAAACTCCGCTATCGGGCTACAATGCCCAGTTCGCATCTTAACGATAGGAGCCTCGCGCTGGAAAGCGGGAAGTTTTGCTATCGCCCTAGTTTCTCGCTCGGTCAGGTTGTACGGATGGACTCTCTGGGACGTGAATTCAGCATCCTCGGCAGCGTTACACGAATTGACTTCGACACGCGATGTCTTGCACATAGATTTGTTGCGCATATAGGAACGCGTCGTGAGTTTAGGCCCAGGGTTTGCTGCTCGTATTGAGCTTCACGGTTGACCAAGTCCCTTATTTCCGGCCTAGCGCAACTCCTCTCGATATTCGAGGATGCGTGCAGTAAGCGCTTGGTCAGCGTGCGCCGCTTGGGCAATCCGGTTGAAGGTCTCAGGCTCCAGTCCCGCTGATTCCACGGCCTGTAACATTTCCATCCCAGCCTCCTCGCGGATTTGTTGCTCCTGCTCGGGACTCTCTGCCGCGCTTAGCTCTGGAACCCACTTTTCGTTCAACTCTTCGATTTTGAGCGTCGCCTCGGCAAAGGCCTTGATGTCCGAATCATTGACTTGCGCAGCGGGCGGCGTTCCTGGCTCCAACTGTTGTTCAGCGTGGCTTGGAAAACTGATGACCAGCATAAGCGCGATACTGGCAATGGGAATAGCACGAAGTAGCGTGGTCTTCATCACGTTGGAATCTCCTTGGTTTGGCTGCGACGGCTATGGTGCTGCACCTCTAGCCGCCGCTTTGAAACAATGCAAGACGCCCACGCGAGTCCCTTCCTGCATCT
>CAZLYT010000153.1:0-4975 GCA_964563515.1 uncultured Candidatus Competibacteraceae bacterium | reverse complement strand
GACCGCGGCACAAGAGCAGTGCGTCCTTGGCGTCATCCTTCGAATACCACGGTGGTATTCGATACTTGTAGCAGAGCAACCCGAAAACCATCCCCAGTGCCAGACCCAGGACGAAACCGAACATATCTCCCCCTCCTCCCGCAACGACCACCCGAGCGGGGCGCCGCCTGGGCGCAAGTTTAGGCACTTAAGGTCGTTGCGGTGCAAGCCCTGGCAGCCATGGCGAGGTGCTGGCTGCACCGAACCGCACCGTCATGGGACTGTTTGGGCGCGAAGCAATATGCGCGGCCGCGGCCTGAGTTGGATCTAGTTCTGGCCTGGACCGTCGCCTCGGCTAGTGGCTGCCATGTTCGTGAACAGGAGCGCAAAGCACCTCCGGTGGCGATTGAGCGGGGCACTGTCGTGCAGATCGACAGGTTGGCCTGAACCGGCGGCTGGGCTCGGCGCAGCCTTCAATGAGGCGGTGGGACACCGGCTCAAGGCAGTTGCTCGAATTTGACCCAGAGCTCGTGGTGATGGTCCTCGGCAGTCGCACCCGGGTAGCCGGGGGCGGGAACATCGAAGTGACCCGACTGAACCACCGCCGCCAGCGAGATCCACTGGCCGAGCGGGGCCACTACCTCGCCGCTATAGCCCGCGGTGCTCACGCCAACCGAGACTCCGGGCGACGATCCGTAGGCGCTAATCTGGGCCACCACCTCATCGCGTCGCAATCGGGGTACGATTCGAAGCGTGCTTCCGGTGGCGCGCAGCAGCGGAGTCGCCGGTGCTTGAACCAGGTCGATTCGCGCCCCGCCACCGCGACGTGGCCGCGGTGGGCGCACCTGGAGCGCAAGCAGCGGCGGGCGGTTGGCGTCAACCAGCTCGACATCCTGCACCGTCACCCAGGCTTCGCCTCCCTCCAATACGCGGGCGACGCTTTCGCTGCGCCGGGCGGAGCGCTGATCGCTTGAACTAACGATTAGCGCTCTTGCCGAGCTGCGCTCAATGCCGAGTCTTACCTCCACGCTGTCCAGGCCGCCGGACGTCGCCGTCGCAGAGCTGCTGAGCAACCGCATCCTCATAAGCAGGGAGGCGTGTCTCCGATCGAGCGCCGGCAGCATGTCCTTGACCGCGGCGAGAGTGTCGCTGCGCGCCCTCAGCAGGAGACGATCGCTTGCGGCGACCACGCCCTCGTCGGCGTCCAGAAGCGGGGCGATCAGCGGCGCAATTTCGTCGGCGTCGCGATTGGAGAGGGGCAGCACGTGCAGAGCCGCGTCATCGGCCAGAGCTGTGCTAGCCAAAATGGCCCCCAGCAACACGCCCCCGACCGCTGATCGCGCTGGTGGAGTGCCGCAACGCGAGGGGCGGCGGGATCTCACGAGGTCTCGGTCACCTGGCGCAGCTCGTTGGACCAGGCCAGCGCTTGCAGCCAGATCTCGGCCAGGGTCTGCAGCTCGAGGTCGCCGAAGCGGATCGCGCCGGGATCTCCGGCCTCCATCGCTCGAACACAGGCCAGCGCGTCGCCGTGGTCACCATTGCCCACGATTAAGGCTGTGGTGATGCAGTCATCAAGATAGAGCTGTCCCAGAGCTTCCTCCATGCTGACCCCGAGCACTGCATCGAGCGTGGACAGCAGGCCGGTGGTGAAGTACGCGTCTCTGCCTGGGCGCCCCTCGGCTTGGGCCAGGAGCTCGCAAGCCCGCGCCCGTGCCAGGGTGGTCAGCATTAGTTCGCGCGGCATCTGATCGTGCTCACACAGGCTGAGCAGCATGACCCAGTTGCGCAGCGTGTTCAAACCCACCATCACGATGGCCTGATGGATCGAGCTCACGGGTCGGCGCAGGCCGTTGGCTGCGGCGTTGATGCAGCGCAACGCTTTCACGCTGAGCCCGAGATCCTGGCCCACCAGAGCCGAGACCTCGTCCAGCTTGCAGGTCGGGTCGCTCATCCGTCGAATCAGCTCTAGAGCCACCATGCGGTTGGCGGAGACTGCATGGGTGGCGACCAAGGTGGGGCGGGCAAAGAAGTAACCCTGAAACAAGTCGAAGCCCATCTCGCGCAACATGTGATAGCGCTCGCGGGTCTCCACCTTTTCGGCCAGTAGCCGCAACCCGCGGGAACGCAGCAGTTGCACATGGGATTCGATCTGCTCGTCACTGAGCGCCATGACGTCGAGCTTGACGATATGGGCGGTATCCAGTAGCGGCTCCATGCCCGGCGACAGCACGAAATCGTCCAGGGCGATGGTGTAGCCAAGATCCGCCATGTCGCGCAACGAGGCCACCAGCGCCTCGTCCACCTCCACGTCCTCCAGCACCTCCAGCACCGTGCGTTCCCTGGGCAGCAGCCGCAGGCTGGGGCTGAGAATGAAGCTGCGGGTGAGGTTGATGAAGGCGCGAGCATTGCCGATCAGGCGATCCAGCCCGATGTCCACCAGGGCGTATTCCAGCAGCCGAGCAGTCGCCTCGTCACCGGTAGACGCCCGATCGCCGGGGCTGGACCGAAACAGCAGCTCGTAGCCCATTAGCTGCAGGTCGCGATCCAGAATGGGTTGTCGACCTACGAACACGCGCCGCAGCGGCAGGCGAGGAATCTCGGTCACAGAGGGTTTGGGTGTGGGCACCGGAGTGTTCGCGGCCATTGAGAGATCCTCCCCGGGGAGCAGGCTTCATGCCAGCGCGTTCTGGTGTCCCTAGAGCAGGTCCCGCAGTCGATAGTAAAACATGGCCAGCACCAATGCCGGCATGCGCAGTGCCCGCCCGCCCGGGAATGGCTGGTGGGGGATGCGGGCGAACACATCCAAGCGCTCGGCGGTCCCCGCCACGGCCTCCGCCAGGATCTTCCCGGCCAGGCTGGTCAATGCCATGCCGTGTCCGGAGTAGCCCTGGGCGAAGAAAGCATTGGGTGCGACCCGTCCAAAGTGGGGCGCCCGATTCATGGTGATGGCGACGTAACCGCCCCAGGAGAACTCGATACGAATTTGCTCGAGCTCGGGAAAGACTCGGAGCATGCGGCCACGCATGGCGCGAGGCAGGTTTCGGGGCTGCAGCGTGGAGTAACTAACGCGACCACCGAACAGGAGCCGACGATCGGCCGCCAACCGAAAGTAGTCCAGCACGAAGTTGATGTCCGCGACCGCCGCGTCCGTGGGCATCAGGCGGGCCGCGAGCTCCGTCCCCAGCGGCTCCGTCGCCACGATATAGGTGCCCACCGGCATGATGGTGCGGCGTAGATCCGGTCGCAGGCGGTCCAGATAGGCATTGCCACAGAACAGCACGAAGCGACAGCGTACCCGCCCCGCCGCAGTTTCCACCTGTGGATGCTCGCCCATGCGCACCGCGATGGCGCGGCTGTTCTCGAAGATACGGGCTCCCGCGCGCTCGGCCGCATCCGCCAGCCCCAGGTTATAGTTGAGCGGGTGCAGATGGCCCGAGTGCGGGTCCAGAAGCCCCGCGCGATAGCGCTCGCTGCGCACGATTTGGCCGACATCGGGGCCCCGTAACAAGCGCAGCCCCTCATAGCCGTAGGTTTGCTGCAGGTGGGCCTGCCAGGCCTCGAGCTCGCGCTCCTGGCGGGGTTTGATGGCGGCATGGAGTTGGCCCCACTTGAGGTCGCAGGCGATGCCGAAGCTGGCCACCCATTCGCCGACCAGCTCGACCGCCTCCACCGAAAGCCGCCACAGGCGCTTGCTGTCTTCGGGGCCTACCAGGTGCTCCAGCGTGGTGATGTCGCAGCCGTACCCGGCAATGAGCTGCCCGCCGCTGCGCCCCGAGGCGCCCCAGCCCACCCGCTCGGCCTCCAGCACCACCACGTGGTAGCCCCGCTGCGCCAGCTCCAGAGCAGCCGCCGCACCGGTGAGCCCCGCGCCGATGACGCAGACGTCGCAGTCGACGCTTTCCACCAGCGCCGCACGTGCCGCGCTCGGGTTGGCGCTGGCCGCGTAGTAGGAGTCGACATGGGTGGATTCGGGCACGGTGCTGCAAGCCTGTCCGCGAAGACCGCCATGGATGCCGTTGGGTGAGGGGAATCAATTACCACGACCGGTTGGCGGACGCCAAGCCAGGCTATCGCCGTGATCCGGTGCCCAAAGATCTGGTGGCATGTCTTCACTGTCGCGACGTCGCCTGGCAGACACCAAATGATTGAGATAGCACACACCGAAGCCGCTACCGTGCCGGATAGGTCTAACTTAGTGCCATTCTGGTCTGTCCCCGAAATCTGTGAAATCTGCTTGCGTGACGTTGCACACGGCGCCCGCGCTCTCTCGAGAGCGACGATCATGCAAAGGAAGACCAGCCAGCCAGTACCGTTCGAGCTCACCGAGCGGCCTCGCGAGTCGACCACGGTGTGGATCGCTACGGCAGGACTCTCTCTCCAAGTGATAGAGCCCCTTCCCGAGCCGCAACAGTGGTTCCAGACAACTGTCGACGCGGCAGCTGGCAGTTACGGCTGCGACTGGTACGTCGTTGGGTCGCGACACAGCGTGCAGTGCGAAACCGGTGCGAAATTCGGGGCCAAGGGGGGCGGCCAGCTTGGCATTCAGAAACTGATGGCGCGGTGGGTTTTTTCGACCCGCGCCGTCGGGCCCGTTCAAGCCCAAATCGAGGGCGATTTGGGCCCGCTTGGGCCCGATGGCAGGCGACGAGAGACCTTGGTAGGCTGCGAAAAGAACAGGCGAATCAGCGCAGTGGCGTCGCCCCTGGTGGTCTCTTATCAATTGCCGTTTGGCCCGGTCGAATAGTCCTTGGACTCCAGAGCATTCCGTCGGGACCTAATGCGTGCTGCGGACTCGTACGATGACTTCGTTCGCGGTCCCCCGCTCGCTGGGCCGGGATCGCTCGCCATTCCCGGATCTGACCGTGGGCCCATTTGGGCCCAAATGGGCTCGACAGCAGACGTTGCAAGGCGATGACAGGCCACTGAAAGCGTAATGAAGACAATCGAATAGCGTTGTCTGGCTACCTAGCGTCGGCTGCTGAGTCACGCGAGTAAG
>CAZLYT010000152.1:0-3731 GCA_964563515.1 uncultured Candidatus Competibacteraceae bacterium | reverse complement strand
AGCGCTCTGGCATCAGCATGTCAACTGGTTCGCCGAGGACCTCGCCGGCTGCAAAGCCAAAGATCTGTTCGGCGCCGCGGTTGTAGAGCGTGATGTGCTGGTCCTGATCCAAGACGATGATGGCATCGGCGGCGGTGCCGAGGATCTTCCGAAGACGCGCTTCCATGCCCCGTCGCTGGGCTTCGGCTCGGACACTGGCGCGGCGCATGTCGAACTCCCTCAGCTCACGCTCCACTGCCGGCACCAAGCGCCAGACGCTACCTTTCATGATGTAGTCCTGGGCGCCTGCGCGCATGGCGGCCACTGCGGTGTCCTCGCCCATGGTCCCAGACACGAAAATGAAAGGGATCTCAGCCCTATGTCTGCGCACGATCGCGAGCGCCTCGGTGCCGCTGAACCCGGGAATGGTGTAGTCCCCGAAGACGATGTCCCAGGCGCGGTTGACGAGCGCGGTCTCCAAATCGCTGGCGTTGTCGACCCTCAGGTGATCCGGTCGGTAGCCACCCAGCTTGAGCTCATGCAGTAGCAGCGCGCAGTCGTCTTCCGAGTCCTCGACGATCAGCACACGCAGGGATTCCCGGGTAGAGGGCACCTCAGCCCATCTCCGGCGGAGTGCGGTTCAGCAATACCCAGAACAGCCCAAGTTGGCGCGCCGCCTCGAGAAACTCATCAAAATCGACCGGCTTGCGCACATAGCTGTTGCAACCGAGACGATAGCTCTCGATCAGGTCACGCTCCTCGTCGGAGGAGGTCAGCACCACAACCGGCAACAACTGCGTGCGGGGGTGCTCACGTATCCGCCGCAGCACCTCCAGGCCATCGACTCGCGGCAGCTTGAGATCCAACAACACCACCTGGGGCAGCGGGTTGACCGAGTGCTCCTGGCCTGCCACCTCACCGTGCAGGTAGGCCAGCGCCTCGGCACCGTCCCGCGCCACCGCCACCATGTTGTCCACGTTGTTCCGGCGCAGGGCACGCACCGTGAGCGCCTCGTCGTCCGGGTTGTCCTCGACCAGCAATATCACCGGATTGCTCATGAGCTGGGCTCCTCTCCCAGGCTGAAATAGAAGGTGGCACCGTGGCCCAGCTTGCCCTCGGCCCAAACCCGCCCTCCGTGCTTGTGAACGACGCGCTGAACGGTCGCCAATCCTATGCCGGTGCCGGGGAACTCCCGGTGCGAATGGAGGCGCTGGAAAGCGCCGAACAGCTTGTTCGAGTAAGTCATGTCAAACCCTGCCCCATTGTCGCGCACGAACACCACCAGTTCCGGATCGTCGCTGGCGCGTCCCAGCTCAATCCGCGGCTCCGCGGCATTGCCGGTGAATTTCCAGGCGTTAGCCAATAGATTCTCGAGGGCCACGAGCAGCAGCTGCGCATCGCCGTACACGTGCAGCGCGTCCGGGATCTCCACTTCCACGTTGCGTTGCGGGTCTAGGCGTCGCAGCTCTGTCACGACCTCGATAGCCAGCCGAGCAAGATCAACGTCGGTGCGATGCAGCTCGCTGCGAGTGATCCGCGAAAGCTTCAACAGGTCGTCGATCAGCGCCGACATGCGCTGAGCCCCTCCCCGCACGCGCTGCAGGTAGTCTTTGGCCTTCTCACCCAAGCGCTCGCCGTAGTCCTCGATCAGCGCCTGACTGAAGCCGTCAATGGCGCGCAGGGGGGCCCGCAGATCGTGGGAAACCGAGTAGCTGAAGGCTTCCAGCTCGCGATTGACGGCCAGGAGCTCCTGGGTTTGGAGCTGCAGATCCCCGTTGAGACGTCGAATCTCTCGCTCGCTGCTGCGCTGCAGGGAAACATCACGGGCAATGGCCATGACGCCGGCCTGGGAGCCCTCCTGCCACGGGCTCAGACTGATCTCCAGGGGGATCTCGGTACCGTCCTTTCGGTGTCCTCTGATGTCGAGATCGGTACCCATCGGTCGGGTAGCCGGGTTGGACTGAAAGCGTCGGCGATGCTGCTCGTGATCTGCCCTCAGCTCATTCGGGAGCAGGGCCTCCACGGGGCGGCCGATCAGCTCGTCCCGGGAGTAACCGAAGACCTGTTCGGCCTGCGAGTTGATCAAGATGATGCGCCCCGCGCCGTCGACGATCAGCACGGCATCCGGCGCCATTTCGATCAAGTTGCGATAGGTGGTCTCGCTGTCGCGCAGCGCCCGCTCGACTTTTCGGCGGTGCGTACTGGAGACCGCAAAGGCCCAGGACGGATAAGCCAGCAGCACGCCGAAGCCGGCCAGGGCCAGGGCGCTGCGCCGGGGGGCCTGGGCAACCGCCATTGCCACGTGGTCCCTCGATAGATGGCCCACTACAGCCCAGCCAGTTGGATCTCCGCGACCCTTTGCAGCAGCCCGGGACACCGCTCCAACCAAGCGGACAGGATCGAGCCACTGGTAGGCAAAAGCTTCGTCTCCGTCGAATTGAGCGCGATCCGGCCCGCCAGAGATCGCTGACCAGGCCCCGGGAAAAGCCGTCGCGAAGCTGCCTGTCTCCGCGTTATCCAGGTAGAACCTCACGGACTCATCGGGCTCCGGCCCGATCAGCCACTCGCCGTGCCCGTTTACCAACCAGTAGTTGCCTGCCGAGGCGTGGGAGGCGACACGAAAAACCTCGAGTAGCGGTGCCGCCAGGTAGTTCAGGGTGACGATGGGTCGATCATCACCCGAGCCGCCGGCGACCGGCGTGATGAAACCGAGCACCGGCTTGAGTGGTGTCTCCACCACACCGTGGTCGATGTTGTGGCTCAACCCAGTGACGTAAATCTCGCCGTCGGCGAGATCCCGCGACTGCCGTAAGTCGCGGCGGGCACTCTCGTCTTGCAGTGCAGCTTCGGGAACGGACGCAGGCTGGCCGCCGTAGTAATTGACCCGCACCACTTCATGCCCGCGCGCGTCGATGATGCGAACCTGGTCGTAGACTTCTTTGGCCTCGACAAAGGAGGCGTAGTCAGCCTCCAGACGCGCGCGCGCTGCAGGGTCCCGATGTTCCAGCCATTCCCGCAGTCGGCTCTGGTGCGCGAGAAACAGCAGATCGGAGCGCGTCGGTGCCAGCGCCGCGACTAGCGCGTTGCCGATCAACTCGACCGACATGGCTTGCTCGGCGCGCAACAGTCTGCGCTCGCCAGCTATCCGGGTCTGATAGAAGAAGGTTTCGACCAACGCCGCCAATATCATCAGCGGCAGGAAGATGGCGAGCGCGCGGCTCACCACCGGAAAGGAGAACCACCGTCTTGTTCCGATATCGTCCATGAGATGCCTGCGGGAGCCCCGTGCCCCGGTCCCGTCATTTGCTCTATGCGTACTCGAGAGCAATCGTAGCGCGGAGGCGCAGCCGATCAATTCCATCTTCTTCTAGGGCGTACTGTGATCCCTCGGCCTGAGGATGTACCGCGCCCGGCGATTCCAGTGCACGAAAATGTTCATTGATCAGGCGACTTACAGGCACACTGCAGTGCCAATGCAAGTTCCCGTCGCCCTTCAATGCGCCATCGAAAAGGCCGTTTAGGTGAACTCTCCAAGAGCCCCAAACAGTGGTTTTTCGCAGGCGCCTGATGATGATAGTGTCGCCGCGACCGATGGACCCTCAGTCCCGTGCTGCGGTGTCACCATTCGTTCCCGCTCTAATCACCGCCACCGACTCTGGTAGTTGGCCGCTCGCGGTAAAGGCTTCGAGACGAGCCCGCAGCGTGGGCGTCACGTCCTGTCCACAGGCAACGATCAGGGTGCCACGGGTGTT
>CAZLYT010000151.1:0-5386 GCA_964563515.1 uncultured Candidatus Competibacteraceae bacterium | reverse complement strand
TAATCAGGTGCGCTACCGATTCCCATCGCGACGTCAACATCGGCCCCCAAGAGCTTGACTACCGAGCACAGCTCCTCTCTTGTTTCACCCAATATGGGTTGACTTCGAGCATCTGCACCCTTGACCTTCGTGATCGAGCATAGTTCGTTGAAGGCATCCATAGGCAGATCCAAACCGCTCCACTACCGCTCCACTAGCGAGGGCTCCGCGCTCTGCCGCTGTGTCACGAGGTGCGCGTTGTGGATTTCATCCATATTCTCCAAAATCCACCGAACTCTTCGGTCCGACCCAGACTCAAGATCCATTAAATATGAGGGTGCCATGTTGAGATTCAATTCGACAACATATGAAAGTGGCCCGAAGATCGTTTAATACAATTGGGGCTGATCCCTTTGGAGCCCTCCCCAGATGGCTGTCTCATCTTTTTCTCGCATTTGTTTGCCTTCCTGTCTGTGCGCATTCCCCCCAACCTTGCCACCGATTCTAGTGCGAAAGCCGCCATCGGATCCACCCGAAGCCTGCCGCCTATCGGAACGAAGCGACGAGGGGTGTTGCATTGTTAATCGGAAGGCGCCGTGGTCGAAGCGTATGCATGCCCCCGCGCTTGGAGATGCCGGCCTTGGCTGTTGCGACATGGGAGATATTTGAGCCGCCGTGGCGGGTCATCGCCGGTCATTGCGGTGACCGGGCAACAGCCAAAGCAGTGTGGGACAGCGCGGCGCCGATACTCGCGCAGCTGCACCAAGAGGCGTGATGAGAGCGGCACCTAACGGATCTTGGCGCCCTTGCCCCGCTCGACGCGGATGCACATGCGCTGGCTTTCGATGTCCGAGACCTTCAACCGCATGTCCTCGCTCGCGCGCGCGAGACCATAACGGGCTCGAATGGCCGCTTAGCGCCGGCTCTCCGACGGCGCCCGCCGAATCAGGGACGCCGCGTACTTCGGTTTCCGCGCGCTATGGGCCTCACCCGCGCCGCTCAATCGGCTGTGGCAATCGCGCCGGCGTAGTGCGGCATGGGCAGGCCCTGGACCCCGGCCCGGACCGCAAACAGATTGCCAGCCTCGCGCTGGGCGGGGTCGCTGCGGTCGGCGCCTTGCCCGATGGAGGTCAGGTACATCACGTCCAGGTTCGGGCCCCCGAAGGCGATCTTGGTGGGACGCTGCACCGGCACATCGATGATCCGGTCCACGTCGCCCAGCGGCGTGATTCGCACCAGCTGGGCCCCGCCCACTCCCGCCATCCAATAGCAGCCGTCCACGTCCACCGCGGCACCATCCGGGCGTCCGGCCACCTGGTGCGTGTCGAAGAACACCCGCCGGTTGTGGGGGACGCCCGTGGCGGGGTCATAATCGTAGGCCCAGATGGTGCGGACCTCCGGGTAGGAGTCGGAAACGTACATGGTGCGCCCGTCGGGGCTGAAGGCGAGACCGTTCTGCACCCAGTAGCCGCCGCCGGCTCGGTGCACACTGTCATCGATCTGCAGGCAGTAGAGCGAGCCCTCGGGCACGGCCTTGGGCCCGGCGATGGGCATGGTGCCGGCCCAGAAGCGTCCGGCGGGGTCCACGGTGCCATCGTTGAAGCGATTGCCGGGAATGTCGGCTTCGACCTCCACCAGCAAGCGCCGGGTGCCGGTGCGTAGATCCAAGTGGTGGAAGCCGTCGCAGAGGGCGACGATGGCATTTGAGCCGCCACAGAGCGCGAAGCAGCCAATGGGACTCGGCATGTCCCAGTGGCAGGTTGCCCCGGTGGCGGGGTCGAAGCGATTCAGGGTGGGCGCGACGATGTCCACCCAGTACAGCGCTTGCTCCTCGACCGACCACATGGCGCCCTCCCCGAGAGCCGCTTGGCAGTCCAGTACCCGTTCCACGCTTGCCATCTTCATATTGCTCCTCGCGGGTTGCCCAGTGCCGCTGGCGCCGGGGCGAAGCAGCAGCTCGCTGCTAGGGTCTCGCCTGGCGCCAGGCAGCGCATGCCGGTGTCCTCGTGCCCGGCGTTGGCCAGGTTGAAAGCGTTGGTGACGTGGCTGACCGGCTCCAGACAGAAATAGGGTAGCTCCCGCGGCCGGTGCAGGATGAGATGGCCGAGCACCGCATCGGCGTCGATCGTCATGCCCTCGTTGCGCCCTACCCAATCGATGCGGGCGCGGCCGTCCCAGCCCTCGAAGCCGTGGTCGCGGGGCGCCTCGCCGATCTCGCCGCCAGCGCTGAAGTCGAGCTCGGGCGGGACCGGGAGCCGGGTGTGGGGCAGAAAGTCCGGGCCCGCTAGCCAGAGCTGGCGGGCCCGGAAGCGGGCGCGGGTGCCCGGTGCCAGGTCGAAGAAGGGGTGCAGCCCAAGGCCGACCGGCATCTCCTGGTCGGAGAGATTGGTCACCGCGATACGCACCACGAGCCCCTGCTCCGATTTCAGGCGGATGTCCTGGATTGCCTCATAGTCGAAGGGCCAGCTGCCCGCCGGGTGGCGATACGTGATGAGAATCCGATCGGCGGCCCTCGCTAACACCGTCCACGCCGAAACCGACCCGTGGCCGTGCATGGCGTGAGGGCTTGCCTGGGGGTGTGGCGGCAGCACGATATCGCGACCGCGAAAAGCGAAGCGGCCATGGTCGATGCGGTTGGAGTAGGGGACCAGGGGGTAGCAGCCGGTCTTGAAGGGCGAGTGCACGTCACCGGACTGGTCCGGCGTGGGGCGGAAGAAGTCCTGGCCGCCTTCGCGGGCGAAGCGGGTGATACGGCCGCCGTAGCTGGGGCGAATCTCGGCGGCCAATGTGCCCGCGCGCAGCCAGTGGCGTGGCTCGGCCATGGTGCGGCTCAGTCGATCTGGTCGACGTCGCCGGCGAAGCCTCTGCCGGCGAAGGCGCCGCCCTGGAACAGCTCGGTGACTGGGTCGTCGGAAACCTTGCCCTCGACCTTGACGGCCCAATCCTCGGCGTTGTCCTCGGACTTGAAGCCGAGCCGGTAGGCATTGCTGTTATCCCACCAGCTGCGGGTGTTGTCGGAGACGCCGTAGACAATCTCGTAGTGGAAGTCGGCCTCCAGCCCGATCCGAATCAGCTGGGTCATGTCGCGGTAGCTCATCCAGGTGCTCAACGAACGCCGCTCGGCCGGCTCGGGAAAGCTCGAGCCGATGCGCACGCTCATGCAGCTGATGCCGTACTTGTCGGCGTAGTGGCGGCCCAGATCCTCGCCGAAAGCCTTGCTGAGCCCATATAGGCTGTCAGGTCGTGCGGGGCTGGTGTGATCCAGCCGGGCAGTGCGGCGGTGGAAGCCGATGGCGTGGTTGGAGCTGGCGAAGACGATGCGCCGGGTGCCGGCCTTGCGTGCCGCCTCCCATAAGTTGTAGGCACCGACGATGTTGCTGCGCAGTACCGTATCCCAGTCGGCTTCCACCGATTGCCCGCCCATGTGGACCACGGCGTCGACGCCTTCCAGCAACTTGTCCATCGCCGCCGCGTCGGCAAGGTCGCAGTACATGATTTCCTCGTGGGGGGCGGCGGGCTCGAGGCCGCGGCGGCTGGAAAGGCGCAGGATGGCGTAGTGGCCGGCGAGGCTCTGGCGCAGCATGCTGCCGAGACCGCCGGCGGCACCGGTAATCAGAACGCGATTGGGTTTCATGAAGTTTCCGCCTTCGGTGGTCGGTCGCCGTTAAAGCCTCTGCTTGAAGCGTGCTGCCAGGGCTTCACTCTGGCGCGCCAGCAGCCCCAGGTCGCTGCCGACGGCTACGAACAAGCAGCCTTGGTGCAGCCAGTACTTGGCCTCATCCTCGTTGCCGGTGAGGAAGCCCGGGGCCTTACCGCATTTCAGAATGCGCGCGACGGCGTCTTCGATGGTGCGCTTGACCTCGGGGTGGCTGCTGTCGCCCAGGAAGCCCATGTCGGCGGCAAGGTCGGAAGGGCCGATGAAGATGCCGTCGACACCCTCCACGGCGGCAATCGCCTCGATCTCAGCGAGCGACTGGCGCGTCTCCACTTGCACCAGCACGCAGATCTCCTCGGCGGCGCGCCGAAAGTAATCCTTGACGCGGCCATAGCGGTTGGCGCGGGGTCCGAGCGCGACGCCCCGCACGCCATGGGGGGGATAGCGCGTGGCGGCGACGGCGCGGCGCGCCTCGTCCGCGTTCTGCACCATGGGAACCAGGAAGGACTGGGTGCCGATGTCCAGGAAGCGCTTGATCAGCACCGTGTCGTTCCAGGCCGGGCGCACCACGGGCATGGCTTGACCGGTGGCCATGGCCTGCAGCTGCATGAGCACGCCGCTGACCTCGTTGGGGGCGTGCTCGTTGTCGAGCAGGATCCAATCGAAGCCCGAGTCGGCGATGACCTCGGCGACGATGTTGCTGGCGAGCGAGCTCCACAGCCCGATCTGGGGCCGGCCCTCGTGGAGAGCGCGCTTGAAATGGTTGACAGGTAAGTCCATGGCTCAGGTCCTCGTGGAAGGATTGGTCGCTGCAGTGATGAAGATGGCGCGGAAGTCGTTGACGTTGGTCCGCGTCGGGCCGGTGACGATCAGATCGCCAAGGGCTTGAAAGAAGCCGTAGCCGTCGTTATTCGCCAGCATGGCTTTGGCATCCAGCCCGAGGGCCTCGGCCCGGGAGAGGCTCTCCGGCGAAAGCAGGCAGCCGGCGTTGTCCTCGGTGCCGTCGATGCCGTCGGTGTCGCCGGCGATGGCGTGGATGCCGGGATGAGCATCCAGGGCGACTGCCAGGGCCAGCAGGAATTCGGCGTTGCGACCGCCGCGACCCTGGCCGCGCACGGTCACGGTGGTCTCGCCGCCGGAGAGCAGCACGCAGGGTGGCGCCACCGGCTGACCGGCGCTGGCGCAGTAGCGGGCAATGCCGGCGTGGACCCGGGCCACCTCCCGTGCCTCGCCCTCGATGGCGTCGCCCAGGACCAGGGGCGTGACCCCCGCGGACCGGGCCGCGGCGGCCGCCGCCTCCAGGGATTGCTTCGGGGTGGCGATGAGGCGGTACTCGGCACCGGCCAAGCGGGAACCGCCGGGCTTGGGAGTCTCGGCCGCCGCGCTAGCCAGATGCTTGCGCACCGCCTCCGGGGCCTCGATGCCGTACTTCGCGAGCACCGCCAGCGCGTCCTGGCAGGTGCTGGGATCGGCCACCGTCGGCCCGGAGGCGATCACCGAGGGGTCGTCTCCGGGCACGTCGGAGATGGCCAGGGTCACCACCCGGGCCGGGTGGCAAGCCGCGGCCAGCCGTCCGCCCTTGATGGCGGAGAGGTGCTTGCGCACGCAGTTCATCTCGCCGATATCGGCGCCGCACTTCAACAGCGCCTTGTTCAGCGCCTGCTTGGCGGCCAGGACGATGCCTGGGGCGGGAAGCGCCGGGCTTTGGAGTCTCGGCCGCCGCGCTAGCCAGATGCTTGCGCACCGCCTCCG
>CAZLYT010000150.1:0-3408 GCA_964563515.1 uncultured Candidatus Competibacteraceae bacterium | reverse complement strand
ATGCCGGCTATAATCAGAGCACCCACAAAAAGCAGCAGTGAACCGGCCATGTTCGCGGCTGCTGAAAAAACTCGTTTCAAAATATTTTTTAACTGCGCCTTGTATCCTTCCAGGAACATTGGCAGGTTATCGGCTGCCTTGCTCCAAGTACTGTAAACACGCTTGCCGACCAGGGGCCAGTCCGCCACCTTTGGGTCAGGCTGCTTGATGGCGATGCTGTTGTTTTCAAAAGCGGTATACGCATCACGCACATGGCTCGCAAACGATCCGCCGAGCATGACCGTGGGCACCCCGATCAGCAGTATGCCTGCCACCACCAAAAGCGTTGCGGCGATGCCCTGCCGCCCCTTTAGCCGTCCTGCCAGACGCTGATGCAGCGGATAGAGGGCGATCGCCAGAATCAATGCCCACAGCCCCAGGTTGGCAAAGGGGGCAAAAACCCGCACGCACATGACCACCAGAAATGCGAGAAGGCCAATGCGGATCACAACGTCCGTAAAATCTCTAGACAGCAGTTTCCGAACGGTCGAATCATCTACTGGCATTTGATGGTTACTCCTAAAATGCGTATTTCCAGCGGTCCGGCTTCGGCTCCGCTGCTGCGGTCTTGGAAAAGTAGTTCTCCTCTTCCGACGCGCTCAGGGCAGTGTGGGCGTCGGTGCCGCGTTGGTCGGTGGTTTGGCAATGTCCTACATTGGGTCGAGTGATGGGGACGAGCCCACGCAACGGGGCTGGTCACATTGACATCGCACAGCCCGCGTGAGATGCGTTGTGCTTTCTTTGGCGAAGGAATCGCCTTACTTTTGTGGCGGGATACGATCCAAACTAACCATCGTCCCGCTTTCACGTCGGCCCTCGAGGGTGAAGAGACCCTGGAGTCGCTTGGCGTTTTTAGAAAGTTCAAGGTCAAGCTTGTGTCCCCCGGCCGTGGTGATGTTGACCCCTGCTCGTTTGCCCTCATGCGTCACCCGTCCCCACGCTTCCGTCCGATCCGTGCCGATTTCAAAGCGCAGGACGAGTTGGCCATCCGCCTTGATGTCCGTGATGCGGATCAGACAGGGTGTGCAAGGGTGGTTATACCCCCTCCAGTCACCCAGAAGTTCTGAAGACTGCGGTTGTGCAGAGACACCCCACACGAGCCCTACGAGGACACCTACCATGATCGTGCCATAAAGTATGCGCATTGTCTCTTCTCCTCTCAAACGGTGAACGTGGTACTCCCAGCCGTCGAAGCAATGCTTGCGAAGCTGCCTCCCAATCCCTGCAAGAGTGGGAAGCGCTGGGGGATTCCAGAGGATCACTCGCCATGTACCTCGCATCTCAGAGCACGTCGAATCGCTTGCAGAAGATCCTGCTCGTCTATCGGTTTCACTAGAAAGGCCACGACGCCCGCCTGGGCAGCCCGCCGCCGCACCTGCACATCGTCGTGGGCGGTCATGCAGATGACGGGCAACGAGAGGTTGGTCACGGCGCTGTGCTCTAGTAACTCCACACCGCTCATGCCGGGCAACCGGATGTCGAGCACCAGGCAGTCTGGTGGCTCTTGCCCGGCGGCGTGCAGAAACGCCTCCGCAGAGGCAAAGACCAATGCTTTCCAACCCACCGAGCGCAACAAGCGCGCCAGGGCTCTGCGGACAGAAGGATCGTCCTCGATAATGGCAATAACCGGTTGGCGTGGTTCCACAGGCGCTCCTCGTGGTCGAAAGTGGAAGCATCTTCTCCTTATGGCATAACCATACGGCTTGTGGTATCTGGGGACAATTGGACTTTAGGGCTAGGCGTCTAGGCCTTTAGTCCCATATCGGTGTCGCTAAGGAATGCCCGCGGTGTCGGCCATGCGCACGAGTGCGGCGAGTGACAGCGCCAAAGTCTATGCCATTTGGCGCTGTGTTGGAGAGCATTACGGCCTCAGCCGATGAACGCTGCCTTCGGTAGCATGCCGTGAGCGGTGCGGGCGACGAGGTCATAGACACGCTCCAGCTTGTCGACGATCGACATCTGGAGCCGTGCCAGCAGCAGGTAGTCCGGGTCGTCGGGGCGGAGTCGTCCGGCCTGGCGTTCGAGGAGCGCGCTGGACTGCAGGGCCACGGTCTCGCGCATGGCCAGCACCCGCTCGGCCGCCTCGACGTCGGCATCGCGCACCGCCCGTACCGTGAGCGCCATTGCCTCCTGAACGGTTGCGTAGAGGCCCCGTAGCATCTCGGCGGTCTCCGCCGAAGGCTGCTGGCTTCCAACCTGCTGCGCGATCTGGGCGAAGTCCCGGGCAATCACGGCGGCCAGGCTCTCAAGGGTCACGAGCACCTCCATCAGCGCCTGCACCTCGCTGCTCTCGAGATCTGTGAGGGATTGCTTCCGCAGGAGCCCCAGGTACCGCAGGACCGCCGCCTCGAGGACGTCGATCTCGGTGGCGCGCCGGCTGAGGTCTTCGAAGCGTTCGACGCTGCGCTCCTGCATGGCGGGACCCACATCGACGAGCATCTGCTGGACGATCTCCGCCAGGCGGCCGATCTCGTGCCGGGCATTCTCGAGCGCCAGCGTGGGCGCCGCGAGTGCCGCGTCGTCGAGGAAGCGGGGCGCGATCAGAACGCCCCGCGCTGGCGGCTTCTCCTTGACGAGCCTCTCGGCCATCCGCGCGAAGAGCGCCGTGAACGGCAGGAAGAGCGCCGTGTTGACCACGTTGAACAACGTGTTGGCGTTGGCGAGTTGGCGTGGCACCTCGGCGGCCGCGCGCACGATGCCCTCGAGCTCGGGTGCAGCCGGCGAGACGCGCACGGCAAGGTTGGCTAGCACGGCGATCAGGGGGAGCCAGATGATGACGCCCAGCACGTTGAAGGAGAGGTGCACGACTGCGGCGCGTATGGCCGCTGGGGGCTTCCCAATCGCGGCGAGAAGCGCTGTCGCACACGTGCCGATGTTGGCTCCGAGGGCCAGGGTGATGCCACCGTGCAGGGTAAGAAGCCCCTGGCTCGACAGCGCGATGGCAATTCCCACCGTGGCCGCCGACGACTGCACCAGCGCCGTGAAGAGGCAGCCGACGAGCACGCCGAGGACAGGGCGCTCCATGCTCGACAGCACCTCGACGAAGGGCGGGTAGGTGCGGAGCGGCTTCATGGCCTCGCCCATCAGGCCCATGCCGAAGAAGACGAGCCCCAGTCCCATGATCATCTTGCCGGCCTGCTGCACCCGGTCGCGCCGCCCGGCGAAGAGCATGAAGAAACCGATCGCGACCGGGGCCAAGGCGTACGCCGTGATGTTGAAAGCGAGGAGCTGGGCCGTCACCGTGCTGCCGATGTTGGCACCCATGATGACGCCCACCGACTGCGCCAGCGTCATCACGCCCGCGGTCACGAAGCCCACCACGAGGACGGTGGTGATCGAGGACGAGTTCAGGATGCCGGTAACGAGCGC
>CAZLYT010000149.1:0-2920 GCA_964563515.1 uncultured Candidatus Competibacteraceae bacterium | reverse complement strand
TACGATTCCTGACCTGCTGGTACTGACGCCTCGACTCGATCCTCCGCTGACACCGAAATCATGGTGGCCGAGCGCCGAGCGGCTTGTCGCCGCTCGCTGATGAAGGCGTTCTTCAGTATGACGAACAACCATGCTCTAAGGTTCGTTCCCGGCCGCCAACGTTCGGCATTGGCGACCGCTCGCAACAAGCACTCCTGCACCAAGTCGTCGGCCAAGTCGATCTCGCGCACCAGGAACCGGGCGTAGCGCCGCAAATGCGGGATTTCCAGCTCCAGGAGCTCGAGAACTTGCTGCATCTAGCGCGCCTGCTTCCCAACGGTGGCCCAGCAACCCCGAGCCGGGGCTGATTTGCTGTGGCAATGGTAGCCGAGGCGGGAGCGACGAAACAGCAAAGCCTCGCGGCGGCGCTGATCGAAAGCACAGCAAGCTGTGCCGCAGCAAGTGCCGCCAGTTGGCTCTGGTGGGCGGATTGGGGGCGAACCCCCACTCAGTGTGACCGTCCATGATGGTGTGAGGTGTCGACGCCGAGACCACGGTCGCGGCGCGGAACCTTTAGCCTCATTGACCCCCGAGACGCCAGCACGCGCGCGCGTGGCGCCCGCGAACCAGGTGTGCGACCCAGGTGATGGTGAACACCACCAGGAATATGAAGAACAGGATCTGCGCAATTCCCGACGCGGCGGAGGAGATTCCCCCAACACCCAACACGCCTGCTATCAAGGCGATGACGAGGAAGACAACGGCCCAGTGCAGCATGACTAGAATCCTCGCATCGTTGGGTTGGGCTATGAGTCAGCCACTCCAAAGCAGTAGAGTTGGATCGCCTGGCGACCGCGCCTGTGGCCGCATTGGTGCCGGCTACTACTCCACCTTATCCTCGGCTTCGTCGCCGGCATCTTCGACCTCGTCAGCGGCTTGCTCGACGTCGTCGCCCATGCCCTCCATCGTGTTGTCACAGCCACTGAGCCCGAGAACGGCACCGAGGCCACCGAGAATGAGCAGGAACATGGCGAGCGGATGACGTATGTCTTTAAGCATGGTCACTCCTAGAAAGCATCTGTGATGGTTCGTACCCACAGCGAACGAAGCCGGCGCAGAATGGTTCCGCCGCAGAGAAGGTTCCCGAGAGCAGCGCTCCGGACCGCCAGGGGCGATGCAAGGCTATGCACAGCGACAGCAAGCCCCGGGCGCTCACGGCTCGGCACCGATGTCCCTGAGAGAGGTGAAACGCGTTGAGGTCACTGGGGCAAGGTGCGCCCACTGACTGGTCCGGGGACTGGAAGATCCTCCGCAGTCTGGCGCCCTACCTGTGGGAGTTTCCCAGGCGGGTCATGGTCGCCTTGGCTTTTCTGGTAATGGCCAAGCTGGCCAACGTGGCGGTGCCCGTCGCGCTCAAGTACATCGTCGACGATCTGGACAGCAGCAAGGCCCAGGTGGCGGCCGTTCCGCTGGCCCTGATCATAGGCTACGGCACCCTGCGCTTCGCCACCATCTTGTTCGGGGAGCTGCGGGATGCCGTGTTCGGGCGGGTGGCGGAGCGTGCCATGCGGCGCGTTGGACTACAGGTCTTTCGCCACTTGCATGCGCTGGAGCTCGACTTTCATCTTGCCCGCCGCACCGGTGGGTTGTCGCGAGATATCGAGCGGGGCACGGCGGGCATCAGCTTCCTGCTACGCTTCATGATCTTCAACATCGTCCCGACTCTGTTCGAGATCGCGATGGTGGCGGGCATTCTCCTGTTCGCCTACGACCCACTGTACGCGGCAATCGTGGGCGCTTCGGTGGTGGTCTACGTGCTGTTCTCAATCGTGGTCACCGAGTGGCGGACACGGTTCGTGCGTGAAGCCAACGAAATGGACAGCTTGTCAAACACTCGCGCGGTGGACAGCCTGTTGAACTTCGAAACGGTGAAGTACTTCGCCAATGAAGCGTATGAGGCGCGAGAGTACGATCACCATCTCGAGCGCTGGGAGCAGGCCAGACTCAAGAACCGCCTCAGCCTGGCAGCCTTGAACAGCGGGCAAGGGTTGATCATTTCGGCGGCCATCGCCTTGATGATGCTGCTCGCTGCGCGCCACGTGAGCCAGGGCGAAATGACCCTAGGGGACCTGGTCCTCGTCAACGCCTACATGATTCAGCTCTTCATCCCACTGAATTTCCTCGGCTTCGTGTACCGGGAGATCAAGCAGTCGCTGGCCAACATCGAGCGCATGTTCGGGCTGCTGGGGCGTGCGCCTCAAGTGCTTGACGCACCAGACGCCAAGGCTCTGGATACCCACGGCGGCACCATCCGGTTCGAGAACGTGAGCTTTGCTTATCGCGAGGACCGTCCGATTCTGCACCAGGTGAGCTTCGAGATCACTGCCGGCCACAAGGTGGCCGTCGTCGGGCCCAGCGGAGCTGGCAAATCGACGCTGGCACGCCTGCTGTTTCGTTTCTACGACGTGGATTCGGGTCGCATCAGCATCGACGACCAGGATATCCGGACGGTGACCCAGGACAGCTTGCGCCGAGCCATCGGTGTGGTGCCACAGGACACGGTCCTGTTCAACGCCACCATCCGCTACAACATCGCCTATAGCCGACCCGACGCCAACGAGGCAGAAGTGGTGGCGGCGGCCCGGCTCGCTCATCTGGATGCGTTCCTCGCCCGCTTGCCAGAAGGACTGGACACAGTGGTCGGCGAGCGCGGCCTCAAGGTATCCGGGGGCGAGAAGCAACGTATCGCGATCGCGCGCACGCTGCTGAAGGATCCCACCATCCTAGTGTTCGACGAGGCGACCTCCTCCCTCGACTCCCAGTCGGAACGGGCGATCTTGCAGGCCATGCGGGAGGTTGCCCAAGACCGGACCACGCTGGCCATCGCCCACCGGCTCTCGACCATCGTGGACGCGGATCGCATCATCGTGCTCGATGAAGG
>CAZLYT010000148.1:0-1945 GCA_964563515.1 uncultured Candidatus Competibacteraceae bacterium | reverse complement strand
CGTGGTCTTCACTCAAGGTATGCGCTCCCTACGCGACCTTGCGTGGAACTTGGCGGGAGCGAAGCTACCGCTATCGGGTTTCGATCAGCTCGCGGGTAGAGGACACCTGCTGGAGCACGGCGTGCTCACCTAGCGATGTGTTCTTGCCCTTGTTGCTGGGCGCTCACGATTGAGCGAAATCAGCCACCTCCCGGGTAGAGCGGATAAATTGGCCGCTCTTCGGTGATGGAAGAATCGCCTATGGAAACTGCGCAAGGCGACCCGTTGGACGTGATAGTGATCGGCGGAGGTCAGTCAGCGCTGGCGGTGGCGTATTTTCTGCGTCGCACCAAGCTCTCGTTCATCCTCCTAGATGCCGAAGAAGGGGCAGGTGGCGCCTGGCGGCATAGTTGGAACTCGCTGCGGTTGTTCTCTCCAGCAACCTGGAGCTCTATTCCGGGCTGGATGATGCCACCAGTTCAGGATGGTTATCCGTCGCGCAACCATGTGATCGACTACCTCAGCCAATATGAGCAACGCTACCAGCTTCCGGTTGAGCGCCCCGTGCGCGTCAGCTCGGTAGAGCGAACTGAGTCTGGCTTGTGCGTACGATCCGGCGATAAGCACTGGGACGCCAAGGTGTTGATCAGTGCCACCGGCACCTGGAGCAGTCCGTACATCCCCCACTATCCGGATGCCGAATTATTTGCCGGCAAGCAACTGCATTCGGCCCACTACGTCGAGGCCCAGCAATTTGCAGGCAAGAGAGTACTGGTGGTTGGCGGCGGCAATTCGGGGGCACAGATTCTGGCCGAGGTTTCCAAGGTTGCTGACACCACCTGGGTGTCCCCAGTCGAACCACTCTTCCTGCCTGACGAGGTGGATGGCCGCGTGCTATTCGAGCGCGCCACGGAGCGCTGGAAAGCTCAGCAGGAGGGGCGCGACATCGATCAACCCGTCGGCGGGCTGGGCGACATCGTGATGGTGCCGCCGGTTGTTGAGGCCCGTGAGCGTGGCGTTCTCAAGTCAGTACGTCCTTTCGAGCGTTTTACGCGCAACGGTGTTGTTTGGGCTGATGGCTCGGCATCTGCCATAGACGTGGTGATCTGGTGTTCCGGATTTAAACCGGCGCTGAGCCACCTGCAAGCACTGGACGTGATCAATAGCGAGGGCCGGGTCGAGGTCGAAGGCACTCACTCGGTTAAAGAGCCCAGACTGTGGCTGCTCGGCTATGGCGAATGGACAGGTTCCGCCTCGGCCACCCTGATTGGGGTGACGCGCACCGCACGAAGCACGGTCAGTGAGATTGAGGTCTTTCTCAGCGATCACTGGGCTTGAGAAGGGCTACAGCCGGCCGATGGAGTCGAGTCTCGGGCTCAGAGCAAACCTGCTGCATGGCAGCACGGCTATTTCCACCGTCGTGCGTGGTGGTCGAAGCTGCTTCTATACGCGCGCGTAGCGTGGTAATACCATCGCCGACGGCGTGCCGGTGCGCCTCACGGAGTGGCACGTAGTTCCGCCCCCGCCTCGCGCATTTCCCGACACGCCTCATCGCCCCCTTCCTGGGTCACAGCGCGGGTCGCGTCCTCAATCAGAACAACCTCGAACCCTGCCATTAGCGCATCGAGAACTGTGGCCCGCGCACAGACATCTTCCGCGAGACCGCCGATCCACAGCCGCTTGACGCCGTCATTGCGCAGCTGCCCCGCCAGCCCGGTTTCGTCGAATGCCGAGTTCTGGTCGTGGTCGAAGCGCACGCCTTTGGTGATCTTCACAACGGATTCCGGAAGCGTTAGCTCGCCATGAAATTTCGCGCCGTGCGTATCTTGCAGGCAGTGCACCGGCCAGGGGCCGCCTTGCTCCTGAAAGCTCACGTGGCCGACAGGGTGCCAATCGCGGGAAGCATATACCCGTACATCGCGCGCGGCCGCAGCAGCGATCCACCGATTGAGTAGCGGGACGACTT
>CAZLYT010000147.1:0-1776 GCA_964563515.1 uncultured Candidatus Competibacteraceae bacterium | reverse complement strand
AGAAGTGCAACTGCACCTCCACCGGAGTCGGCCCGTTGGGGTCGACACGGAAGGGGATGAAGAAATCGCGCTGGCTGGTCTTCACCAGGTCGGGCAGGGGAGGATTCGCCGCTTCGCCTTGTGCCCACAACGTGGCGGCGGCCAGCCACCCGGCGCAGCAAAAGACGACCAGTCGGCTGTGCCGCGCAATCGCCATGGCTCCCCCCTGTACGCAATCGCTCTTGCCCGCGCGGCGCAATGCTCGCGCACCCCAGCAAACGCGGCGCAACGCCGCGTATATGTGGTATCGGTGCGCGCAAAGGTGCCGCTTGAGCAAGACGTTATCGGCGAAACGATTGCGGAAGAGAGGGGAGATAGGCTGGAGGTTATTTTGCAACCCGTTCTGTAGGGCAGGCCCTTCTATGAAGGAGGCCAGCCGGTCAAGGTTAAGGTTTGGGTTTTAAGCGAATTTCGGGTTCGGTTTTCCAGGAATTCCGGCCAGGTGGTTCATCCTTCTATGGCGGGTCGGTGCCCGATGATGGGGTGGGAAGTGTGGCGACCTGTTCTCTGTGAGTTGGGTCTGAGCCCAAAAGGGACTGCCGAGGTTCGCCACGCTGGACTCACCTGCCACGAATTCCTTGTTTCAGGCGGCTTGAGGTTGGAACTCCACGCCGTCACGGAGCATGATGTAGATGCTGCGCAGCAGCAGCCGGGCCACCACCAGTCGGCCGATCTTGTTCCCGCGGCGTTGCCGCACTCTCTCGTAGGTCGGTTGGTAGCGGGGGATCTCGCGCGCCCAGACGGTGGCCTCGATGAGGTAATGCCGCAGGTGCTTATCGGTCCCTCCGCCGCCGATCGAGCCGCTGCGGCACGTGCTGTCGGACTGATGCACGCCCGGGGCCAGACCCGCGAAGGCGATCAGTTGCTCGGGGCTCTCGAACCGCTCGACGGGCCCGATGCGGGCGACGATGGAGATTGCCCCCACGGGGCCCAGGCCGCGGATGGCGTCGAGCCGCTGCGCATCGCGACTGGCGTGGTAGGCCAGCATCAACGCCTCTTCCACTTGCCCGAGCCGCTGCTCGAGCTGCACGAGTTCCTCCAGCTTCCAACCGACGATCTGGCGGTCGCTGGCCGACAAGGGCAATGCCCGTAGCCGACGCTGGCCGCGAGCCGAGGCGATGTCCCCCGGCTTTACCCAGGTCTCGTGGGCCAGATAGCGATTGATCCAGTTGGTCAATGCGGTCCGCCGCTGGACGAGGTTCTCCCGCAGGCTCACCAGCCGGCGAATCTCACGCCACGAGCGCGATGGCTGATGCGCCAGCGGCAACGTGCCGTTGCGATACTCGCGCTGCAAACGGGCCGTATCGATCTTGTCTGTCTTGCGGCGCTTGGCCTTGGGCGGCAGCGGCATCTGCAGGACATTGGCCAGTAGGAATCGCAGGCCGCACTCCTCGGCCAGTTGCTGCAGGCGAGCCCAGCCGGTCGTACTCTCCTGGATCCACACGGCCTGGCCGCCCTGAGCTACTGCTTCCTGCCTGGTCTTCTGCATGAGCTGCCGTAAGGCTATGCGGTCGGTATCCACCGTCTGCACTCGTTCGCTCCGGCCGTCCCAGCGGCGAACCACGCAGTGCTTGTCGTGATAATCAACCGTCAGTGTGATATCCTGACTCATGGCGGTCCCCCTATCAGATGGCGACTTAGTTAACCCCTGAGAAGCCAGATGCTTCACATTTCGGGCGAGTTTACTCGACCCGACCAGGGGGACCGCCTCCTTCATGCCATCTCTGTGGCCTGCCG
>CAZLYT010000146.1:0-6590 GCA_964563515.1 uncultured Candidatus Competibacteraceae bacterium | reverse complement strand
GGGAAACGGGCCTACTCGTACTGACAGCTCGCGAGTGACTCGACCGCGTCTGGTGTCGCCCAAGGCTCGATCGGGACCGCCGAGACCGAGTTCTTGGGCGAGCCTTCCACCACCCGTTCGCTGTACACCAGATAGACGATGGAGTTGCGGGCCTGGTCGCAGAAGCGAACCACCCGTAGCTTCTTGAAGATGAGCGATCGGCGCTCCTGGAAGACCTCCTCTTCCTCCTCGAGAGGCTCCAAGATGCGGACGGGCCCCACCTGACGGCAATCGATGGAGGCGTCGGAGGTGTCCTCGGCGACGCCGATGGCACCTTTGAATCCGCCGGTCACGGCGCGACTGAGGTAACACGCGACGCCTTCGATCTTGGGGTCGTCGAAAGCCTCCACCCGCACCGAGTCGTCGGGCGTGAGCAGGTTGAACTTGGTGTCGACGCTACCGATTTCATCGGCACCGGCGGTCGCTGACAGTAGTAACAGCGTGGTAGCCATCCACCTGCGAAGTCTGAGCTTATTCATTCAATGCTCCTATCTAACATCATCCAGGGCCTTGTTTAGCCTGAAATTATTCGGCACCCAGAATTCCTCCTACAACTGGAACGCGGTTAGCTACGCGACAGCGTGCGGCGGCCGGCTGGGCGGGATCTCCCATCAGAACCTACTTGGGAACCTACTTGAATCGTTTCCGAGGTGAAGCTTGATTGGGCGAACGGCGCCGGAGCGGCGGTCTGCGCTGCGCTATTCGGCCCTACGAGCTGCTCGTAGAGCGAAACGTCGCTCACACCGAGTCCTGGGCCTCTCCCTACAGGAAGCTCTCGATGACAAAGATCGACAAGACTCCGGCGGCGAAGCGCTCGAATACCGTGGTTTCCGGCTCCTTGTCGTAGCGCACCTCCTTGCCGTCCTCGATGGTCACCCACTGCAGAGTGGTTTCGTCGAATCCTGACTGGCTGTCCCGGGCCGGTGTGGTCTTGAGCTCTACCCGATAGGCTGCAGTTTGGATCTCGGTGTCGAATGCCTTGCCAAGCTCAGCGGCGAGCTCCGGACTTTCGAATAGCACGCCCATCTCGGTATTGAGTAGCGTCGATCGTGGATCGAGATTGAAGGAACCCACGAACAGTGCGCGCCGGTCGAGGCCAAAGGTCTTGGCGTGCAGGCTGGCCCCGGAGGAGCCGCTCCAGCGCCTCTGGCTGTCGTCTTCTTCATCTTCCTGCTCGCGCGTGGACTTGAACTCGTAGAGCTCGATGCCTCGCTGCAGTAGCGGCACTCGGTAGCGCATGTAGCCAGCATGGACGACCCCCACGTCGTTGGCGGCCAGGGAGTTGGTGAGGATGCGCACCCGCACGCCCCGGTCCACGAGGTCGCCGAGGTGGTCGACCAGCCGATGACCGGGTACGAAGTACGGCGAGACGATGAGAAGCTCTCGCTGCGTGCGTTCGAACACCTCGGCCAGTCTCGGGCCGATGTGGGTGGAGGCGGCCATCTCGGCGCCCGCCGCCTTGCTCGGTGCGTCGTAGAGCAGGATTGCTCGACCCCAGGAGTAGGGCAGTGCCGCCAAGTGCTGGTAGGCGACCACCGGGGCGTTCTGCAGCGCTTGGCCATAGGCGGTGTCGGCGGCTTCCTCGACGTAGCTCTTCAGCGCCGCCTGGCCCCGCTGCAAGTCATCGCGAGTGGGGGGCTCATCCGAGATCAGAGCGCTCAGTGGAATCGCCCACTCACTGTTCCAGTAGATGTCGAAGGCCGTGGAGACCTCGTCGACCACGGGACCGATCGCGACCACGTCCAGATTCGAGAAGGCCGCGGCACTGACGCCACCGAAGTACTCGTTGCCGACATTGCGGCCGCCGACGATGGTGATCCGATTGTCTGCGGTCAGGGACTTGTTGTGCATGCGTCGATTGACGCGGCTGAGATCGGTGAGAAAACCAACCAGGCGCAAGCTTCGGTTGGTAAAGGGATTGAAGAGATGTATCTCGATATTGGGATGGGCGTCTAGCAAGCTGAGGCCGAAGTCCTTGCCGGCGGTATCCAGGTCGTCCAGCAGCAAGCGCACTCTGACGCCGCCCTCGGCAGCCTCGAGCAGGCTCTGGATCAGGATCAGCCCGGCATCGTCGTTCTTCCAGATGTAGTACTGGACGTCGAGGGTGCGCTCGGCCGCCCGGATGGCCGCCAGCCTGGCAACCAGGGCGTCGGTGCCTTCCACCAGCGGATAGAAGCCGGATTGCCCGGGGTGAGCGGCGACAAGTGCTGCCAGCTCCTGTCCCAGGGCAGTATCCTGAGTATCTTCGATGGCATAGCTCACCTGTCGTGGATAGTCCTCGGGAAGCGTTGCGCACCCGGCGAGCAGCGCCAGCGAAAGCGCCGCTGCCACCAAGCTACCCAGACAACACCGGCGCTGTGGCGCCCGCGGCAACATACTCAACCAGGCTCTGGAGCGACTCGCATCCGGCAGGTGCGGGAGGTTCGGTTGGCTCGCGGCCGGCGCGCTCACCGCTGAACCCGCGCAACCGATGAGCTCGAGGGCACGCAAATGCGGCATCCCGGGTGCCTTGGCGGCCTGGTGTCTGGCCATATCTATTCCTCGGTTGCGACAACTGCAGGGCTCGATTATGTGCCAAGCGCAGCCGCAGCTGTGTCGCCGAGCTCGCACCGGCTGAACGTGTGGGCGCGACGTGAAGTCCCCATAGTGACTATCTTCGAAGTGCCCCTGGATACGGTGAGCATCCGGCCCAAGTCCGGTTCAGCTTGGTGCGGTCGCTGTTGTTGAGGGTCGGTTCGCCCCGCCGGGATTCCACCGCTAACATGACCGCCAACCAATCCGCTACACGCCGAACCCGCAGGAAGTCTCGTAATGTTCAAGAAGATCGCCGTACCCGTCGACCTCGCCCATACCGACAAGCTCGGCAAGGCGCTCGGCGTGGCGGCCGACCTGTCAAAGCACTACGGTGCCTCGGTGCATCTCATTGGGATCACCGCGACCACGCCCACGCCGGTGGCGCACAATCCCAAGGAATTTGCCGACAAGCTGGCAGCCTTCGCAGCCGATCAAGCCAAGAATCACGGCGTGACCTTGCAATCCCATTTCACCACCAGCAACGACCCGGTTCGTGATCTGGATGACGTGCTCAATGCCAAGATTCATGAGCTAGGTGCGGATCTGGTGATCATGGCGTCCCACATACCCCACTTTCGTGAGTTCGTGTTTGCCTCCAACGCCGGTTTCCTGGCCGGCCATACCGACGTATCGGTGTTTGTGGTGAGATAGGCCAGTCCCGGTTCCAGTGTTCCCCGTGCCGGCCCCTTCGGGCGATGACGCACTGTGCACGATGCGCGAGCCGGTGCATCAGCCTGCGGCGTTCGAAATCGTGGGCTACTCGTCACCGCTCATGACGACGACGTTGCGGCCCGCCCTTTTGGCGTCGTAGAGGGCGGCGTCGGCCCGCCCGATGGCGGTCTTCAGGTCGTCTCCATTGCGAAACATGGTGGCGCCGATGGACACCGACAACCGCAATCCGTCCCCGACATCGCTTAGCTCGGCGGCCGCTACTGCCCAGCGAAGACGCTCGGCACAGCGGCGGGTGATGTCCTCGTCACCGCGAGTCACCACCAGCGCGAACTCCTCACCCCCAAAGCGCGCCAGCATGTCGTACTCACGGGTGTTCTGCAGCATGAGCTGGGCGGCGCTGCGCAAGGCCTGGTCGCCAGCCTGATGGCCGTAGCGGTCGTTGATCGCCTTGAAATGGTCTATGTCGATGATACAGAGGCCGAAGGCCATGCGTTCGCTGCTGGCAGCGGCGATGTGCTGGTCGACGGTGTTTAGGAAGTGGCGCCGGTTGCTCAGTCCCGTGAGCTCGTCGGTAATGACCAAATGCCCGAGCTTTGCCAGAGCGCCGCTGAGCTGTTGATTGGAGCGCTGCAGCTCTGCGCTCTGGGCGCGGATCATGTTGTTGGTGCGCCTCATCTTTTCTCGCACCGCACTGATATAGCTGGTCATGGCGCACAACCAGACCAGGGCGACTGAAAGCATCGCCCATTCGACCAGGCCGGCAGTGAGATGGAAATGGGACGCGCCACGGACCCAATCCGCCAGTATGACGGTTCCGTAGGTGGCCGAGATAATCGCTCCTATGGCTGCTGTCTGCCGTGCTGTCAGCGTGAATAAGCTGAACATGGCGACGAACAGGTAGATCATCAACATCGCCCCGCGCAGTTCCTCGGTGCTGCCGACAAAAAGCGTGATCCAGCCAACGGCCACGAGCATCTGAAGGCGGGCCAGGACGCTATCCTCCATGCGCTGATTCAGTTCCGTGCGGTACACGACATATATCGCGACCAGGTAGACCGAAATGGCGCCGGAACAGATCGCAAGCGTGGTAGCGTTGAGCCGGGTCATGCCGCCGGCGTGGGCGATCCAAGCAATAGCCACGCACAGCACGTAAGCCGACACCGACAACAGATAGCGCTCGATCAGGTGGCGCTGCTTGCTGTCAGCGGGATAAAAAGGCGGCAGCGGCAATCGGTTCTCCCGGATTCACGGCCCTCCGCGCCGGCCGCATGCTCCCCTGATCGCAATCAGTCGGAGCTGGCACCTGGCCCCGTGCTACCCCCTAGCACCCATGCCCAGATTCTGTCCCAATCCGACGCTTCGATGCCAGCGTAGAGTCTGCGAGCTTGTTGCGGCAACGCCAATCAATCTGCGGCACTGGTCGTGGTGAATCCCCGTTCCCGGAAACAACTGAAACAAATCCCCTGCCGGTCTGGAAACGATCTGAAACCTGGCGTGACCATCATCTCGCCACGACGTGTAGCGGTACCGCCGCAGGGAGCATCGACAGGTCTTCCTGATTTTGGTTCGGCGATGTTCGCGAGGCGCTCGGATTGAGCTCAGTCGGCTCTCCGGCGCCGGTCGTCGGAGTCGATGTCCAGCATCTGAAGGAGTCCTGCGGTGAACGCCATGCTTGCTGCCGTTCCGCACTATCGTGAGATCGGGTCTGGACCCACCGTGGTCTGCCTGCATTCGAGTGCCAGCAGCTCCCTCCAGTGGCGCCAACTGGGACAGGAGCTCAGCGATCGGTTTCGGGTGGTGGCCGTTGACCTCTATGGCTACGGCGAAAGCCCGCGCTGGAACGCCGATCGAGCCCATAACCTGGACGACGAGGTGGCGCTGATAGAGCCGCTACTGCGGCGCGCCGGCGAGCCTGTCCACCTGGTCGGACACTCCTACGGTGGCGCCGTGGCATTACGTGTGGCGCTGCGCCATCCCGAGCAGGTGTGCAGCCTGACCGTCTACGAGCCGGTGGCCTTCTCCCTGCTGCGCGAGGCGGGGGTGGAGCATGCGGCGGCACGGGAAGTCTGCGCGCTGCGCAACGCCATCGATGCCCAGCTGGCCCAGGGCAATCCGGAGGCGGCGGCTCGCGGTTTCGTGGACTACTGGAGCGGTGCCGGCAGCTTCGATCAGTTGACCTCGGAGCGTCGAGCGCGGATCGCCGTTGTGATGCACAAGGTGCGGCAGGATTTCGACGCCTTGTACGGCGATAGCGTGCCGCTCGCAGCCTACCGCCAGATACAGGTGCCCGTGCTGTATTTGCACGGAGCCGCGTCGCCGCGCTCTACCCGCCACATCGCCGCCCTGCTGGGATTGGGAATGCGTCGCGCCGACGTGCGCATCCTCGACGGTGTCGGGCACATGGGACCGGTGACGCACCCCGAGCGGGTGAATGAGCTCATCGAATATTTCCTGGAGATGATCGAGGGAGCCGCCGAGTCGGGGAACGTGGTCGCGGAAAGCCAGGTGGCGTAGGGTTGGCGTCGGTACCCAGCCGGCACCTCGAGGGGAGAATTTTCGCGAGCGGCTCGATATCGATGGGGCATACTGGTGAACACCGCATGGCCCCGCGAGGTATCGAGTCGATGAGCTGGCAACCGTGTCCCGCGCCCGAGTGTGAAAGCGAAAGCGGCGCGATCGAGCTGCAGATCGAGCCCAAATCCAAGGACCTGGGCGGCTTCACCGTACGGCGGGTGTTGCCGGCCCGGGCGCGCCGGATGGTGGGACCCTTCATCTTTTTCGATCACATGGGCCCGGCCGAATTCCCGCCCGGGGAGGGCATCCAGGTCCGACCCCACCCGCATATCGGGCTCGCCACGCTGACCTACCTATTCGAAGGCGAGATCGTGCATCGCGATAGCTTGGGCTACGTACAGCCAATCCGCCCGGGCGCGGTTAACCTCATGACCGCTGGCCGGGGCATCGTCCACTCCGAGCGTGCTGGCGATGACCTGACGACCACCTCGAGGCTGCACGGCATTCAGAGCTGGACAGCGCTGCCGCTGGACCAGGAGGAATGCGAGCCGGCTTTCCTGCATTACGCCATGGATGAGGTCCCGGAGCTGGAGCGGGAGGGCGTTAGGGTGCGGGTGGTAGTCGGCGAGGCTTACGGGCGCCGCTCGCCAGTGGCCGTACTCTCGCCGACGCTGTATTTGGAGCTGCGGATGCCCGCGGGTACCGACATCGAGCTGCCGGGGAACTACAGGGAAATGGCGGCCTACGTGGTCGCGGGCGCTGCCCGCGTCGAGGACAAGGAATACCCGGAA
>CAZLYT010000145.1:0-25811 GCA_964563515.1 uncultured Candidatus Competibacteraceae bacterium | reverse complement strand
CGCCACAACTTCGAGCATTGGCTCATTGGCGAACAGCGGGGTACCCTCGGGCACGGCGAATACATCTCCCGTGAACCGAAGGTCGCCGAGCCAAGCCAAGAACCGATCGCGAAATTGGCCGAGTGAACCCAGGTAGTCGAGATCATTGTCGGTGAATCGAAGGCACTCCAACTAGCCGAGAACGGTGTCGAGGCCACAAGCGAGTAGATAGTTGCGCTGCTCGGGCAAGCGGCGCACGAACAGGCTGAAGACCGCCTCCTCGGTCATCTCTTCCTCGAAGTAGGCTTGCAGCATGGTCAGCTCGTAAAGGTCCGTGAATAGGGCCAGTCCTCCAGGTCCCGACCGGCCGCTGATACGGGAGCCGCTGTCATCGCACATCTATCGCGTTCCTATGATGCCCATGTTCGAGCGATACCTCCGGCACCGGAACGACATCGCGCATGCGGTGACATCGTTGCCAACTTCCCAGCCGAGCGGCGGCATTTCTTGTCGGGCTCCACGTGCATAGCGTGGTGCTATGGCGCTGAGCTCTTGACGGTCGGTCTAGCCGGTGGCTGCACTGGCGGGCAGCTCGTCTAGCACCTGCGCGTGAATGCGCTCACCAGTCGAGTCGTAAAGAACGAAGCGAATGCGTTTAACACCAGAGAGGCGGGGCAGCGCCTCTTGGATTGCCGCAAAGGCGATGCGTGTTGCGAGTTCCAACGGGTAGCCGAATGCCCCGGTGGAAATCGCGGAAAATGCAATAGACGCAATGCCATTGTCCTCGGCCAAGCGCAGCGCATTCCTATAGCACGAAGCCAGTAGCTCGGCGGCAGGCTCATCGAGCCCATAGACTGGCCCCAGACAGTGAATCACCTAACGATTCGGCAAACCGTGCGCACCGGTGATGACGGCTTCACCCGGTCGGATCGGCGCCAGTGGTCGGCACTCCTCTTCGAGCCCCGGGCCCGCCGCGCGGTGGATCGCGCCGGCCACCCCGCCCCCGATGAGCAGCTCAGCGTTGGCCACGTTGACGACTGCGTCCACGTCCGGCTGGTTTGCGATGTCGCCCCGGACACACTCGAGCGTCACGCCGTGCAGTGTTCGCTCGACCATCGATCAGAATCTCCTCTTGGGTGCGTACACGGAGGGCCGCAGCCTCTACCCTGGCATCCTCCTGCGCAGCTTCTCGTTCGAGCTCCTCGAGCTCGGCGAGTACCTGCGCCGTACTCGCGGCCAGCAGCCGCTCGCCGTCAATGCCGAGACTATCGACTCGATCCTTGAGAGCGCCTTGCAGGCGGGCACCCAGCCGAGCCGCCGCGCCCTGATCGGGACTCCCGACCCATCTGGCCCGAACGTAGGCCTGGATCAGCGCGCCAAGCTGCGCCACCATCCGATCCGGCATCATCTTTCCTTGTAGCACTCCTAGCTGCGTTTCCGCCAAAAGCACTGCACCGCAATTCGTACTGCGAGGGTAACGATGACTCGACTCATCGACATCGAGCGTAAGGCGCGGAGCGCGCGAGCACAGCGATGAGGGCGATGGCTCAGGCCGAGGCGACAGCGAACAATGGGTTGATCAAAATGGGCGAGACTCTGGGTCACGCCCAGTGATCGCACCGAGCGTTAGCGAACATCTCTATGCCGATCGTCGGATCGTTCGGCATTTGATCTGAACGCTCCAGGCGTCCCCGGCCACCGCTGACGCAACGGATGCGCACAGGAACGGTTTGACTTTCTTCAGGAAACCGCCGACCCCGCGGGCCACTAGAATATCGACTTGCAGCCTCTCTGGAGGTCTTTCGAGCTTAGCCTCCATCAAACTTCAAAGTAGCACCCCCAGCGCCATGTTTGTAGGGTATCGTCCCAGCGCCGCAACTTCCGGGGCCTGGAGGAAGGTGCGCGCCTGCCATGCGGCGCGCCCGCGCAGCTCGCACTTTCAACGATCCAGGGCCCGAGCACACCGAATACAGAGTGAAGCCGCCGGATCGAGCCCAAGCCGCCGAAGGTCAATCAGCTCGTCGCACTGGAGACAGTAGCCGTAGCTGCCGTTTTGGCAGCGGCGCAGCGCCGCCTCGATTCGCCCGAGCTCCCGCTCAGCCCGCAGCTGGACGTTCTGCGCCATGGCTTGTTGTTGCAGCGCATCCATGCGGGACAGCCTGCCAACGCTGGATTGGTCCAGTATCACCGTGGCGGCGGAAATCTCCCGCGCACCCTGCAACGAGAGCACAAGCGCGCGCGCCTGGTGCAGTAGGCTCCTGAAGTGTTCGATATCCGGTGTGTGTGACATTCCATTGAATCGTTTGCGCACGTTGTGCGGAGAGGAGATGTCATGTTACCGCGTTTGTGTATACACGCTAACTGTCGAGCCCGCCATTCCGAGGCCTCTCAACGAATGGCCGCCCAAGGGTGCGTGGCGAGACTGTGAGCGCCCTCGCCGAATTACTTAGGCATGCCAAGTGGATACCGTCATAGCCCGAGGTCGAAGTTGTCAATTTCAGCCTCTTTTTGACCCCAGACCACACATGGACCAGCGCAATCTAACAAAGCACCTCCTCACCCAGGCCGAAGGTATGGCCAGGACGCAATGATCGGCTACACGTTTCGCTTCAACGGAATCCAAACTGATGACAACGCGAGCACCCTAACGACCGCATTGAACGGGATTCTGGGCGTCAAGGCCGGGGTCTCCCACGAGTAAGCGTGCGCCAAGCCGCAAGCACCGCATGACCCGCCTTCGAGGATCTTGTAGCGAGCCGACCAGCGGAACCACCATGAGCTGCATTGGTTTGAAATCCGGACCGCTACGGAAGCCGACAAAGCTCGCGCGCTGCCCCGAACCCGCCCCGCTACAATCGGCGCTCGGTACACTTTTTCTTCATCCATCTGATCGTTCCGTCTAGACTAGTTGAGGTCACACTGTCTTCCAGCACTCGCAGCTAACAGCATCCACTTGGTGAACCGTCAGCATCATGATGAGGGGGCGGAATGTCGGCAGCCAGGCTACCGCGGATATCACTTTCCCAGCTACAGGCCGAATGGTTCGGCAACGTGCGAAACGATCTTCTGGCCGGATTGGTGGTAGCGCTGGCCCTCATTCCAGAAGCCATTGCATTCTCCATCATCGCCGGTGTTGATCCACAGGTCGGCTTGTACGCTTCATTCTGTATTTCGGTGGTGATCGCGATTGTCGGCGGCCGTCCAGGAATGATATCTGCCGCTACCGGGGCGATGGCCCTATTGATGATCGGTTTGGTCAAAGACCATGGACTTCAGTACCTGCTTGCGGCAACGCTACTGACCGGAGTCTTGCAGATCCTGGCCGGTATCTTCAAGCTCGGCACGCTGCTGCGCTTCGTTTCACGATCGGTGATGACCGGCTTCATCAATGCCTTGGCTATCCTGATCTTCCTGGCTCAGCTTCCAGAGTTTGCCGGCGCCGGAATTCAGATGTATGTGATGGTGGGCCTGGGTCTGGCCATTATCTATTTGTTTCCGCGCCTTACCAAGAGAGTACCGTCGCCGCTGGTGTGCATTGTGGTGCTAACCGTGATCAGCATGTTGGTGGGTTTGGACTTGCGCACGGTGGGCGATATGGGGGAGCTTCCCTCCCAGTTGCCCACGTTCCTGTTCCCATCTGTTTCGCTGAACCTGGAAACCCTGTTGATCATCCTTCCGTACTCGTTGATGTTGGCCCTCGTGGGCATACTGGAATCGCTGATGACGGCGGTTATTGTCGACGACCTTACCGATACCCCTAGTCAGAAAAACCGGGAATGTGTCGGCCAGGGTATTGCGAATATCGTCGCCGGATGCTTTGGAGGCATGGCAGGTTGCGCCATGATCGGACAGTCGGTGATTAATATCAAGTCCGGCGGACGAGGGCGTCTATCGTCATTTTCTGCAGGTTGCTATTTGCTTTTCATGATACTGGTGCTGGGAGACTGGGTGGAAGAGATTCCGATGGCCGCATTGGTGGCGGTGATGATCATGGTGGCGATAGGTACTTTCAGTTGGGCGTCGCTGAAAAACTTGCGCACTTATCCAATGAGCTCCAACCTGGTCATGATGACGACGGTCGTGGTAGTGGTGATTACCCACAATCTCGCCCAGGGAGTGTTCGTGGGTGTATTGCTGGCCTCCCTGATTTTTGCCTATAAGATTTCTCGACTCATGACGGTCAAATCCGAGTTGGTAGAAGATGGGGCGGAGCGCGTTTATCGCGTCTACGGTCAGGTATTCTTTGTCTCCGCAGAGCCTTTTCGGGAAGCCTTCGATTTCAAGGAGGTGGTGGAGCGGGTGCGAATCGACTTGACCTCGGCTCATTTCTGGGATAGCTCGGCGGTGGGTGCCCTCGATAAGGTGGTACTCCGGTTCCGCCGCGAAGGAACGGAGGTCGAGCTAGTGGGGCTGAACGAAGCAAGCGCCACCATCGTCGACTCACTGGCGATCTATGACCGGCCCGACGCGCTCGAGCGGATGTCAGACCACTGAGGTTATCGTGAAGAAGATCCTTGCCTGTATTGACGATTCTTCATATGCGCAGTCTGTGTGTGCCGGCAGTGCCTGGATAAGCAGTCGCACGGAGGCGGCCGTTGCCCTGTTGCATGTGTTTTCGCCACCTCCCCAGCGAGCGTCGTCGGATCTGAGCGGGGCGATCGGCTTGGGCGCCAAATCCGGGTTGCTGGAGCAACTGGCGGAGTTGGACGAAAGCCACGGTCGCGTGCAACAGCATAAGGGTAAGTTGATACTTTCCCACGCCGAGCAGGAGCTTCATGCCGCTGGTGTACAGAGCATCGAGATACTGCATCGGCGCGGTTCTTTGGTGGAGGTCATTGGCGAGTTGGAGGACCAGGTGGACCTGGTCGTTATGGGCAAACGGGGCGGGCGGTCGAATCCCGAGAGCCTGCAGTTGGGATCGAACCTGGAGCGGGTTGCCCGCGCGGTGCGCAAGCCGCTGCTCGTCACGGCGCAGGAGTTTCGCCCGATCCGTCGATTTGTGATCGCCTTCGACAGCAGGGCCAACACGAGTAGGGTGTTGGAATACGTTAGTCGCTACCCCCTCCTGAAGGGCCTCGAGTGCCATGTATTGATGATCGGCAGCGTCAATGCAGAAATCCGCCGCACTCTTACCGAGGCCGCGAACAGTCTGGAGGGCGCGGGCTTTGGTGTCCACACAGCGCTTAAGCTCGGGCGCCGCGATGAAGTGATCACTGCATATGCCGAATCTAAGGCGATTGATCTAGTCTTGATGGGTGCTTACCGGCATTCCCGTATCCATGACCTGATCGTTGGCAGCACCACCACCTCGGTGATACGCGCCTGTCGAGTACCGCTTCTGCTGTTTCGCTGATCCTGCCTGAACGGGACAAGCAGGGCAGCTTCGTCGGTTAGCGACGTCGCACCTACGCGTAACATGTCTGTAATCTGATCGTCACATTTAGTTGCTCCACTGGTCGCCCTTCCACCCTCCAATCGATCCCTATCCAGGAGGACAACATGACCGGACAAGAGCTTGCTCTAGCTTGGCGACTTTAATCACGGCCGGAGGTGCTACTACCGCTGCTGCTCAGGTGGTAGCGATCGACGGATCCAGCACCGTTTTTCCGATCTCGGAAGCTTATGCGGAGGAGTTCCAGAAGGAGACTGGAATCCGTGTAACGGTGGGCCTTTCCGGCACCGGCGGTGGCTTCAAGAAGTTCTGCCGCAGTGAGACCGACATCAGCGGCGCTTCGCGTCCCATTCGGGACATCGAAATGGACTCTGCGAGGAAGGCGGCATCGAATGTGTCGAGCTCCCGCTCGCGATGGATGGTCTGGCCAACATCATCCATCCTGACAACGACTGGTCCGAGTGCATGACGGTGAGCGATCTGAAGAAGATGTGGGAGCCCGAGGCGCAGGGTAAGATCAGCAACTGGAAGCAGGTCAACGACGGCCACCCGGATGCGCCGCTGCGACTCTTCGGTGCTGGCGTCGATTCCGGCACCTACGACTACTACACTTTCGCGATCGTCGGAGAAGAGCACTCCTCACGCGGCGACTTCACCGCCAGCGAGGACGACAATGTGACAGTTCAAGGCGTCTCTACCGACAAGAACCCTGCATGAGGATGTAGTGGCATCATTGCGGGAAGTGTTGCAAGCGCTTCGCGAGCGATATACGGCCCTTGCCGAGAAGGTCTGGCGCAACGACGGCTCCCTCGACCAACTTTACGACGACCTGTTCCATGCGGTGATCGCCGACCTGCGTGCATCACCAGACGCCGTCACCGGAGAGGTGCAGGCGCTTTTCGTCGGCAAGAGCCTGGAGCGCATCGGGGATCATGCGACCAATATCGCCGAGGAAATCCGCTTCATGACGAAAGGGGAGCTGCCCACTGCAACCAGGGAACATCGAACAGCTGCAGCGGAGTAACACTTTGGAGGTGGCTCGACTGTCTCCGAGTCTTCAGCCGGCCAAAGCGCTACTCGGCGTCATCCTCACCCTCTAACAGCAACTCCGGCGCTGCCACTCCTGCCACCCGAAGCGCATACCACAGCAGCGAGCTCGCGGGCCCTAGCAGTTGGCCGCGGAGGCCCTGTACCAAGGCGAACAGCAACAGCGCGACCACTGTCAGGGATCTGAGGTCCAAGGCGCCGCCGGAGACGCCGCGCACGCCCCTGTCGGTGGTTTCGATCTCGCGCTGAAGCAGTGGGCCTATGCGCTCGTGGTGTGGCTCCGCCGTGGCGAACCGCAGCAAACCTTGCTGCTCAGCCTGACGACGCCATTCGGCCAGGGTGCCGCGGTGTAATACCAGCAAGGTTCCGGTACGCCGGCCGGCGGTAGCCGTCTGGGTACTCTGGCAGCGAACCAGGGCTGTTGCGAGCCGTCTCAATCCCCCGGCGTCGAGCGCGGGCTGACGCACCCGCAACCGAATCCGCCCCGGAATTTCATGGAGTAGCTCCACGGTGATCGGTTGGCCCAACGCACCTGCGCCTTCCATCGGGGGCTCCGCTCAGCCTGCGGGACGCCGACGTCCAGGCGCCGGCTCTGATACCTCCTCAGCGCTGGCGGCCTCGGCTGCCTCGTCGCTCACCTCGGCATCGGTGTCTTCGGCGTCGTAGACGGCGTGGTCCTGGAGGCCCAGATCAGCGCGCGCTTCGGCGGCGAAGTCGTCGGCCACCTCGCCCAGCTCCGCCAGGGTGTCCCGTGTGCGCTCGTATACGACCAGACCCGCGCGGGTGGCCGCGCGCACCAGCGGCCGTCGAAGCGTGGTCGCCAATGGCAGTAGCAGCGGTACGGCCGCCGCCGCTACCAAACCGAGGGCCAAGCCTTTGGCAAAGTCAGACTTGAGTGGGTTTTCAAGAATTGGCATGGCTGTACCTCAGCTCTGGGCAGTCAATAGCCGCCGAGCGCCAGGCGCGCGGCTGCGCTCGGCGCTAGTCAAGGCCAGGTAGGCCTGCCTCACGGCATCGGCGCCAAACTCCCGTTCCAGACGCCGCACCGTGAAGTGCGCCCGTGCCATGTCCTGGAAGTGCTGCATGAAGATCAGGTTCACGGCGGCACCGCCCGCCGCCCCCACCACAGGCACCATTTGGGCGGCGGCCTTCTCGCTGAGCGCCACACCGAACCGCGTCGCGATCACCGACACCAGCTCCAGCATGGCCGGCGCACCCCGAGCTTCCAGACCTTTGGCCCAGATATGCTGCAATGACCTCGAGACCGACCAGGCCATCGCCAGCCGCACACCGTAGTAGCCGGTGTCGGCAGCATCATCCGCCTCGGCTTTCCCGCCCAAGGCGAAAACCTCCATACAGGCCAAGCGGCTGGCCGGTTCATCAACGTCCTCGCCCTCGCTGCGAGCCACATCGGCGATGGCTCGGAGCATCAGGGTGGTACTGACCGGAAGCTCCAACAGGAGCCCTGGCAATCCGAAGAATCCACCCGCGGCGCCGCAACCGGCGCCCAGCGCTTTGTAGACTCCGGGGTGGGAGGGTTCCGGACCACGCCGACGCAGTGAGGACAGGGCGACATCCAGTGCCTTACCGATGGCCGACTCGGCACCTTGGTGAAGTCGCTGGTACCACTCCTTCGGCAGTAGTTCGAAAGCAACTTCTATGGGGGTGCCGATAATGCTGCTGAGCCGCGCCGTCAGGCTGGGATGCTCCAACCGGCGGTGAGCGGCGGTGAGCTCGTCGAGGGCTTCTTCAGGGATCGCTGTGGGCATGGTGAGTATTCAGCGTTGGCGCTGCGACATGGGGATGGCTATCAGTATCTGGAGACCACGAGATCTTGCTTGCACACGCTACCAACGAATCAGCCGTTCCGAAAGCATCATTCCGCGTCTCCAACCTGCGTGTGGGGTGCATTAGGCCGCAGGCCGTCATGCTCCGCCTTGGGCCCATGGTGCTGCGCCCAGCCCTGCCCAAGACGGCGGATTACGCTGCGCTAATCCGCTACGGGTTCGGGGCGATGAGGTGATGTTGGAGCGGTTGCCCGCGACAGGGAGTACACACCGGGCCACCCGCTCAACGGGCGGCGTAGGCGTGGCAGCCCAGGCTGCCGTGGGTCCACGAGGCATGCAGCCGCTCCACCTGATCGCCCCCTGCTCCCAACGCCACCAGCAGTGGCAGGTAGTGCTCCGGGGTAGGCACTGCTTCGCGACCACTGGGCAAGGTCCAGGGTCGGCACAGCAGATCCTGATTTCGCGCCAGAATCGCCGGCTCCAGGGCTGCCATGAACTCCACCGCCCAGCTCGGGGGTGGGGCTTCGGCATCGTCCCAGTCCAACCGAGCCAGGTTGTGCACGACACCACCGCTACCAATGACCAGCGCACCCTGCCACCGCAAGGGTGCCAGCGCTTCACCGAGTCGCCAATGCCAATGGGCGCCCTGAGAGGGGCACAGCGACAGTTGCAGCACCGGCACCGGCGCTTCTGGCCAAGCCCGCTGCAGGGGGCTCCACACCCCGTGATCCAGTGGGCGCCGGTCGTCGAGCTCGGTTTGGATGCCGGCAGCGGCCAGCGCCGCCAGGACGGCGTCGGCAACGGATTGTGCGGAATCGGCACCGTCGGGCCAGCGCAGCTCGTACAGGGGCTGCGGAAAACCGTAGAAGTCGTGCTGAATTGACCGCGGCGCGCTAACGCCGCTGAGCCGGGGGGCGGCGGTTTCCCAGTGCGCCGATATGCACAGCACGGCTGAGGGAGGCGGCTGTAGCCACGTCGGCAGGGTCTCCCAGAAACGGGTCACGGGGAGATCGGCGAGCGCGAAAGCGGGCGAGCCGTGGGAAAGAAAGAGCGCGGGCTGGGCGGTATGAGTGTCTGACATGGTGGCTACGGGTGGTGGCGGGCCCACATTATGCGGCCCGCGCCCACCCTAGTTGAAGCGTCTAGTCCGGCGAGTTCAGCGAGGCCGCGAAGGCGGACTTCGGCTTCAGGTGGCGAATGTCCTTGCCCTCCAGGCAGTAGATCACGTACTCGGCGATGTTCTTGGCGTGGTCACCGATGCGCTCCAGAGCGCGCAGCAGCAAGGTGATGTTAATGACGTGGCCAACATTGCGGGCGTCTTCCAGAACGTAGGTGGTGAGTCGCCGCAATGCCGCCTGAAACTCCGCATCGATTCGGGCGTCGCCTTGTACCACAGCCATGGCATCCTTCATGTCGAGGCGGTCGAAGCAGTCGAGGCTACGTCGGAGCATTTCCCGCACCAGGGCATCCATTTTGGGCACGTCGGCCATGAGCCGCTCGCTGGGGGGCGACGACTCGTGCCCATAGAGCTGAATGACCATGCGCGCGATCTTGGCTGCCTCGTCACCGATGCGCTCCAGGTCGGTCACGGATTTGGATACCGCCATGATCATGCGCAGATCGCGCGCCATGGGCTGACGGCGGGCCAGCAGCTCGGACACCTCTTCGTCGGTGTCGACCTCCAGCGCGTTGACCTCGTGATCGCGCGCGATGACGTCCCTCGCCTCCGCCACGTCCTGCTCTTCCAAGGCGTGCAATGCGCGGCGCACCTGGTCGCTGGCGAGCCCACCCATCTCCAGCACTCGGTTCCGGAGATGGTTGAGCTCCCCGTCGTATCGCTTGACGATGTGACCTTCAGTCTGCTCGGTCATTGACGCTGTCCTCTCAGCCTACCTTGACTGCCGCCGCGCCACGGTCAGCCGAAACGCCCTGTGATGTAGTCTTCTGTGAGCTTGTGTCGCGGGTTGGTGAAGATCTGGTCGGTCTCACCCACCTCGATCAGGTCACCCAGGTGGAAGTAGGCGGTGCGCTGGGAAACTCGCGCGGCCTGCTGCATGGAATGGGTGACGATGGCGATGCTGTACTGAGAGCGCAGCTCGTCGATGAGCTCTTCGACTTTGGAAGTCGCGATGGGGTCCAGGGCCGAGCACGGCTCGTCCATGAGGATCACCTCTGGGTTCACGGCGATGGTACGCGCAATACAGAGGCGCTGCTGCTGGCCTCCGGAAAGCCCGGTGCCGGGGGTATCGAGCCGATCCTTCACCTCATCCCAGAGACCGGCCTTTTCCAGGCTGGTCTGGACGATCTCATCCAGCTCGGACTTGTTGCTGGCAAGGCCGTGAATGCGCGGCCCATAGGCCACGTTCTCATAGATGGATTTGGGAAACGGATTCGGCTTCTGGAACACCATGCCGACCACTGCCCGCAGCTGCACCACATCGACCTTCTTGCCGTAGATGTCGTTACCGTCGAGATCGATGCTGCCGGTGACCCGGCAGCCGTCGATGGTGTCGTTCATCCGGTTCAGGCAGCGCAGAAAGGTGGACTTACCACAGCCCGAGGGACCGATCATCGCGATCACCTCGTGGTTGCCGATGTCCAGATTCACACCATGGATGGCTTGCTTGTCGCCGTAGAAGACGTCCACGTCGCGGCAACGCATGCGCGGGTTATCGGCCTCGATGCGGCCGATGGTCTGACGCTGATCACGCTCGACAGTCGCGTGGGAACGGTCCTCCACCGGCTCCTCGACCTCACTCTCAACCGGGTCCACCAGCTCTCTCTTAACTTGCGTAGCCATTATCGAGTCCTCTAGTCGTCCGGTCGATTGGCGGTCTTACCAGCGCCGCTCGAAGCGCTTGCGCAGCAGCACCGCCGTAGCATTCATGAGGATCAGGAAGCCCAACAGCACCATGATTGCAGCCGATGTCCTCTCCACGAAGGCACGTTCAGGGCTGTCCGCCCAGAGGAAGATCTGCACCGGCAGCACGGTGGCCGAATCGAAGAAGCCATTTGGCACGTCCACGATGAAAGCCACCATGCCGATCATCAACAGTGGCGCGGTTTCACCCAGTGCCTGCGCCATGCCAATGATGGTGCCGGTGAGCATGCCCGGCATCGCCAGCGGCAGCACGTGGTGGAAGACCATCTGCATCTTGGAGGCACCCACGCCCAACGCTGCCTCGCGGATGGAGGGCGGCACCGACTTCAGCGCCGCGCGGCTGGCGATGATGATGGTGGGGAGCGTCATCAGGGTCAGCACGAGTCCGCCCACCACCGGTGCCGAGCGGGGCATGCCGAAGAAGTTCAGGAAAACCGCGAGACCCAGCAAACCGAACACGATGGACGGAACCGCCGCCAGGTTGTTGATGTTGACCTCGATCAGGTCGGTCCAGCGGTTCTTGGGTGCGAACTCCTCCAGGTACACCGCCGCCGAAACACCGATGGGAAAGGACAACAACAGGGTCACGATCAAGGTGAACATGCTGCCGGTCAATGCCCCGGCGATACCCGCCAACTCCGCATCGCGGGAGTCGCCGTTGGTGAAGAAAATTGTGTTGAAACGCCGCTCGATACGATCGTTTGCCACCAGTTGGTCGATCCACGCGATTTGCTGATCGCTCACCCGGCGTCGGTTCTCGGGCAGGTCACGGTCGATGTGGCCCTTCAAAAGCATGTCCACTTCGTCGTCGGTGGGCGCCCACAGCATAAGCGTCTGGCCGATCAAGGAAGGATCGTCCATTACCTGCCTTTGTAGCTGGTAGCCGGCGCCGGTGCTGACCAGTGAGCTCAGTGCCCGCCGATCGCGGCGGCCGGAAACGTCGGGGAAGAGCTGATAGAGCGATTCGCGGACCGCCGCCGGGTAGTTCGCCGCCGCCAAGGCTTGCGCATCATTGGGATCGCCGAGTCCCAGGGTCTCGGGATCCAGGCTCACCTCCAGCTGGATGTAGGACTGGGTGAACGCCGTGTAGCCCTTGCCGATGATATTGGCGAACAGGATCGAGACGAACAGCAGCCCCAGAATGATAGAAATCAGCCCATACCAGCGAAAGCGCTGCTCGGCGCGGTAGCGTCGTCTCAGGCTCGCCTTGACCTTGTCGATGGTCCGGTTGGCGCCAGGCGCCGTCTGCGTATCGCTACTCATACTGTTCACGGTACTTGCGCACCACGTGCAACGCGATGACGTTCAGGATCAGGGTGAGCAGGAACAACACCAATCCCAGCGCGAAGGCCGCCAGGGTCTTGGTGCTGTCGAACTCCTGGTCACCTACCAGCAAGGTCACGATCTGCACCGTCACGGTGGTGACCGCTTCCAGCGGGTTGGCGGTCAGGTTGGCCGACAAACCCGCCGCCATCACCACGATCATGGTCTCGCCAATGGCCCGCGAGACCGCCAGCAAAACGCCGCCGACGATGCCGGGCAGGGCCGCGGGGATGATCACGCGGCACACCGTCTCGGAGTGCGTCGCCCCTAGGGCCAAGGAGCCGTCCCGCATGGATTGCGGCACCGCGTTGATCACGTCGTCGGACAGCGAGGAGACGAACGGAATGATCATGATGCCCATGACTGCGCCGGCGGCGAGCGCACTTTCGGACGCCACCTCGAGACCGAGGCTCTCCCCGAGCTCCCGCACGAAGGGCGCGACCGTCAGGGCCGCGAAGAATCCATAGACCACAGTGGGGATGCCGGCCAGGATCTCCAGGGCGGGCTTCGCCACGGCGCGGAAGCTCCGACTGGCGTACTCGGCGAGGTAGATCGCGGACAACAATCCGATGGGTACCGCCACCACCATGGCAATGGCGGAGATCAGCGCGGTGCCCGCCAGCAGTGGCACGATGCCAAACGCACCCGTGGCACCGACTTGGTCCGCACGGATGGCAATCTGCGGGCTCCAGTTCAGCCCGAACAGGAACTCGGTGATCGGAACCTGCGCGAAGAAGCGGGCCGACTCGAACAGCACCGACAGCACGATGCCGGCGGTGGTGAAGATGGCGATCGTCGAGCACAGGATCAGGAATCCCTTGACCATGCCCTCGACCCGATTGCGGGCCCGCAGCTTGGGCTCGATTGAGCGCCAGCTCAAAGCCAGCCCGCCCACCGCCAATGCCGCCACCAGCGCCGCCAGCAGCCCGCGGCTCCACGTCTGCAGCTCCCGGTAGCGCTCGACCGCGACCAGCATGGTGGCGTCCGCCTGCCGCGAGGTCACGGTCCCGGACACCATGTTGCGGATGTCATTGAGCACCAGATCGAGCCTGGGCCCGCTCAACCCCTGGACCTCTTTCGGCAGGTCGGCCACCACCATCTGCGTGATCACCGAATCCTGCACCGAGAGCCACACGCCCAGCAACACCAGCGCCGGCACGCCGCACCAGATCGCGGTCAGGTAGCCGTAGTAGCTGGGTAACGAATGCAGGGAGCGGACGCCGCCGTTATTGGCCGCAACCGCCACCGAACGTCGGCGGCCGAGGTAGTAGGCGGTGGCGCTCAGAACGAGCAGGGCTAGCAGCAGCGTGCCGGTGTTCATGAGGTCTACGCTCAGCCGGGCAAGGTCTAAACAGCTTGCGAAACCGGGCAGGCAGCCGAAGCCGCCTGCCCCTGGTCGGTGAACCGCTTCTTACTTGGCGGCGAGGCTCAGGTTTTCGAGATCCATGGCCGCTTGACGCACGGCCTCACGCTCACCGTCTGGCAGCGGGATCAGGCCACGTTCGGACAAATAGCCCTCGGGCCCCCAGGCCTTCTCGCTGGTGAATTCGGCCATGTACTCCTTAATGCCAGGGATCACTCCCACGTGGGCCTTCTTGACGTAGAAGAACAGGGGCCGCGAGACCGGGTAGCTGCCGTCGGCGATAGTCTCGAACTCCGGCTCCACTGCGTCGATGGCAATACCTTTGATCGCGTCGATGTTCTGATCCAGGAAGCTGAAGCCGAAGATGCCGAAGGCGCTCGAGTTGGCCTCGAGCTTCTGCACGATCAGGTTGTCGTTCTCGCCCGCCTCGATGAAGGCGCCATCCTCACGCATGGCTTGACAGCGCGCCTGGTGGGCGTCCTTGTCGGTTTCGGCCAGCGCCTGGACCGCTTCGAACTCTTCGCAGCCGGCATCCATCACCAGCTCCACGAAGGCGTCACGGGTGCCGGAGGTCGGGGGCGGACCAAGCACTTCGATCCTTGCGTCAGGCAGCTCTGGATTCACTTCCGACCACTTGGTATAGGGATTGGGAATGAAACCGGACCCATCGGGATTCGGAACATCCTTGGCGAGAGCAAGCCACACTTCTTCCACCGTCACGCTCATGTCGGGACCGCGGCGAGAGTTGGCCAGCACGATGCCGTCGTAGCCGATCTTCACTTCCACGATCTCGTTGACGCCGTTCTCTGCGCAGCCCTCGACTTCGGAGCTCTTGATGCGGCGCGAGGAGTTGGTGATGTCGGGCGTCTCCACGCCCACGCCGGAGCAGAACAGCTTGATGCCACCACCGGAGCCGGTGGACTCGATCTTCGGGGTCTTGAAACTGGTGGTCTTGCCGAACTGCTCTGCCACCACAGTGGTGAAGGGATAGACGGTTGAGGAGCCGACAATGGATATGTTGTCACGGGCCGCTAGCGCACTGGTCGAACCGAGGGCGGCAATGGTGGCCGCCACGGCGATGGCGATGGGCTTGTTGGTCATTTGTCCTCCAAGGCTCGCGGGCCTCACGATTTCGGTGGCGCTTGGCCCCACGAGGCGTCGGGAATGTTCACGCAAGTTTGTACGCCGGAAGTGTGACAGCTTTGTGTCACATTGCCGGCGCTGCCGGACGGCGACGCCGACCGGTAGCGCGGCCAACATATGGCGCGAGTGTGACAGACGGGTGACAGAGGTCGGTTCAGAAGCCTGCTATGCCGACGCCGGCGGGCCATCGGGAGGGGGCGCCGGCGTCGGTTGCGCTTCCCGTCCTAGAATTGCTCGGGGGGCAAGCTCATGACTTCCGCGGCTCCTTCGGTAATGGCCTCGAGATATGCCTTCGCCCGCGGCGCCACCTGGGTGGCATAGAACCGGGCCGTAGCCAAACGGCCCTGGAGAAAAGCGGCATCTCCCTCCCCGGCTGCGACCCGACGCTCCGCCGCCAGGGCGCCGCGGGCCAGCTGCCAGCCGCCGGTCACCGTCCCCATCAGCATCAGCAGGTTGAAGGCCGCCGCGCCGGGCACATGGGGATTGTCCGCGCCGTGCGCTAATACCCATTCCAAGGCCTCCCGCTGCGCTTGTACCCCAGCAGACAGGGCCGCACGCAGTGGGGCCAGCGACTCCCCGGCGCCTTCCAGGTCGCCTACAGTCGCCTCCATCTCCCCCAACAGTGCGCGCTGGGCGGCGCCGCCGTCGCGCAAAGTCTTGCGGCCGATGAGGTCCATGGCCTGAATACCAGTTGTTCCCTCGTAGATGGTGGTGATACGGGCGTCCCGGAAGTGCTGCGAGGCGCCGGTCTCCTCGATGTATCCCATGCCACCGTGCACCTGGACCCCCAGCGAAGTGAGCTCCTGGGCCACCTCGGTACACCAGCCCTTGACCACCGGTGTCAGCAGATCCACGCGGGCTTGGTTGGCGGCCCGCTGAACCGGGTCCTCGGCACGCTCGGCGAGGTCCAGCGCGGCCATGGTGGTGTAGGCCAAAGCCCGCATGGCTTCGATCTGTGATCGCATCAGCATCAGCATGCGGCGCACGTCCGCGTGGTGAATGATGGCGACACGGCCCGGATGGCCCGGGAGCGTGCCCTGGAGGCGGTCCCGGGCATAGCCCACCGCCTGCTGGTAGGCGCGTTCGGATATGGAAAGCCCCTGCACGCCGACTGCGAGCCGGGCCCGGTTCATCATGGTGAACATGTAGACCAGGCCCTGGTTCTCCTCACCCACCAGATATCCCACCGCACCGCCGTGGTCACCGTAACTCATGACACAAGTGGGACTGCCGTGGATGCCGAGCTTGTGCTCTACCGACACCGGATACACGTCGTTGCGCTCACCCAGGCTCCCGTCGGCGCCGACCAGGAACTTGGGCACCATGAACATGGAGATCCCCTTAACCCCTTCGGGCGCGTCGGGGGTGCGGGCCAATACCGTGTGGACCACGTTCTCCGCCGCGTCGTGATCCCCCCAGGTGATGAAGATCTTCTGGCCGCTCAGCAGGTAATGATCGCCCTTGGGCTCAGCCCGAGTGCGCACTGCTGCGAGATCGGAACCCGCCTGGGGCTCGGTGAGGTTCATGGTGCCGGTCCAGGTGCCCGCGACCATGGGTCGCACGTAGCGCCGCTTCTGGTCCTCGGTGCCATGGAGCAGGATGGCGTCGATGGCGCCCTGGGTGAGCAGCGGGCACAAGGCGAAGGCCATGTTGGCGGACTGCCACATCTCTTCCACTGCGGCGGAGACTACCGCCGGCAGCCCTTGACCGCCGTACTCGGGGTCGAACTTGAGGCTTGGCCAGCCGCCCTCGACGAAGGTCTTGTAGGCGGCCTTGAACTCCTGGGGAATCTGCACCGCGCCGTCCACCACCCGGGTGCCCTGGAGGTCCCCCAACTTGTTGGCCGGTGCCAGCACCTCGCCGGCGAGCCGCGAGGCCTCGTTCAGAACCGCGTCGATCAGCTCCGGGCTGGCCTCCTCCAAGCCAGGCAAGGCGCGGATTGCCTCCAAATCGACCAGCTCGTGCAGAACGAACTCCATGTCACGCAGGGGGGCGGCATAGGTGGTCATGGGATTGGTTCTCCTCCAAATCGTTCTGGCGCTACCTGGCGGTGAAGATCAGGCCCTCACCCGTCGCGATTCGAGCGCAACTTGTGTCATTCGCAGCCTGGTCGCAGCCCGCGAGCTGCGCTTGGTGAATCCTCCATCGGATCGTTTGCCGCAATGCGGCAAAACGCGTAACAAACTGACTCACATGGTCTAGCGGCCTGAGCGTAGCACCTTTCGATTGGCCCACGAACAGCCTATACTGCGCTGCAACAACCCCGCCCGAGCGGCGGTCAATAACGAGCCGAGTCCATCGCGAGCCCCCTCTGGCGGGTCAACCCAGCGAGTGGCATGTCGTGTGCTGGAACGTCCCCAGCCACATGAGGGCTCACTTCCGTGGCACCAACACGCCAGGATTGCTCCTGGAACCACAGGGCGCACCTTTGGGGGTACAACTTGAGCGAACTGCACGGCTATTACCTGGAAGATCTTTCCGTTGGCATGAGCGCCAGCTACGCCAAGACCGTCACCGACGCCGACGTGATTCTCTTCGCTGGCATTTCCGGTGACGACAACCCCATTCATATCAACGATGACTTCGCCAAAGACACCATCTTCAAAGGCCGCATCGTCCATGGCATGTTCAGCGCCGCGCTGATTTCCTGCGTGGCTGGCACCCGGCTACCCGGTCCAGGTGCCATTTACGTGGACCAGTACCTGCGCTTCAAGGCCCCGGTTCGCATCGGCGAAACGGTCACTGCCCGAGTCACCATCAAGGATGTCGACAAGGAAAAGCGACGGGTGATCGCGGATACGGTGTGCACCGTGAATGGCCAGACCGTGGTGGAAGGTCAGGCCACCTACATGGTCAACTCCCGCGAGGCGGTCAAGGCGGCCTGAGCCGAAGTCGTTATCGGCCAGCCGCCCGTCCAGGACCTGAATCCCAATCACTCCAGCATGCGCGCCTCGTCCCGCAGGACAAACTTCTGGATCTTGCCGGTCGAGGTCTTGGGCAGAGCGCGGAACAGCACGGTTCGCGGGGCCTTGAAATGGGCCAGCTGCGATCGGCAAAACTCGATGATTTCGGCCTCGGTGACCTTGGCGCCCTCTTTCAACGTCACGAAGGCGCAAGGGGTCTCCCCCCATTTTTCATTCGGTCGCGCCACCACCGCCGCTTCCAGCACCGCCGGATGGCGATACAAGACGTCCTCCACCTCGATGCTGAAAATGTTTTCCCCACCCGAGATGATGATGTCTTTGGAGCGGTCGCGGATCTCGATGTAACCGTCGGGATGCCACACCGCCAGGTCTCCGGAGTGAAACCAGCCTCCGGCAAAAGCCTCGTCGGTGGCAGTCGGGTTTTTCAAGTAGCCCTTCATGACGATGTTGCCCCGGAACAAGATCTCGCCAATGGTCTCACCATCCCGCGGCACCGGCTCCAGGGTCTCCGGATCGCCAACCATTAGCCCCTCTAGCATGGGGTAGCGTACCCCCTGCCGGGCCTTGCGCCGGGCCCGCTGCTCGAGCTCGAGCTCGTCCCATTGGTGGTGCCAGGCGCAGACTACGGCGGGGCCGTAGGTCTCGGTAAGGCCATACACATGCGTGACGCCGAAGCCCATGCGCTCCATGCCGGCGATCACTGCGGCCGGCGGGGCAGCGCCAGCGGTCATCACCTTGACTCGATGCTCGATGCCCTCCTTCAGCTGCGCCGGGCTGTTGACCAGCATGTTCAGCACGATGGGCGCGCCGCAGAAGTGGCTCACCCGCTCGCCACGAATCAGATCGAACACGGTATCGGCTCGCACCTGGCGTAGAGAAACGCTGGTGCCCACGGTGGCGGCGATGGTCCAGGGAAAGCACCAGCCATTGCAGTGGAACATGGGCAGGGTCCACAGGTAGACCGGGTGTATGCCCATGTCCCAAACCAAGGCGTTGCAGGCGGCATTTAGAAAGGCACCACGGTGGTGGTATACCACGCCCTTGGGGTTGCCGGTGGTGCCGGAGGTGTAGTTGAGGGATATCGCCTGCCACTCATCGGCCGGGGGCTGCCAATCGAAATCCGGGTCCCCTTCCTCCAGCAATGCTTCGTAGTCCAGGTCGCCGATCCGGCGCCCTCCAGCGAAAGCCGGGTCGACGATGTCAACGATCAGAGGGCGGCGCTCCAGCATCGACACCGCGCGGGCGGCCAGCTCGCCGAGCTCAGTATCTACCACCAGCACCGAGGCCTCGCCATGCTGAAGAATGAAGGCGATGGCTTCGGCGTCGAGCCGGGTGTTGACGGTGTTGAGCACGGCGCCGGACATGGGTACGCCGAAATGCGCTTCGAACATTTCCGGCAGATTGGGAGACAGCACCGCCACCGTGTCGCCGACACCAAGACCCCGCCGCTGCAGGGCGCTACCGAGGCGTCTACAGCGACTGTAGGTCTCGGCCCAAGTCCGACGCACGCCTGCGTGCACCGTGGCAATCCGCTCCGGATACACGAAGGCCGCGCGCTCGAGATAGCTCAGGGGCGTCAATGCGGCGAAGTTCGCCGGGGTGCGGTCCAGCCCGAGCTCGTAGGGATTGTTGGTGGACATGCTGCCGTCTCCTCTTGGTCCCGGGCAGCGGCTGGCGTCGGTGCGGCCGCGCCCGAGTCTCTTTGTTCAATCGCTCAGCGTTCCTGAAGCCGACGCGGAGGTTTCCGGGGCTATCGACTTGATATACAGATCTCGCTGCGGAAAGGGAATCTCGATCCCATTCTTATCCAGGGTGTTCCAGATGCCGAACATCACCTCCGAGCGCAGGGTCAGCAGGTTGGTCTGCACCACGTCGAAGAAATACTGCACCCGGAATTCCATGCCGTTCTCGCCGAAGGTCCACAGCAGCACCAGGTACTCGGGATCGCGGAGCACCCCGGGGTGCTTCTTCAACACCTCCTCGATCAGACGCTGTACCCGATGTGGATCGGCCTTGTAGGTCACCCGCACCATGAGCACGCTACGCAGCGTGTTGTCGGAATGGGTCCAATTGGTGAAGGCGTTGGAGATGACGTCCGAGTTGGGGATGATCACCTCCTGTTTATCCCAGGTTTCCAGGGTCAGCGAGCGCATGCCGATGCGGGTCACGGTGCCCTCGCTCCCCCCCACCTGTACCAGATCCCCGGCGCGCAGGGGTCGCTCTGCGAGCAGCAGGATGCCACTGATGAAGTTGTTGGCGATGGTTTGCAGGCCAAAGCCAAGACCGACACCCAGGGCACCGGCGAACACCGTAAGCGTGGTGAGATCGATGCCGCTGATGTTCAGCACAATCATCACGCCCACGACCACGGCGGTGTACTGGGTGAACACCGACAGGCTGTGGCGTACCCCCAGGTCGATGATCCTGGAGTAGACCCAGCGATAGGTGACGTTGCGCAACCACCTGGATACCGCCAGCACCGCCCACGCGCTGAGCACGATGATCAGGATCATCAGCAAGGTCACGTCGGTTTCGCCGATGCGGAACAGGTTGGTCCGCAGCATCCCCGCCACGGCATCGAAAGCGAATCCCGCCACGTCCCAGCCGAGCAGACCCAGGAACACGTAGATCACCGCCGCCGCCAGCAGCAGGCTGGTCAGGCGGTGCAGGGGTGGAATGATGTCCTGGGTCCACAGCAGCCCCAATTTGGCATGGGCGACCGCGTAGTTTTTGGCCCACACCACCAGATCTTCCAGCAGCCCGGCTACCAGCACCCAGGCAATCACCAGCGCCACCAATAGCCCTAGGCTGCGACAGATCTCGAGGGCCAGATTGATGTAACCGACGAGGCCAATCAGGCCGGCGAAACCCAGGGCCAGCACCGCCAGCAGGCTTACGCCGACGGCCACGGGAAACCAGCGCCGGTCGGAGTAGTGGCCTCGCACCAGGTCCAGCACGAAGGCACGCAAGCGCAAGGCCGGGGCGGTGCCGGCCAGCAGCACCAACATCAGCAGTCGATCCACCAGGCCGACCAGGGAATCGGGAAGCGCCGCCAGCCGCGCTGTCACCGAAGCCGTCGCCAGCAAGCCCCCGGCGATGGTCGCAATGCTCACTTCGAAAAACAGCCGCGGCCGATAGATATCCTCGCCCAACCTTGGGTCTCCCACCAGCAGCCAGGTGAGATTCACAAAAGGCTTGACCACCAGCAGTGCGATACCCACGGCGGTGAGAATTCCGCGGGCCGGCTGCTGCACTTCGGCGAACACGGCCAGCACCAGGACGCCGGCCAGCGCCCCAACGAACCACACGTTGGCATCGAGCAGACGCAGCACCAGCAGCAGGACCCGATCGCTGAAGCGATCGCCCCGATGCGCCATTACCGTCATGGCCCGCACTGCCCGCGACACCAGCCGACGCAGAACAAGAACCAGCCACAACAGCACCAGCTCTACCGCCGCCAGCATGAGCCAACGCGTGGTGCTGGCGTGGACCAGGGATTCGAAGGTCAGCTCCAGACTCACCCAGAGCTGGTAGAACAGCGTCTGTGGCGCCTTGACCAGGGCATTGCCAAGCGCCCGCAGCTCGGCAGTGTTCTCGGGCAGCGCCTCGCGCTCCAGCAGTCCTCGTTTCAGCGCCTCCTCATAGCTGATGTCCAAGGTCTCCAGCATCGTCCGCACCCGACTGGAGGCGTCGGCCAACTGCTGGACGCGGAGTTCCAGGGTGCTCTGTATCTCCTCCAGGGCCGAGATCTCGGGGGCCAACCGGCGCCGGCCGCCCTCGCTGAGCTCGGCCAGACGCTCCTGCAACAGCTCACTGTCGGACTCGATCAAGTTGACTTTGCGCGCCGCGAGCTCCGATGCGCTGTTGAGATTGGATTGGATGCGGATCAGCTCATTAATGGCCGCGCGCACATCGGACGCCGCCGGCGCGCGGCCGGAGGCCGCGAGGCCGCCGAGCTCTCGCAGGCGGTCGTTGACACCGGTTAGGCGCGCATCGAGTCGGGTGACGGCGGCCTGCTCCGCGGCGGCGCTGCCTTGTATGTCGAGGCGCAGCCGCTGCTCCGGCGTCAGGTCCGGGTTCAGCAGCTGGGCTCGCAGCTCCGCCGCTCGGGCCGCACTGGCCTGGGCCTCCTCCTCTAAGCGTTGCTGCACGTCACGCCTGGACTCGGCATGCTCCCGCTCGGCACGGATCTCCGCAGACTGCTGCGCTTCACGCAACCACTCCTCCGCCAGCTCCAGGCGCTGGCGGTTGAGCTGTAGCTGCTCGGCAGTCAGCGAGCGCTGGTCGGCCTGCGCTTCCACATCTCCCTTGAGGTCGGCGATGGCGGCGCCGAGCCGACCCAGCTCCGCCTCACGATCGATGCCCAGACCCGGCTGCCCGGCTGGATTGAGCAGCAGCTGCCGCTGGCTCTCGAGCTCCGCAATGCGGGCTTTGCGTTCAGCGATGATGCGCTCCAGCGCATCCAGCTGCAGCCTTAGATCGTCGCCCTGCAGGCGCAGGCCGTTGGCCTCCACCCGCGCCTGCTCCACCGCGCGGGAGTCCGCCGGGGAGCTTTCGAGGCTCTGCAGGCGCTTGACTTGCAAGTCGGTGTAGACGTCCAGGGCGCGCTGCGCCCGTTCGAGCTCGAGGCGAGCACGGCCGGCGGCCTCCCGGGCCTCGGAGGGCTCAGCCGGCATGGCCGCGGCGCCTTGCTCCGTCTCGGGCGCCGCCACCCCAGGGCCGGGGGCAATGGCCGTGGGATCGGGATCGGTGGCAGGCGTGGTCTGGGCGGCGGCAATTGAGCACCACCCCAGCAGCACCAGGGCCACGATCGTGTACAGCGCTGCGCCCAACAGCAAGCCGCGTGGAAGCGCCGGGACAGCCCCGGCGGTCCCGAAAAGTCGCGCGACAGGGTGGGCGCGGAGCCTCATCGACCTAGTGCGACATGGCCCGCCGCGCGGCCAGAGATTCCAATGAACTTGTATGCCAGGTAGCAAACCCAGGTTGAAAACATTGAGCTGTGGCTCCGTGACGGTGCTCTTCGCGCCGGGCGGCCGCGATCGGGTATGCTGCGCGCGGCGACGGGGAGGATCGAGCGCACCAAATGTACCGAGAGCGGGACAGCTTGACCATGATCGGCTGGCGGGAGTGGGTGTCGCTGCCGGCGCTGGGGATACTAGCGATAAAAGCGAAAGTCGATACCGGCGCCCGCACCTCCGCACTTCACACCTTTTGGATCGAGACCTTGCGCCGGGGCGGGCATGACTACGTGCGCTTTGGCATCCACCCCTTGCAGCGCCGCAGCGACCCGGAGCTGCGCTGTGAGTCGCCGCTTCTCGATCAGCGGGTGGTGCGTGACTCCGGCGGCCATCGGGAACGGCGCTGGGTAATCCAAACCTTACTGCGGGCTGGATCCGCGGAGTGGCCCATCGAGATGACTCTGACCAACCGCGAATCCATGCTGTTTCGCATGCTCCTCGGCCGCACCGCCATGCGGGGGCGCCTCACGGTCGATCCGAGCGTCTCGTTCCGCTTCGGACGCGAGCTGAGCGGGGCTTACGAGGTGCCTGCAAGCGCTACCCAAACCGGGAGCCCTCGATGAAGATTGCGATTCTGTCCCGCAGCGCCCGGCTCTATTCCACTCGGCGGCTGCGCGAGGCGGCGGAAGCGCGCGGCCACGAGGCCAGAGTCATCAACCATCTGCGCTGCTACATGAGCGTCAGCCCGGTCAATCCCGAGATTCATTACCGGGGCGAAATCCTTACCGGCTTCGACGCTGTGATCCCGCGAATCGGCGCCTCGGTCACCTTCTATGGCACCGCGGTGCTGCGCCAGTTCGAGATGATGGGCGTATACCCGGTCAATGAGTCGGTGGCGATCAGCCGCTCGCGGGACAAGCTGCGGGCCCTGCAGCTGCTGGCCCGCAAAGGCATCGGGCTGCCCGTCACTGGCATCGCCCACTCACCAGACGACACCCGCGACCTGCTCAAGCTGGTGGGCGGCGCGCCCATGGTGATCAAGCTGCTGGAGGGTACTCAGGGCGCCGGCGTGGTGCTGGCTGAAACCGCGAAGGCGGGTGAAAGCGTGGTGCAGGCTTTCCGGGAGCTAAAGGCGCATTTCCTGGTGCAGGAGTTCATCAAGGAAGCCGGCGGCGCCGATATTCGCGCCTTCGTGATCGGTGGCAAGGTGGTGGCGGCCATGCAGCGCAAAGCACCGGAGGGTGAGTTTCGCTCCAATTTGCATCGCGGTGCCACTGCCAGCCTGGTCCGCATCAGCCCCGAGGAGCGCTCTGCCGCGGTACGGGCGGCCTCGATACTGGGGCTCAACGTCGCCGGTGTTGACCTGATGCGTTCCAACCACGGACCGGTGGTGCTGGAGGTGAATTCATCTCCGGGTCTGGAAGGCATCGAGAAAGCCACCGGACGCGACATCGCTGGCCAGGTCATCCAGTTCGTGCAAACCAATGCCCGCCCAAACCGCACACGCACCCGCGGCAAAGGCTGATCGTAGCCGCAACATCGTCGTCGGCGAGACCGAGATCACCCCGGGCTCCCGGGCGACGGTCGAGATGCCCCTTCCCGGTCTCTACACTCGGGCCGCCGTCACCATGCCGGTGCGGGTAGTGCACGGTCGGCGGCCGGGCCCGCGCCTGGTGGTCAGCGCCGCGGTCCATGGGGACGAAATCAACGGCGTCGAGATCATCCATCGGCTATTGCGCCTGAAGGCGCTCGGCCGCCTGCGCGGCACCCTGCTGGCGGTGCCGGTGGTCAACGTCTACGGCTTCCTGGGCCATTCCCGCTATCTGCCGGACCGGCGCGACCTGAACCGTACTTTTCCCGGCTCCGACGGGGGCTCTCTGGCGGCACGTCTGGCCCGAATGTTCTTGGAGCAGATCCTGAGCCGAGCCACCCACGCCTTGGATCTGCACACCGCCAGTGCCCACCGCACCAATCTGCCACAGATCCGCGCCCGCTTGGACGATCCCGAGATCGAACGGCTGGCCCGGGCCTTCGGTGTTCCGGTGGTGCTGAATGCCGACCTGCGCGATGGCTCGTTGCGCGCCGCCGCCTACGAGCGTGGCATTCCAATGCTGGTGTACGAGGGTGGCGAGGCGCTGCGCTTCGACGAAATGGCCATCCGCGCCGGTCTGCACGGCATCGTGGCCTTGCTGCGCGCGCTCGGGATGCTCCCCGAAAGCCGACGCCGCACGCCCCCACCCAAACCTTTGGTGGCACGCTCCACCACCTGGGTTCGCGCCCCGGAGAGCGGGATCTTCCGCTGTCGACGGCCCCTGGGTGCCAAGGTGCTGGCGGGCGAGCTCCTGGGCACCATCGGTGACCCGTTCGGCGATCAGGAGACGGCCATCGTCGCACCCGCCGCGGGCATCACCATCGGGCGCACTCGGTTGCCGCTGGTCTCCCAAGGCGACGCGCTGCTGCACATCGCCCGATTTCGGGATCCGGAGGCCGCAGAGGAACGGGTGGGAGCCTTCCACGAAGCATTGGCGGAGGCCGATGAGCTAGGACACCCAGTGCCAGAGCCGACGGTGGAACCGGATCCGGACTAGCCCCGATAGCGCCGAGGACCCCTGTGCCTGGCACACGCCCTGACACATTCTTAGCTAACAGTACTTAGCTAGGTTTATCCAGTGACCCAAGTCAACATCCACGACGCCAAGACCCACTTGTCGAAGTTGATTGAACAGGCTGCCAGGGGCGAAGAGATCAAAATCGCCCGCGCCGGCAAACCGGTCGCCCGCCTGACCGCCGTCGAGCCTGTCAAGCGGGGACGCCACTTCGGTGCCCTGAGAGGGCGGGCACGCGTAGACGAACGGTTCTTCCAACCGCTCCCGGAAGATGAGCTGGCGCCCTGGGAATAAGGCGTGTCCTCCCGAGTCCTGCTCGATACCCACGCCCTCTTGTGGTGGCTCGATGGCGATCACAGGCTCTCAGCCGAAGCTCGCTCCATCATCGGCGACGAACACAACCAAGTT
>CAZLYT010000144.1:0-4677 GCA_964563515.1 uncultured Candidatus Competibacteraceae bacterium | reverse complement strand
CATCCGCGACCACAAGGTCTTCCCCTACAGCCACGGCAGCAAGACCGACACCTGGGACATTTTAGAGAAGGCCGACGCCGATCCGCTCGACTCGAACCGCGTGCTCGACGTCTACCTGAACGCCTCCTACCGGCGCGTCGGCGGCGGCAACGACGACTACAACCGCGAGCACACCTGGCCCAAGAGCTTCGGCTTCCCGAACTCCGACGATCCCCCCCACACCGACTGCCACCACCTCTTCCTCAGCCACATCGGCTACAACCAAGACCGCGACCGCGCCCTCTTCGACGACTGCAACGCCGACTGCCTCCGCTACTCCACCCGCCGCACCCACGACGCCGGCGGCAACGAAGGCCCCTTCCCCGACGACGACAACTGGCTCCGCCGCAGCGGCAACCAGTCTACGACCTGGCAGGTCTGGAACGTCCGCCGCGGCGACGTCGCCCGCGCGATGTTCTACATGGACGTGCGCTACGAAGGCGGAGTCCACGCCGAACGAAACCGCCGCGAGCCCGACCTCGTCCTCCGCGACAACATCGCCTCCGGCTCCGCCACCACCCGCGCCGACGGCACCACCGAAGCCCGCATGGGCGACCTCTGCACCCTCCTCGCCTGGCACCGCGCCGACCCCCCCGACGACCGGGAGCGCAAGCGCAACGACGTCGTCTTCAGCTTCCAGGACAACCGCAACCCCTTCGCCCCCTGTGTCAGGGTAGTTGTCGCCTCGGCTGAACCTCCACAAACTGGAGAAGGGGGCAGGAGCGATGACCGATGCGACGACTTCTTGAAGCCTTGCTGTACCTGATCAGCCCGCTGCGCAGCCCGCAGATGGCGCTGGTGGACGTGGCCTGTGATCTGCAGCGACTCGACTACCGTCTCTTCGAGATCATGGAGAGCCTGAGGCTGCCGCGCGATTGGCGCGAGATGCAGCGGTACCGGACGCCGAGAACGGTGAAGGTCGAATTGTACTTCATGGCCGATTTGGTGCGTAGCGAGCTGTCGATGTCGGCGGAGACGTTGTTCAAGGCGGCTCAAGTGAGCGACGAGGAGCTGCGCGAGGAGTTCTTCACGCGCTGCGGGGGGATGGTGTGATGGCGCTTTACAGCGAGGCCTTTCGCTCGCGCATGGTGCGCAAGCTGGTGGGGCCGCCGGCGACGAGTGCGACAGCGTTGTCGCGTGAGGTCGGGGTGTCTCAGCAGACGTTGTCGCGCTGGCTGCGTGAGCAGGGTACAGTAGGCCCCATGAGCCAATCGAGGACAAGGGCCACAGCGCGCCGGCCGCAGGACTGGCCGGCAGAGGAGAAACTGGCGGCGGTGTTGGAAGCCGCGCCCCTGGAAGAGGAGGCCTTGGGCCGCTTCTTGCGCGAGCAGGGTCTGCATCGTGCAACGTTGGAGCGTTGGCGCGAGCAGATGTTGGCGGGGCTGTGCTCGGGCAGTGCCAGAGGCAAGAAGAGCGCGGAAGCGCGCCGGGTACGCGAGCTCGAGGTGGAGCTGCGTCGCAAGGAGAAGGCGTTGGCGGAGGCTTCGGCGCTGCTCCTGCTGAAAAAAAAAGTCGCGGAGATCTGGGGGGACGTGGACGCCCGCACCCGTCCGGGGAGCGGCGGATGATTCTCGCCATCATCGAGGAAATGGTAGCAAGAGGTGCGCGCTTGTCCGTGGCGTGTCGTGAATTGGGGATGAGCGTACGCACGGTGCAACGATGGCGCGCCGCAGGTGTGGGCGAGGATGGACGAGCGGGTCCCAAGACTCGTCCCGCCAACGCGCTCACGCCGGGCGAGCAACGTCAGGTGCTAGAGCTTCTCGACTCCCCGCAGTGGTGCGATCTGACGCCGCACCAGGTGGTGCCCCTGTTGGCGGACAGCGGCCAGTACGTGGCCTCGGAGTCGACGATGTATCGCTTGTTGCGCCGAGCCCAACAGTTGAATCACCGCGAGCGCTCTCGGCCGGCCAAGCACCAGCGTCCGCGGAGTTTTCAAGCCTGGGGTCCTTGCCAGGTTTGGTCGTGGGACATTACCTACCTGCCCACGGCGATCCGCGGTCAGTTCTACTATCTGTACCTGATCCTGGACGTCTGGAGTCGCAAGATCGTCGCCGCGCAAGTCTTTAGCGAGGAATTGAGCGATCATGCCGCCGAGCTGTTCGAGTGCACTTGCGCCAAAGAAGGAGTGGCTCCCCAGGGGATTGTGCTGCATTCCGACAATGGTGGCGCGATGAAGGGTGCGACCATGCTCGCGACGCTCCAGCGCCTGGGGGTGGTGGCCTCCTTCAGCCGTCCTCGGATCAGTGACGATAATGCGTTCTCCGAGTCCCTGTTCCGGACGCTTAAGTACCGCCCCGAGTACCCCGATGGTCCGTTCACCTCCCTCGAGTCGGCCCAGGGCTGGGTCGAGGGCTTCGTGGCTTGGTACAACCACGAGCACTTGCACAGCGCCCTGCGTTTCGTGACACCGGCGGACCGGCACGCGGGGCGAGACATCGAGATCCTGGCTGGCCGTCAGCGGGTGTATGAGAAGGCTCGGGGCCAACATCCGGAGCGCTGGAGCGGGCAGAGCCGTGATTGGACGCCAGTGGGTAGCGTTACGCTGAACCCCGATGTGCGGGCCAGCCGAGCCGCATGAACACTCTTCGATGGTCTGCCTGGAGGATGGTGGAGCTCGCCGCTTTGACACCGTCAGACAAGTCGATTTTTCGACCTCAAAGTCGCCGCCCCAAAGAGCGCAGGCGCCGGCGTCCGTGTCAAGGGCGCGAAGCGGCGAGCGCAGCGAGCGAACCCTTGATGCGGACGCCGGCGTCTGCGAGGCTTTCGAGGCGACTTGAGGTCGATCGCGACTTCTTCGTGCTCTGGGCATGGCGCCGCCGGAAGAGGAAAACCCAGGCCACAGCTGAGTAACGAAAAGGCGACAACTATCTTGACACTTACCGCTTCCGCGCCGGCGCCGGTCTGGCCGAAGGCACCCTGCTTGAGGTCGACGCTGCCACGCTGACCGCCGACGGCGCATTTTGACTTCACCAAGCACGAGCAAGAGAGGTCACCCGGGTCGAGAACGGTAACCCGCTCGAACTGTCGATGGCCCTCAACCCCGATCCGGCCGTACCCGGCGAGCTGCTCCAGGGCCAAGTCACCGTCGCAAACCGCAGCGCCGACTCCCTCTCGGGCGTGACGCTCGAGTTGCACTACCTCGACGCGCTGGCACCCCTGAGCGACTCGCTGATCACCGACGGCGCGGGGAGTGCGCCTGAACCACCGATGCGTCCCTGGTTCTTCTCACGCATCTTTGCGCCGCTCCCACAGGGCTTTGAAACGCGCACCCACCCCCACCCACGCGTTTCCAACATTCCCACAACCCCGACGACAGGGTTAGATTAGAGAGCCTTATATCCTGCCGGAAGCCAGTCACAGCCCCGGCGAGTGTTACCATGCTCCCGGTCTAAAGTGTTACCCATGCACCCGGCTGTTTCAGACCGCTGGGAGGCGAATCCGAGACGATAACCATCTCCGGTTCCGTCAGCGCACCAGCGCACCTTGCAGCTGGGACCACACCCCGGCGGGCGTTGGCCGGGGAGGTACTGGGCAGGAATACTACCAGTCTACAACTAAACGACAGTAGATTTCGCGTATGTGTCGGTAGACTTCACTCCATTCCATTCCTTTAACTGTACTAGCCACAGTTCGACGCTGTAGCGCGGAAATGGGCATAGCTAAGAATCCCTCTACGGCATCTCTCAAATCTGCTACATACCGCGCCTCATCTCTCTCCTCTCCCTCTTTAACGGGTGGCACTAGCTTGGCGAGGCCACTGAATTGAAGCACCTTGCTGACTATATCCTTGGGACCACCAGAATTTGCCGCCACAACCGGGCATCCACACGCAAGAGCTTCCAAAAGGACGAGACCGAAAGGCTCTTTGGTTGAAGGCAACACAAAAAGCTTAGCGCTACGCATCCATTTTGCAACCTCAGTCTGGGAGACGTGTCCAGGAAAGAATATACTTTCCAGTGCGCCAAGTTCTTCTGCTAGTTGCATTAACCTGATGCGTTCTTCCACTGGACCAGTGCCAAGAATTACTAATCTATGCGCCATCTTGATCGCAGCGCACGCTCGAATAATATACGCAAAACCTTTCCAATGCACAAATTTTCCGGCGCACAGCACGACAGGGTATGATATATCGATTACCGGACCGTCGATTTTAAAAACACTCTCATTGTAACCATTCCCTATTACACTCATTTTTGTTTTTGGGATATTGAAAATTTCAACAGCTTCCGAAGCCATATCGTGGCTAACTGCCATGAAGTGGCTCAATTTTGATATCGAGGCACGAACCAATGGCTCGTGCCTCGACGCCGATTTCAACAGTTTGAGATCCGATCCATGTATGGTTACTACGACAGGCAATGCACGACAGCATCCGACTAAAGAAGTAAGCGTCCAGAGATGATGTAAATGCACCACATCTGGAGAAAAATCAGAGATTGCCTGACACAACCGGCTTTTAAAGATACCTAGAAATAAATTTAATTGCCCTGGCGTCATTGATCCATATCGAATAGAATCGTAGGGCATCACATCTGACATTCCAGGTATCGGGAATGGCAGTTCACCGCGTTCCGTCTGTTTGGTAAATCTGATTAGTGAATAACTTTCACCGAAATTCAGATCATAATTATCCGAACT
>CAZLYT010000143.1:0-11626 GCA_964563515.1 uncultured Candidatus Competibacteraceae bacterium | reverse complement strand
ACCCGGTTCGCCGCTGGCCGGCAGCACCAACTACCTGCACCGCTTCACCCTGGAGCGTGCTGTCAGCATCGATACCACTGCCTCCGGCGGCAACGACTCGCTGTTCACCATTGAATAGCTGACAACAATTCCTGGGCGGGCCCGCTGAGCGCCGGCCGGCCCAGGGAACCCACTGCGGATACCGGGCGCACTATTCAATCTCTGGGGCGAGATGTCACATGATCGATGGGGGCGGCCCTTTGGTCGGGCCTAGTCGATGCCGACGTTGTCGATGAGGCGGGCACGGCCCAGCCAGGCGGCGGCCAACACACGCAGGCTCGAAGGTGGCGCGTCCAGATCGGGGATTGCCAGCGTGCTGGCGTCACGAATGGCCACGTAGTCGGGCCTGAAGCCCGCTGCCTGCAGTTCGTCTGTCGCCTCCGACTCCAGCGTCGGGTAGTCTCGCCGCCCGCTGGCCATGGCGGCGGCCGTGTCCCGGAGAACCCGATACAACCTGGGCGCGTTTTCGCGCTCGTCGGGGCCGAGGTAGCTATTGCGAGAGCTCAAGGCGAGGCCATCCGACTCGCGAATCGTTGGCATCCCGACGATCTCCACGGGGAAGGACAGATCTCGCGTCATGCGGCGAATGACCAGCAGCTGCTGCCAATCTTTTTGCCCGAATACCGCAACATCGGGCTGGATCATGTTGAATAGACGGCTCACCACCGTGGTCACGCCGCGGAAGTGCCCGGGCCTGGCGGCGCCGCAAAGAATGTCGGAAAGCCCCGGCACCTCGACCACCGTCGCGTGCTCGGCGCCCCCCGGGTAGACCTCGTCAACTGAGGGGGCGAAGATCGCCGCGGCGCCCACCTTCGCCAGCTTGTCGCGGTCGGCTTCTAGTGTCCGGGGATAGCGTTCGAAGTCCTCGCCAACGCCGAATTGGGTGGGGTTGACGAAGATGCTGACCACGGTGCGCTCGGCGAGCTGGCTACAGTGCGCCACCAACGCCTGATGGCCGGCGTGCAGGTTGCCTAGCGTCGGCACCAGCCCAACGCGCAGGCCTTCGCCGCGCCACACCCCTACCCGGCGCCGCATCGCCTCCAAGCTGTCAATCGTGTGCATGGGCTCGCTTCCTCAAGATCGAACCGACCCAGGCCCGTTTGGGTCCGCTTCCCAGGCCACGGGCTCGGCTCGCAGTGGCGGGCAATCTGCCAGCAGTGCCCCCACCTGGCCACGCCCCGGAATGAACAAGGTCGGATCCAGATCGGCCAGGGGCAACAGCACGAAGGCCCGCTCAGGGATCCGAGGGTGCGGCAAGGTCAGCTCCGGCGACTCGATGCAGCGATCGTCGTAGAGCAACAAGTCCAGATCCAGGGTGCGCGGTCCCCATCGAACCCGCCGCTCGCGTCCCGCGGCGCGCTCCAGCTCGAGCAGTTCGCGCAGCAACGGCAGCGGCTCGAGCTCGGTTTCGAGGGCGGCTACGGCGTTCAGGTAATCCGGCTGCCCCGTAGGCCCGACTGGCGCGGTGCGATAGAGGCGCGAGCGGCGCAATGTGCCCGCTGCCGCCAGTGCCTGCAGGCCTTCGAGGGCCGCCCTGAGCTGGTGCCGAGGATCGCCGAGGTTGGCGCCGAGACCTACATACGCGGTCACGCTCAAGCCGAAGGTGTACCCGCCGCGCTGCGCCGCCGTCGCGAGCGCCGACGTCGGTTGCTGCGCGGTCGAGATCCAGCGCTGCTGTCGCTCATCAGCTTTTCGCGGTCCGAGTCATCGCTCTCTTGAAATTGTGTCCACCACTCACCCAGCTCGACGACGTCCTCACCAGCGGCGCCCCGCAATAGCAAGAAGTCGTATCCGGCACGAAATCGCGGGTGCTCCAGCAGTTTGTGAGGTCGGCTGCCGGTGCGGCGCAACAGCCGTCGTTGCAAGCTCCAGATCTCCCGCGCCGGTGTGCTGAAGCGGCGCGGCAGCGCGGTGCGATCGGCCTGCATTCGAAGTACCTCGTCGGCGGCGAGCTGCATCGCCATGAGCTCGGGCTCGCCGGCATCCTGGAAGCGTTGCAGCTGCTCTCGCAGCGGTTCCCACAGCAGCGCCGCGATCAAGAATGCCGGCGTCACCGGCTTGCCCTCGGCGACGCGCTGGTCGGTGTTCTCCAGAGCCCGAATCAGGAAAACGTGCGGGAATCCGGCCTGTTCCCGCGCCAGCACATCTTCGGTCAGCGGGAACAGCTCTCCGAACAGACCGTAATGACGCAAGCCTTCGAAAGTCTGGACCCCGTGGCCGGCAAGGAACAACTTCAACACCTCGTCAAACAGGCGGGCCGCCGGCATGTCGCGCAGCAGGTGGCCAAGCTCTCGAATCGGCGCCTCGGTGTCCGGGTGTAGCCGCAACCCCAGCTTGGTGGCAAAGCGTACCGCGCGCAGCATACGCACCGGATCCTCGCGCAGCCGCGTTTCCGGATCGCCGATGATCCGGATCACTCCGGCTCTCAGGTCCTCGATTCCACCGACATAGTCGATGACGCTGAAGTTATTGATGTCGTAGTAGAGCGCATTGATGGTGAAATCGCGTCGCAGCGCGTCCTGTTCGATGGTCCCGTAGACGTTGTCGCGCACGATGCGACCGCGCTCATCCAATAGCGATTGCGGCTGCTCGTCGTCGCTTTCTGAATCATGCAAGCCGCGGAAGGTGGCTACTTCGATGATCTCGGGGCCGAAATGCACGTGCGCCAGACGAAACCGGCGGCCGATCAGACGACAGTTGCGGAACAACGTCCGCACCTCGTCCGGATGTGCATCGGTGGCGACATCGAAGTCCTTGGGCTCGCGTCCCAGCATGAGATCGCGAACGCCCCCTCCGACCAGGCAGGCGCGGTACCCCGCCTTGCGCAAGCGGTACATGACCTTCAGGGCATTGGCGCTGATATTTGATCGGGAGACGGGGTGCTCGGGCCTCGACAGGACCCTCAGCTCGGTGTGTTCCAGTGCAGGTTCGATCGCTTCATCCACTTGAGCCACCTGACTTGGCCCGTATAATACCACCGCCTTTCCACCCAGCGCTCCCTTCGTCTAGCGGTCTAGGACGCGGCCCTCTCAAGGCTGAAACAGGGGTTCGATTCCCCTAGGGAGCGCCACCTATCGGCGGTTACCATGGGCGAATTGCCGGGTCACGGCGCCCCAGCCCAAACCGGCGCCCCGGTACCAGCCGACACTTTCGGAACCGTTGGTGGTTGATCGCGTTCGTAACACTCTCGCGCCCATCCGGGCTCGGCGCGCGGCCACGCGTGGCTTAGATGACCGGCAGTGACTGCCCCGGCGCTGGCCGATGCCTGATACTGACACCATGACCCAAGCCATTCCAACAGCAGCGACCACAGCCATCGGCGCGCGTGCGATCTTGGAGCCAGGCGAGACCTGCTGGCGCCGCGTCCGCGCGCCCAGGGTCGGGGTTCTGATCGACGGCGAGGCCTACTTCTCAGCCCTACGCCGCGCGATTCTAGGCGCTCGTCGCTCCATCTTCATCGTCGGCTGGGACATCGACAGCCGCACCCGGCTGCGCAGCGACGATCCCGGCGACGATACCGCCCCAACCACCCTGCGGGCGCTGCTGAGCTATGCGGTAGAGCGCAACCCAACCCTCGCCGTGCACTTGTTGCTGTGGGACTACTCGGTGCTGTTCGCCTTGGAGCGCGAGCCTCTGCCGAGCCTGAATCTGGGCTGGAAGACGCCACCCCAGATCCACGTACACCTGGACGACCGGGTCCCGCTGGGCGCCTGTCATCACCAGAAGATCGTGGTCATCGACGATGCCTTGGCGTTTTGTGGAGGCTTGGATCTCACCATCAGACGTTGGGATACACCTGATCACCGGCCCGGAAACCCGCGCCGGGTCGATCCGCAAGGCGAGCCCTACCTCCCGTTCCACGATATCCAGATGCTGGTCGACGGCGAGGCGGCTACGGCCTTGGCCGAGCTGGTGCGCCAACGCTGGCGTCAGGCGGGCGGCGGCGAGGCCATGGCCCTCGATCCTGGCCTATGCGAATGGCCCACCGACTCGCCCCCGGATTTCCACGACGCCCAGCTTGGCATCGCCCGCACCCTTCCTGACCACGACGACCAGGAGGGCGTGCGCGAGGTCGAAGCTCTGTTCTGTCGCAGCATCGAGCAGGCACGTCGCCACATCTACATCGAGAACCAGTACCTGACCGCTCACCGTATCGCTCGCACCTTGGCGGCTCGGATGCTCGAGGTCCCCGAGCTGGAAGCAGTCATCGTCGGGCCCGAGCAGCCCCATGGTTGGTTGGAGGAGAGCACCATGGGCGCCGGCCGCATGCAATTCCTGCAGCGACTGCGGCGTGCCGGCGTCATGGATCGAGTGCGTGTGCTCTATCCGGTGGTGCAGGACGGCGATCGCGAAGTACCGGTCATGGTGCACGCCAAGATCATGGTGGTGGACGACCAGCTGCTGCGCATCGGCTCCGCCAATCTGAACAAGCGCTCCATGCGACTCGATACCGAGTGCGATCTAATGCTGTTGGCGCGAAGCGAGACGCAGCGCCACGCGGTGGCGGGCATCCGCAACCGCTTGCTGGCGGAGCATTTGGGCGCCGCTGAGAAGCAGGTCGGTGAGGCATTGGCCCGACACGGCTCACTGCTGCGCGTGGTAGACGAGCTAGGCAGCGATCAACGCGGCCTGCGGCGACTGAACGAGCATGAGCCCTACGACGATGAGTTCGTCGGCATGCTGAGAGAGATTGCCGACGCCGAGCAACCGATCCGTCCGGAGGCCTTCGTGGGTGACATGTTCGGCGCGGAGCCTGCCAAGCAGGCCCGCAAGCGGTTGGCGGCGGTGGCCGGCATCGGCGTGCTGTTGCTGGCTCTGGTTCTGCTCTGGCAGGTAACCCCGCTGCAACAGTTTGTGGATCCCGCGCTGTTGGCGGGCTGGTTGGACCGGATCGCTGCTCGCCCCTGGGCGCCTTTGGCGCTGCTGGCCATCTATGTGGTGGGCGGCATCTTCATGTTCCCGGTCACCATCCTGATCGCGTTGACGGCGATGACTTTCGGACCCTGGCTCGGTACTGCCTACGCTACCGTCGGCTCCATGGCGAGCGCGGCGGTGACTTACCAGCTTGGCGCCATGGCCGGAAAGCGCATGGTTCGGAGCGTCATGGGGTCGCGTCTCGATCGCATCAGCCGTGGGCTTGCCAAACGCGGCGTGATTTCGGTGGTCACCGTGCGCATCGTGCCGATTGCGCCGTATACGCTGGTCAACCTGGTGGCAGGGGCCTCTCACATCCGCTTCGGTGACTACCTGATCGGCACGCTGGTGGGCATGTTACCCGGCATCGTGGTGATGACCGCCCTGGGTGACCGCCTGCGCGAGCTGTGGGAGAACCCCGACGCCACCAGCATGGGGCTGGTGGTCCTAGTCCTGGTCGTCTGGGTCGGCGTGTCCCTGGGCCTGCAACGACTGGTCTCCCGCCGCCAGGCATCCTGAGATGCCAACCGAGCTGGCGCTGGCCCCGCGGTTGGTGGTTGCTACCTGGAATGTGCACGGTTGCGTGGGCCAGGACGGCCGCTTCGATCCCGTGCGTACAGCGTCGGTGATCCGCCGTCTTGACGCCGACCTGCTGGCGCTTCAGGAGGTGGATTCTCGGCACGGTCTCGCTCGTGGCCTCGACACCTTCAGCTTCCTCACCGAGATCACCGAGCACTTCGCGTTCAAGGCGGTCGCCATCGATGGCGATTCCGGCCACTACGGTCAGATGCTGTTGAGTCGCTGGCCAATGCTGTGGGCGCGGAGCCACGACATCTCGGTGCCCGATCGGGAGCCCCGACGGGTGATCGACGCCGAAGCGGAGATGCCCGGAGGGCGGTTGCGGATGCTGGCCACCCACCTGGGCCTGAGTCCCGCCGAGCGCCGCAGTCAGATCGCGCAGCTCAACCACATACTGGCGAGCTCGCCGGGCGGTGCCGCCGTGGTACTGGGCGACTTCAACGAGCCGCGCCGAAAGGGGCCCGCCCATCGGGCACTGGCCTCGAGCTTCAGCGCCGCCAGACCCTGGGCCACCTTTCCGGCCCGGCTGCCGATGCTGGCGCTGGATCGGATCTGGTGCCGCTCACCGCTGGTGGTAGCCCGCAGCTGGGCGCTGCGGGGCGTCGCCCACGCCTCCGATCACCTGCCCTTGGTGGCGGAGCTGAGCTGGGGTGGTTAGCCCGTTACGGTTGCAGCACCACTTTGGCCGCGGCAGTGCGGCCGTGGTGCAGGTAGTCGAACGCGCCGACACCTTCGGCCAGAGCGCGCCGCTCCACCCAGTCGAGGGCGCCCAGCGCCCCCCATCGGCAGCAGCTTGGCCGCCGCCCGCAAATCGCTTTGCGAATAGGCCTCGGCGCACGCGGGATCGGCGAACAGCGGGGGACTCCCCTGCTCGAGATTCGCCGGCTTGCCCTCGACTTGGAGGGCAAGCCGGTAGAGTGGCGGATCAGCCGCTGCAGCACGGTGTGCCATCACGATGTCAACGGGCTGGACTGAGCAGCGAAAGGTCCTGCCGGCCGCGCCATGGTGAGTCTGAAAAGGCAATCATCCCCGCTCTAACAGCGCTCAGGCTGTAGTGGCGATGCCAGGCGCGATGGCGCGCGCGCAAGTTTTCGTTCTGCGGCCAGAGACGGGCGCTTTACGCCTCATCGCGGCATGCACGGCTGGTACAAAAGAAGTTGCCGCGTCGAGTGCAAGACTGACGTGCTGAGGCAGGTTGCACTAGCCTTTGAGTGGGGGCATCTAGCAAACTCGCACGCTACTGGTTGCGCCTTGTGCAATGGGGTGCGCTCCGGCGCCCCGTCTGGCGCAGGTTCAGCGAGGCCTCAAGGCTGGAGACTCATGGGAGAGGGATTGTTTCGCGCTGGTTACTGCTTGCTGGCGCTCATGGTGCTGCCCACCGGGGCGCAAGCAGCATGGGAGTCGATCGGAATACCGGGCGACAGATCCAATTGCCGGCTGCAGACGGAGGTGCGTACGGTCTTCGACGGCTACGGGGAAACCGACGTCCAGCTTCATCTAGACAGTCAGCGGCTGCGGGTCGAGACCGACTCCAACATCGACGCGAGCTTTGGAGATCTGGCGCTGCGGGTCGACGACGGCGAGGAGATCCCCGCCGACGAGGTGGAGGGGGACCAGGACGTGATCTTTGCCGACGGCCTGGAGGCGATCCTGCCGCAGTTCATTCGCGGAGCTGAGGTCACGGTGCTGCTGCGGTTCTGGCCCACCTACCCCGCCACCGGCCGCCACCAGGCGACCTTCACCCTGATTGGATTCACCAAGGCTTATGAAAGCTATCAAGCTTGCCGGGGCTCTTGATCCCGGCGCCGCCCATTGCGGGGCCCTGTCCGGAGACGCCGCATGAAATTGACGACCAAGTTCAATCTTGCGCTACTGGCGGTATTCACGCCGGGGCTGCTCGCAGCCGGCTACGTGTCTTACACGGTGCTGCACCAGCACGCCCGGGAAGAAGTGCTGAATCACGCGGGGATGATGATGGAAGCCGCCCTGGCTATCCGGGGTTATACGGTCAAGGAGATCCGGCCGCTGCTGACGCTGCAGATGAAGCGGGAGTTCCTGCCCCAGTCCGTGCCCTCCTACGCCGCCACGCAGAACTTCAATGCCTTGCGTGAAACGCGTCCGGAGTACACCTACAAGGAAGCAGCGCTGAACCCCACCAACCCTCGAGACAAGGCCGCCGACTGGGAAGCGGACATCATCCAGACCTTTCGCAACAATCGGGACATGACGGAGGTCATCGGCGAGCGCGATACACCCACCGGGCGCTCGTTGTTCTATGCCCGCCCCATTGTCATCTACGACAAGGGCTGCCTCACCTGTCATAGCACCGCGGTTGAGGCGCCCGAAACTATGATCCGACTCTACGGCACCGCCAACGGCTTCGGCTGGCAGGAGGATGAGGTGATCGGCAGTCAGATTGTGAGCGTGCCGCTAGCGCTGGCGGTGGCCAAGACCAACCAGGAGGTAGCCATCTTCATGGGCTCACTGGTGGCAATCTTCCTGACAATCATCATCGCCCTCAACGTGCTGCTACGCAGGATGGTAACCAGCCGGGTGCGCGACATCGCCCAGGTTGCCGACCTGATCAGCACCGGTGAGCTCGACGCCCCGGACTTCCACGTCAAGGGCAACGACGAGATCAGCGAGCTCAGCACCGCCTTCAACCGCATGCGCAGGAGTCTGGAAAAGGCCATGAAGATGCTAGACGACGATCAGCGGGACTGATCGGGGAGACTAGGGCGTGGAGCCGAAGAACCGCACTTGGCTGTCGACCATACTGTTCATGGATATCGTCGGCTACTCCAAGCTGCCAGTGGACCAGCAGATGGAGGTCAAACAGCATTTCGCAACCCTGGTGGGCAACGCGGTCAAGGGGCTGACCCGGGAAGACCGCATCACCATCGACGCCGGCGATGCGGTGGCCGTCTGCTACGTGGGTGACCCGGAAGACATGCTCTACGTGGCGATCGGGCTGCGCGACGCGTTCCACAAGCTGGAGCAGGACCCCGACGTGCACCTGCACTACACGGTGCGCCTGGGTATGAATCTAGGCCCGGTGAAGATCGTCGAGGACATCAACGGCCAACGCAATGCCGTCGGTGATGGGATCAACGTGGCCCAGCGCATCATGACCTTTGCCCAGGCCAATCAGTTGTTGGTGTCACGGGCCTACTTCGACGTGGTGAACTGTCTCTCCGAAGACTTCCGTCGGCTGTTCGAGTACCGCGGCATGCATCAGGACAAGCATGTGCGACGCCACGCCATCTATGAGGTGATACAGAACCGAGACAGCGCGACCAAGAGCGGGCATGTCACCGAAGACCCCGAGACCCCGCCCTTTGGGCAGCAGCCTTCGGAAGCGGTAGCCGTCCCGGTATTAGCCCTCACCGAAGCTGAGTTGAAAGAGCTCGAGCACCGCCTCGCGCAGTACATCGGCCCCATGGCGCGACTGGTCGTGCGCAGGATGCGGCGACGCTGTCACAGCCTGCAAGAGCTGTGGTCGGCCATGGCCGAAGAGATTCCCACCGAAGCCGAACGCCAAGCCTTCCTGCGTGGCATGCCACGCCATCACTGAGCTCTGCTTCGCCTGTTTGCGGCGTTCTCCCTCCCTCCTCGCTAGCCGAGAGACCAGTGGCCCCCAACCGACCGCGCGGGTCAGCCACAGCTGGTTACCCGCAGCATGGAGCCGAGGTTGAGCGATGACGCAGGTTGGATCGGTGGCCTGGTCACTCCCGCAGGCAACGAATCAGCGGGCCGGCCGAACTGACGTCCCCTCGGGGCTGCACGCGCCATCGGCGTTATCTCGACCGGCACGGCAACTGGCAAGGCATCGAGGCCGCGCTGGGTAGGAGTCTCGCAATGTCTCCTCTGGGTCGATGGACTTCAGTCGAGATCGCCATGAGTTTCGATCCAGCGTCCCATGAACTCTTCTGAATCCGTCGACATCCTCGATCTGGCTGCCCCGGCGCCTCCAGTTGGGGATCAGACACTAAATGCGCTAACCACTTGGCCCGCCAGCTGACCACTCCAAGTCGGCATGCGCGTTGCTCTCTAATTTCGCCGAGGAGCAGGCGCCTGACAATCACGGCGGTGGGCACCGGTTGGTGGGGGTAGGCCGGGTTTTGCTGCGCTAACCCGACCTACAACCTGAGAGTGGCTTCGCAGCCCGAAAGCCCTCATTCGAGCACCACGACCTACTTGGCAACGCCCCCTTGCTTCTCCGCCAACGACATTTTCTGTTTAACAATCATAGAGCTAAAGTGAGAACCATCATGAAAACAAGGTTGCGGATTGTGCTTCTGTCAGCGCTTGCGAGCGGCGTTCCCGTTGCGATGGCAGGCGGGGTCGACGCCAACGCGGTGCTCGGCGGCGCAGTGGGTGGGGGCCTCGGTGCGGCGGCAGGCTCCTATCTCGGTGGCCGCGAGGGGGCAATCGTCGGCAGCGCGGTCGGTGCAGCTGCGGGCACTGCGATCGCCACCCATGACCATGAGCGTGACCGGTCGGTAGAGGGCCGCAACGGGCGGGAGCGCGAAGTCATCTATGTCGAGACCCATAGCGGTGGCAGGAAGCACAAGGGCTGCCCGCCGGGCCTGAAGATGCAGGGGCGTTGTTGACGAAACAAGAGAGCAGCCCCTGGGGACAGTGGCCTGCATGGGAGAAATGGGGACAGAGCAACGCCCTAATCTCGCGGTGGCGGGTAGCGTCCCCTGAGACGGTTCTCCACCAACTCTCGCAGGATCTCGTTCACCTGCAGCATGAGCTCGGAGGGTGATTCTTTGCGCCGACAACACAGGACCGGCGAGGTGATGTTGCCCTCGGCGAGCCCCACGTAGGCAACGTCGTCCCGTTGCACCCGCGACACTTGCTCCGGTACCAGCGTAAAACCCATCTCCGAGGCGACCAGGCCGATAGCGGTCTGCACGTCATTGACATGCTGGATCACGTTGACACCGAGCCCGTGCTGGCGAAAGAGGCCAGTAACGATGTCGGAGAAGTTGGGACCGGGCGTCGCCGGATAAACAATGAGCGGACAGTCGGCCAGTTTCGCGAGGCAAGGGGTAGTGTTCGCCAGTGGATGGGAGCTCGGAAGCGCGGCCAGGATGGGCTCGTCGAAGAGCAACTCCTGATCGATTTCTGGATCATCGATTCGAATACGGCCAAAGCCAATGTCAATGCGGCCAGCCTTCAAGGCCTGCGCCTGCTGCAAAGACAGCAGCTCCATCAAGACCACTTCCACGTTGTTGTTCTGCCGCAGGCGCCGGATCAGGCTGGGAAGCTGGCCGTAAAACACCGAGGGAACAAAGCCGATCCCAAATACCGCCCGTTGTTTTTCCGCCAAACGTCGGGTGGCTTGTACCGTGGTCTTGACCTTCTCCAGCACCTGCCGGGCGTGCTCCAGAAAGAACTGACCGGCCGGGGTCAAGCTCAGTCCGCGTGGACCGCGTTTGAAGAGCTCGGCCCCCACCTCCTCCTCCAGCTGTTTGATTTGCCGCGTCAGCGGTGGCTGGGCAATGTGGAGGCGCTCCGCCGCGCGAGTCAGGTTGAGCTCCTCGGCAACGGTGCAGAAGTAGCGCAGATGGCGTAGCTCCACGAGAACTCCGAGTTACCGCTGGGCGGACAATCGATTCTTGTAACCAATCGCGAAGGCAAGTTACCTCAGGTCTTCCTTGCCGTGCCAGATGCGAAGCATCGTGATTGCATCGTCTTCGGAACGCACCAGATAGCGAATGAGATAATCATCCACACAGGTCTGGGGTCAGGTCTTGCATTAACTCAAATTGATGCTAGCCTCTGGCACATGGCGCGACCACTTAGGCTGGAACTCGCTGGGGGTGTCTACCACGTCACCTCCCGCGGCGACCGCCGGGACGACGTCTTCCTCGACGTGGCCGACCGCGAGCGTTGGCTGGGGATCCTGGGTTCGGTGTGCCAGCGCTTTAACTGGCGCTGCCATGCCTATTGCCAGATGACCAACCACTACCACGTAGTGATCGAAACTCCCGAGGCGAATCTTGCCAAGGGCATGCGACAGCTCAACGGCGTATACACCCAAACCGTCAACCGGCACCATAATCGCGTGGGTCACGTGTTCCAA
>CAZLYT010000142.1:0-5965 GCA_964563515.1 uncultured Candidatus Competibacteraceae bacterium | reverse complement strand
GGATTCCTGAATGCGATGACTTGAAGTGCTGCGAGGGAATTCACATGCCAAATGATCAAACCATTCACGTGCATGGCGTCGACTACGAGAAAGTCGATACCGACTATTTCGAGCATCGCCAGCTAAACAAGGGCGCTGCCGGTTGGGTCTTGCTGGTCGGTCTCGGAGTTGCCTATGTCATCTCCGGAGACTTTGCGGGTTGGAACTTCGGCTTGGCCCAGGGGGGGTGGGGTGGCATGATGGTCGCCACCGTGCTGATGGCAACCATGTATACCTGCATGTGTTTCTCGTTGGCCGAGCTATCTTCCATGATCCCCACCGCCGGCGGCGGCTACGGCTTTGCACGCCGCGCCTTCGGGCCCTGGGGCGGGTTCCTCACCGGCACGGCCATTCTCATCGAGTACGCCATCGCGCCGGCGGCCATAGCCACTTTCATCGGCGCCTACTGCGAGTCGCTATTCGGGATCGGCGGCTGGATGGTCTATCTGGCTTTTTACGCGCTCTTCGTCGGCATCCATGTCTACGGCGTCGGCGAGGCATTGAAGCTCATGTTCATCATCACCGCGATCGCCGCAGTAGCTCTGCTGGTTTTCATCCTTGCGATGATTCCCCACTTCAGTGCGGACAAGCTGTTCGATATACCAGCAACCGATGCCGCGGGTGCCAGCGCTTTCCTTCCCTTCGGCTACCTCGGCATCTGGGCGGCTATTCCCTATGCCATGTGGTTCTTCCTGGCCATCGAGGGAGTGCCGCTGGCGGCGGAGGAAACTCGTGATCCCAAACGTGATCTCCCCCGCGGACTGATCGGCGGCATCCTGGTGCTGGTGTTCTTCGCTGCACTGATCCTGACCTTCGGTCCGGGCGGTGCTGGAGCGGCAGCCCTCATGAACGCCGGCGACCCTCTGGTGGCGGCGCTGGAGTCGCCCCAGGCTTATGGCGGCCAGACCTGGGTGAGCGGCTTCGTCAACCTGGTGGGCCTAGCTGGCCTCGTCGCGAGCTTCTTCTCCATCATCTTCGCCTACTCACGCCAGACCTTTGCGCTGTCCCGGGCCGGCTATCTGCCCCGCGTCCTGTCGCTGACCAGCAAGCACAAGTCGCCGGTTCTGGCACTGGTGGTCCCGGGCATCATCGGCTTCTTGCTGTCGCTCACCGGCCAGGGCGACCTCCTGATCCTGGTGGCGGTCTTCGGGGCCACCGTCTCTTACGTGCTGATGATGGCCTCGCACGTGGCCCTGAGGGTCAAGGAGCCCCAGCTCGAGCGCCCGTACCGGACACCCGGCGGCGTGGTGACCTCCGGCGTTGCCCTGATTCTCGCCTGCGTGGCTGTGATCGCAGGCTTGTTCGTCGATCCGCGAGTAGTAATCGGTGCCGCGGTCATCTACGGGATCGTAATCGCCTACTTCGCCACTTACAGCCGCCACCATCTAGTGGCCCAGGCCCCGGAGGAGGAGTTCGAGGCAATTCAGCGGGCCCAGGCGGAGCTGGCCTGAGCGTTATCGCACCAGACCCTCGACTAATGCCAAGCACCGACACCCGCTGAACTCGAGCCGGGCGCACTTGCACAGGGCGCCCCTGGGAGCTCTCTCAATGACGACCTATTCACATTCTATCGGTGACCTCACCTATTGCTTCGGCAGCCTCAAGGAAGTGATGGCCAAGGCGAGTCCAGCCCGTTCCGGTGACTATCTGGCCGGCGTAGCAGCAGCGGACGACGAGGAACGGGTGGCGGCGCAGATGGCGTTGGCGGAGGTGCCCCTCGATATTTTCCTGAACGAAGCGCTCATCCCCTACGAAACCGACGAGGTGACACGGCTCATCCTCGACGACCACGACGCGGCGGCCTTCGCCCCAGTCAGTCATTTGACCGTCGGCGAGTTTCGCAACTGGCTACTCACGGATGCGGCGAATGAGGATTCCCTGAGCGCCCTGAGCCCAGGATTGACACCGGAGATGGTGGCGGCGGTGTCGAAGCTCATGCGGGTCCAGGACCTGGTGCTGGCGGCAAAGAAGCGCCACGTGGTAACCCGTTTTCGCGACACCATTGGCCTCGAGGGCCGGCTGTCGACCCGGCTTCAGCCCAATCACCCCACCGACGATCCCACCGGCATCGCCGCCAGCATCCTCGACGGGCTGCTCTACGGTAGCGGCGATGCGGTGATCGGGATCAACCCAGCCTCCGACAGCACCAATGCCGTCATCACCCTGCTGAACATGTTGGATGCCGTCATCAGCAACTACCGAATACCAACACAATCCTGCGTGCTCACCCACGTGACCACCTCCATCGAGGCGATCAATCGGGGAGCGCCGTTGGACCTGGCGTTTCAGTCCATCGCCGGAACCGAGGCGGCCAATGCCAGCTTCGGCATCAGCTTGAGCCTGCTCCAGGAGGCCCACCAGGCCACCCTGGAGCTGCGCCGCGGCACCGTGGGCGACAACGTCATGTACTTCGAGACCGGGCAAGGCAGTGCGCTGTCCGCCAATGCCCATCACGGGGTGGACCAGCAGACCTGCGAGGCACGGGCCTACGCGGTGGCGCGCAAGTTCAAGCCACTGCTGGTGAATACCGTGGTCGGATTCATCGGCCCGGAGTATCTCTACGACGGCAAGCAGATCATCCGGGCCGGTCTCGAGGATCACTTCTGCGCCAAGCTGCTTGGCGTGCCCATGGGCTGCGACATCTGTTACACCAACCACGCCGAGGCTGATCAGGATGACATGGACGTGCTACTGAGCTTGCTGGGCATCGCCGGCTGCAACTTCATCATGGGAATTCCCGGCTCCGACGACACCATGCTGAATTATCAGACCACCTCCTTTCACGATGCCCTGTATGCGCGCCAGGTGCTGGGCTTGCGGCCGGCTCCGGAGTTCGAGGAATGGCTGACGCAGATGGGAATATTCGAACCCGGCGAGCAACTGCGTTTGCGCGATGCCCTGCCCCAAACCTTCCAGCGCGCCTTGTCACATATTTCTTAGCGTGAGGTGTGTGCGATGGACAAGTCCAAGCCAACTACGGTCATCGATAATCCCTGGCAGCGCCTGCGCGAGTTCACGCCGGCGCGGATTGCCCTGGGGCGGGCGGGCGTGAGCCTGCCGACGCGCCCGCTGCTGGAGTTCCAGTTCGCCCACGCCCGGGCGCGGGATGCCGTACACCATCCCATCGATAGCGCCGAGCTCCAGCAGCAGCTCACTGACAAGGGGCACGAGGTGATCGTGTTGCACAGCGCCGCCGCCGACCGGCAGATCTACCTGCAACGGCCGGATCTGGGACGCCGCCTCGACAAGGACTCACGAAGCCGCCTGGAGAGCAGGGAGCCCGATACCTTCGACGCGGCCTTCGTCATCGCCGACGGCCTCTCCGCCTTCGCCGTCCAGCAGAATGCCGTGCGGTTTTTCGAGGTCATGATGACGCGGCTGAATCGCGAGGGCTGGCGCGTGGCACCGGTCGCTTTGGTCGAGCAGGGCCGTGTCGCCATTGGCGACGAGATCGGTGAGCTGCTAGGTGCCGCCATGGTGGCCGTGTTGATCGGCGAGCGTCCCGGGCTGAGCTCACCGGACAGCCTGGGGATCTATCTCACCTACGCACCCCGTGTCGGCCTGACCGACGAGGCCCGCAACTGCATCTCCAACGTCCGGCGCCGCGGCCTGAGCTATGCCGCAGCCGCCCACAAGCTGTACTACCTCATGAGCGAGGCCCGTACCCGCAAGCTGTCGGGTGTCCGCTTGAAGGACGAGGCCGAAGAAATGGAGCATGCGTTGGAAAGGCCCGGCACCGGCGACAACTTCCTGGCAAGAAGCGCGGGTGATGACTGATGCCCGGGGGATCGAATCCCCGAAGGAGCAGGCCCAAACTCGCTCCCGCGGTCGGCGCTAATGACCCACCTCACCCTGCGCATCCGGCATCTCGGCTCCTTCCAGGTATGCCAGCGACCCTTGGTGCAGCGGTAGCTGTGGGCGTATCCGTGGCGCCCCAATGCCATACCCCACCTCGACCAGCGTGCCCGTGACCAGCCACGCGTGGTGGTCGGGCAGATCGGCCACCGCAACCAACACCCGCTCACCCAGCACCAGCAGCACCCGCAGCTCCGTGGGCCCGGTGTCCTCAAAGGGCGGTTCGCCCGCGGCCATGGCCTGCGCTTCCCCAATGCCGAGCAGGGCGACCTGCAATTGACCGGTGGCCAACAGGCTGGCCAGCCGCCGGGCATTCCTAGCCCTGGCAACTCGCGCCTGGCTCTCCGGGAGCTCGTCGGCCAAGGTCGCCGCGAGCGCCTTGCCCAAGCGATAGCCATCCGGATCGGCCCGCGTAGTGCCGATGAGCAGGTGCTTGCGCCGGTAGACCACCCACTGTCGATAAGGGGTGTGGGCCCAGCCCAATCCTGCAAAAGGCGTCAGGGCAAGCGCCGCAAGCAGCTGCCGCCGGCGGCGGCTCATGCGGTTCACTGCTCGACAAAAACTCCCTTGTTGAGCACCGCGGTCACCACGTAGTTGGGCACATCCACCACCTGCCCCACCCGCAAATCCACGGCGACGCTGGCGAGGATGTAGGCCTGCTCCGCGGTCAGCCCGTAGTTGCGGGTGATGTGGTCGATCATCTCGAGCAAGGCATTGCGGGCGGCCAGGGTCAGATCCTCGGAAAGGTTTTCCAGATCCGCGATCTTCTGCGAATCGATATAGCTGAGGAATGGTGGTACCTCACCCTGGCCCTTGATGGGCATGCCGATGGTCTGGTGAAAGCTGGCTGGCTCCATGTTCCTGATTTGGGTGCCGCCCTCCACCTGTGGCGAGGTGATGTCGGCGCCCTGGCCGGCACGGATCTCGGTGGTCACGGTCACCACGGCCCCCATCTCGATGGCCGTGCCCGAAACTTCCCCGTCGCCTTGGGCATAGTGCACGTCGCCGATGAACAGTCCACAGCCGTCCACGAAGCAGGGCAGCAACAAGGTGGTACCCACCTGCATCTGCTGCACGTCCATGTTGCCGCCGTTTTCGCGCGGCGGAATGGTGCGCAGGCAATCCTCCTTGTGGCTACCCTCAGGACCGCATACCGCGACGGGCTGGGCCCCCAGCGGCTCTGGCATCAGCGCCACGCCTCCCGCCTCGGCCAATGCGCTTTCGCGCGCCTTCCAGGCACTGATCTCTGGCTCGCCCGGCAGCACACCGATGGAGCCGGGAAAGGCCTCGTAGGGGACCCGGACACCCGGCATCTGATCTGACTCGGCATGGGTGCGCGACAAGCGCCAGTTGACCAGGTAGGGCTCGGTGTACTTGTCGCGCAGGAATCCGAAGCCGGGGACGATGACCGTATAGCCGTACTCATCGGGCTCGATGTCCACCAGGGTCACGGCCAGCACATCGCCACGCTTGGCCCCTTCTATGTGCACCGGGCCCGTCATGGGGTGTACCAGGTTCAGATCCAGAGCCGCCATGTCGTCGGCGTTGGAGCCCAGATCCAGGTCGGCATCCAGGGCATCGCGGGTGTGGAAGATGATGTGGTCGCCAGGATTGGCGCGCGCCACCGCCTCGATGGCTGGGTGATAGCGATTGAAGCAATGCTCGTCGTCGGCGCAGTGGGGCCCGGTCTTGGTCACCTCCACGATCTGGCGCCACTTCACCTCCGTGGTGTCGGCCAAGGCCGTAGTCAGATAGGAGAGCAGCAAGGCAGTGGCGAGCGTCGCGCCCAGTCGATTCATGCGCCGATCCTCCGCGGTGGGCTGGTAAAGGCAACGGTCGTTGTTTTCTTCCGAACCCAGAGTGAACCCAGAGTCTAGTCGAAGGTGCCGCTGGTACACTCCCGGTTTTCGTGACCGCGTGATGTTGCACCTGAGACCCATGCAAGCGATTTGACCGCATCCTTTTCGCTGGCTGCCTTTGCACCCGGTGCCGGGCACAGCGCCCTCCCCCAAGCCACTTCCCGTCGTTCCCGCGAAAAGCCTGCCCTCGCGAAGCTTGTCCCCGTGAAAAA
>CAZLYT010000141.1:0-1763 GCA_964563515.1 uncultured Candidatus Competibacteraceae bacterium | reverse complement strand
CAACCGCGACCGAGCGCGGGCGTCTCCTCGCCGCCTTACTTGAGATGGCACTGGCCCAGCGTCGGAATGTGACCGAGATCCGGCACTGACGGAGCCCATGCAAGAGGTACGTAAGTTGTACAGGAAAAGTCGCCCGTAGATGGCTATACAAATCCTTGACAATGTGCTGCGGCATACCTAGCCTGTTGCGGCAGCAACACCACCCGCGCGCCGAGGAGGCATCTCCATGATCACGTTTTTGCTACGAATCTTGCCGTTGGCACTCTCTTTCACCGCACTCTTCCTGGCCGTAACGACATGGCTCCAGCCTGGGCGCGAGGTGTCCGGAAGTCCCCAGACCGGGACACCCCACGGAGTCGTGGCGCCACGTTTCGAGGAGCTGCCCACGGCTCTGCCGCCGGGGCACCCGCCGGTGAACGAGCAACTCCCGAATCGGCGGGTGCAACCGACTGCACCTTTCCGGCACGGTTGGCTCGCGGTTTGAGGTTCGGGGCCAGTCAACCGTGACAGCTCGATCAGCGTCTCCGGAGGGCACCAGCGAAACGCTGCGGGGCGGCAACGTCGATGCTGGCCGAGTTTGCTCGTTTCAACCGCCTGGCTGACTCCTGGTGGGACCAGGACGGGGCATTTTGGCCCTTGCATGGCCTCAACCGCCTGCGCTCGGGTTACCTGTGCGACTGCCTGGGGCAAGCGCAAGGGAGAGACGCCTCGCCTGCCCAGCCGCTGAGTGGGGTGCGCCTGCTGGATGTGGGTTGTGGGGGCGGATTGCTCAGCGAAGCCATGGCGAGAGCGGGGGCTTCGGTCACGGGGATCGATGTGGTGCCGCGCAACATCGCGATCGCGGAGCGCCACGCGCAACAGTCAGGGCTCAAAATCCACTACCAATGTGTCGAGGCGGAAGCGCTGGCCGCATCCGGCGCTCGCTTCGATGTGGTACTCAACATGGAAGTAGTGGAGCACGTGCCCGATCCCGTCGCACTGCTCGATGCGTGTGTCGATCTTTTGAGCCCCAGGGCATTTCTCGCCGTCGCGACGCTAAACCGGACGTTCAGATCGTATTTGGCCGCAATAGTCGGAGCCGAATACATGCTCGGCCTGCTTCCGAGGGGCACTCATCGCTGGCGAAGGTTCTTGCGCCCGGAGGAAATCGAAATGCCGCTCACCAGTCGCGGTCTGGTCACGATGGATCGGGTCGGAGTGCGCCTCAATCCGTTCACACGACGCTTCCGGCTCGCAGCCGACATGAGCGTCAACTACATGCTGCTGTTTCGTCGGGAGGCCGGCCTCGACAGCCCATCGCGTGATGCTGGGTGGTGAGCACCCCGAGCCCCAGCATCCTGGAGGCGCTGTCCTGACACGAGTGATAGCCCGCTGAAATTTCTGCCCCTTGGAGATCCCCCAGCTTCCTCCGCACGCCGCCGGGAAGCAAACAGTGGTCAATGCGCAATGCCTTCCGCAAAGGTCGCGCTTATGACGCGCTCGTTTCGACTCGGGACAGCGAAACAGTCCCGGGGACGCTCTGCCTTTCGATCAATCCCGTGCGCGGGAATCCAGCCAACCCAATACTTCCACCGGGTTCCCGGGTTCCCGCGTTCGCGGGAACGAGTGCGCCCGTGAGGGCGCTCGGGGGAGGGCGCTGTACAGGGCATCGGGTGGCGAAGGCATGCCGCTGGTGCGCTCATGTCACCGAGCAGCTCGACGGCGGTGGGGCCAAAGGAGTCTCCCAGTGAGTAATGCGCTTTTCTGGTTTCGGCGCGACCTGC
>CAZLYT010000140.1:0-6840 GCA_964563515.1 uncultured Candidatus Competibacteraceae bacterium | reverse complement strand
GCTGGAATGGGTCGAAGTGCGGTGGACGAGCAGCCGGCGCTGTTCAGTGGGCCCTGCGCAGGCCCCTATGTCAGTGAAGTCTTCCTCGACCAGCTGCTCGATCACTCCGACTTGCTGGTCGCGCTGGCAGACCGCGACGGCCGCTATCTCCGCCTGAGCCGCCGCCTGGAGGGCTATTTCCGCAAGCGAAACGTCAGTCCCATCGGCAAGACGCCAGCAGATCTGTTTCCACCTGAGCTCGCCGCATTGGTCATGGCCAACCACCGCTCGGTGGTGGAATCACGACAAGTGGGGCGCTTCGAAGAGCAGGTGGAGGTCAATGGCAACACCCGTTTCTACGTCTGTACCCGGATTCCCATATTTGGGCCGGAGGGGGAGGTCTGCGCCACCTGCACCATCGCCACCGACATCACCGATCGACGTCGCATCGGCGAGGCCCTGCGGCACGCGGCCATTGGCGTATCGTCAGCCAAGGGGACCGAAGTCCACCGACAGATCGTGCGTTATCTGGCGGTGAGCGTGAATGCCGATGTGGCTTTCATCGCGACCCTGAAGCCAGACGACCTTGGGCGAGCGCGCATCATCGCCTCCTACCTGGATGGCCAGTTCCAGGATCCGTTGGACTACGAGCTCACCGGCACCCCTTGCCAGGATGTGGTCGGCAAGGAGTTCGTGCTGATCGATAGCGGGCTGCAGCAGTTATTCCCCAAGGACGGGCTAGCCCGCAGGCAGGGCCTCGACAGCTACGCCGCCTACCCGCTGTTCTCGAGCCAGGGGGCACCGCTGGGGTTGATCGCCGTCGCCCGGCGGCGGCCTTTCAATAACGGTCCGCTGGTGGAGTCGATGCTGAAGATCTTCAGCACCCGGGCCGCGGCGGAGGTAGAGCGTTCCCGGGCGCGCCGAGCGCTGCAGCTCTCGGAGGCCAATTATCGGGAAATCTTCGAAGCCTCCGAAGACGCCATTTTCGTTCACGATTTTGCCACCGGCGCCATTCTCGACGTGAACCCCAAGGCGTGCTCTGCCTATGGCTACAGCCGGGAGGAGCTGCTGCAAATCGACCCAGGTGGGCTCAGCTCGGGCTTGGATGGATACACCGGCGAGGCGGCCAATGCGCAGCTCGAGCGCGCCCGGCAAGGTGAAACCGTCCGGACCGAATGGCACCGCCGCAACAAGGACAGTAGCTTGCATTGGGATGAACTGGTGTTGAAGCCGGCGACGCTGGCCGGTGAGCGGCGCATCCTTTCCTTCACGCGCGAGATCTCCGAACGCAAGCGCGCCGAGCAAGCGCTGAAGTCGAGCGAAGCGCAGTACCGAGGCATCTTCAATGCGTCGGTGGACGGGCTCGCGGTGTGGAGCCCGGAAGGGCGAATGGTCGACGCCAATCCTGCCTTCCAGCGCATGCGCGGTTACTCCCTGGAGGAGCTGCTGGCGATGGAGCCCGCCAAGCTGGTGCATCCGGACTCGCTACCTCAGTTCGAGCGCTTTCTGAAGCAAATACGCGCCGACGAGCCTTTCGTGGGCGAGGCGCGGGCGCTGCGTCGCGATGGTAGCGAGTTCCAAGTCGAGGTCCACGGGGTGCCGGTGGAGTACTACGGGCGGCCACATATGCTCGCCATCGTGCGCGACATCACCGAGGCCAAGCGCGCCGAACGGGCGTTGAAGAAGAGCGAGGAACGCCAGCGCACAACGGTGGAGGCTGCGCTGGATTGCATCATCACCATGGATGCCTCCGGATGCATTACCGAGTTCAATCCGGCTGCCCAGAGCAGCTTCGGCATCCGCCGCGAAGACGCCGTGGGCAAACCGCTGGCGGATCTCATCATCCCGGAACGCCACCGCCGTGGACATCAGGAAGGCCTGAAGCGCCACCTGCAGACCGGCGAGGGCAACTATCTCGGCCGCCGGGTCGAGGTGGAAGCGATGCGGGCCAACGGCTCGGAGTTCCCGGCCGAGCTGGCGATCTCGGTGGCCCAGGGCCCGGAGGGGAACCTCTACATCGGCTACCTTCGCGACATCTCCGAGCGGCGTCAGGCAGAGCGCGAGCGCGCCGAGCTGGAACGACAGCTGCGACAGGCGCAGAAGATGGAGGCCATCGGTCACCTCACCGGCGGCATCGCACACGATTTCAACAACATTCTGACCAGCATTCTGGGATACGCGGTGATGGCTGCGGAGCGCGCCGAAGCCCGCGGCGACGAGAAGCTGGAGCGATACCTGGGACAGATACGGCAGTCGGGTGAGCGGGCCCGCGATCTGATCAGGCAGATGCTGACCTTCAGCCGGGGGCAGCGCGGCGAGCCGCGGCCGCTGTCGGTGTCGGCGCTGGTCAAGGAGTCGGTGAAGCTCTATGGGTCGGGCTTCCCCGCCAGCCTGGAGCTCGAGACCGAGCTCGAGCCCACGGTCAGCGCCGTGCTGGCCGATCCCATTCAGGTGGAACAGGCGCTGATGAATCTCTGCATCAACGCCCGGGATGCCATGGAAGGGGTGGGGCGGGTCAGCATCAGCGTGCGCGAACGCACACGCGACGGCGCCATTTGTGCTTCCTGCCGCAAGAGCTTCCGCGGGCGCTTCGTGGAGCTGGCGGTGACCGACAACGGCCCCGGGATCGCGGCCGGGGTGATGGAGCGCATGTTCGAGCCCTTTTTCACCACCAAGGAGGTGGGTCGGGGCAGTGGCATGGGCTTGTCCACGACCCACGGCATCGTGCACGAGCTCGGCGGCCACATTCTGGTGGAAACGGTGCCAGGCTCCGGGACGACTTTCCGCGTCCTGTTGCCGGTCGCCCAGGGGCCGCTGGTCGAATCCGAGGGTGAGTTCCCGTTCAGCACGGCTCGCGCTAGCCGTCACCAGGGTCGGCTGCTGGTGGTGGACGATGAGTCCTCCGTGCGCGAATTTCTGCGGGAGCTGCTGGAGGAGCGCGGCTTCACCGTCACCGCTGCCGAGGATGGCTTCGAGGCGCTGGGTGTGCTGGATGCCGCGGGCGGCGAGTCATACGACCTGGTGATTACCGATCAGACCATGCCCCGGGTGAGCGGCATCGAGCTGGCCGGCTTGCTGAATGTGCGCCGGCCGGGGCTCCCCATTCTGCTCTGCACCGGCTACAGCGAAGACATCTCCGACGAATACGCCAAGTCCGCCGGCGTCAGCCGGGTAATGGGGAAGCCGCTGGACGTGGCCCAGCTCATCGAGACCATCGAGTCGCTGATCTCGCCACACCTGGGCTCCGGTTAGGACCCCTCAGGCATGCCGCATTAGGCGCTGGCGCTCGCGCTCCCAGTCTCGTTCCTTGGCTGCTGCCCGTTTGTCGTGCTCCTTCTTGCCTCGGGCTAGGCCCACCTTGAGCTTGGCGCGCCCGCGAATCCAGTACATGGATAGCGGAATCAAAGTGTATCCCTTGCGCTCGACGGCGCCGATGAGGCGATTGAGCTCGGCCCGGTGCAGCAACAGCTTGCGGGTACGCGTAGGGTCTGCATCCACGTGGGTCGATGCAGAGGGTAGAGGCGCCAGGTGCGCTCCAAACAAGTAGGCCTCACCGTCGCGAAGGAGCACGTAACTTTCCTTGAGCTGCACTCGTCCAGCACGCAGGCTTTTCACTTCCCATCCCATCAGCGCAAGGCCCGCCTCGAATTGCTCGTCGATGTGGAAGTCGTGAAAGGCTTTCTTGTTCAGGGCGATGCTATTGTCGCCGACTTTTGCTTTGCTCTTGGCCATGGCGCGGGATTATAGGACAGGGAACACCAGCGGTTACCATGGCCGCGCCGTGAGCGGGGGAGGACGGCGGTGACGGCGAGTCGTTGGTCGGGGCCTGTAGCCTTCATTGCCGTGACCGGAGGCGCGGTGGTCGGGCTCGGTAACCTGTGGAGCCTGCCCCAGTTCGTGCTGAGCCAAGGTGGCGGCGCCTTCTTGCTGGTATACCTGATCGGGCTCGTGCTAGGGGCTCTGCCCATCCTACTGGCCGAGATGGCCTTAGGGCGTCGGGGCGGCGGCCCGCCGCCGCGAGCGCTGCAGGCCGCGGCGACAAACCTGCGCGCCGCCAGGCTCTGGGGCGCCGCAGGCTGGCTCGCGGTGGTTGCCGCCACCATCGTGCTGGCCTACTTCAGCGTGGTGGCCGGGTGGTTGCTGGCCTATCTGGCGCGGGCCTTGGGGGGCGCCCTGGTCAATGTGACCCCGCAGGGTGCAGTCAGCATCTTCAGTGCGCTGGTGACGGACCCGGAGCGCAGCCTGGCCTGGCACACCTTGGCAACTCTGGGGGTAGTTGCCGTTGCGGCCCGGCCGTTGCGAGTCGGCCTGCAGCCCGTGGCCGGGTGCTCACTGGTGTTGTTGTCGCTGGCCCTGCTCGCTCTGACCCTGCACGCCGCCCGGGGTGACGGCTTCATGCAGTTCGCGGGGGAGCTCTTCACCGCGGACTTCTCGCGGCTCAGCCTGTTCGGCGTGTGGAATGCAGCCAGGCTGAGTTTTTTCAGTCTGATGGCAGGGCTCGGGGTGGCGACTGTACTCGCCGCCTACTTGCCACCGGCGTCCTCGCTACCGCGCCTTGCGTTGGGCGTGGTGGCAATCGACGTCATCGCAACCCTGTTGGCGTTGCTCGCGCTCACCCCGCCCATTCTGGAGGCTGGACTGGTTCCGGACGGGGGATCCAGACTGGTGTTCGAGCGGGCGCTAGTGGCGCTCAGCGCCTTGCCGGATGCGCACATGATGACCACGTTGCTGTTTGTGACGGCGTGCCTGATCGCCTTGGGCAGCATGCTAGGCCTCGCCGAAGTGCTGGTGGCGTCCATTACCAGCGTCAGTGGATCGAGCCGGCGTCGCGCCGCTGCAATAGCCGGCACCATCTGGTGGCTGCTCGGCGTGGCGGCGCTGCTGTCATTCAACCTGTGGTCCGAACAACGCATTCTGGGTCAACGCGTCTATGAGCTACTAGAGTTCATGAGTAGCCACCTGCTGATGCCCATCTCCGCATTGTTGATATTGCTGCATGGGGCTTGGGTACTCGGACCAACACCCGAGGCGGCGACGGTAGGCATGGGTCGCTTGGGCTTCATCTGCTGGCGCGCGACGGCCCGCTACCTGGCGCCACTGCTTGCGGGCTCGGTGTTACTGATCAGCAGTGGGCTGGTGGCGGAGGTGGAGCGGCTACTGTTGTAGGTGTGGCCCAGCACTTCCCCGGAAAATGGACAGTCAGCACTGGGAGAGCAATGGCTAGTGTGAAGAGACAGGCCCTGGTGCCTCATTCGGCGGAACGGATGTTCGGCCTGGTCAATGACATCGAGGCTTATCCACATTTCCTGCCTTGGTGCCGGTCGACGCGAGTGCAGTTTCGGGATGCGGACGAAGTGCGGGCCACCATCGAGATCTCCAAGGGGCCTCTGCAGAAGTCTTTCACCACCTTGAATCGGCTGCAGCGCAACAAGATGATGGAGATTCGGCTGGTGGAGGGGCCGTTCCGGCGCCTGGATGGCTACTGGCGCTTCGACGCCCTGCGCGATGATGCCTGCAAGGTGACGTTGGATCTGGATTTCGAGTTCGCCGGCGCCTTGACCAGCCGCTTGATAGGGCCGGTGTTCCACCAGATCGCCAACAACCTGGTCGACGCGTTCTGCCGAAGGGCATCAGACGTGTATGGCTGAGGCACCCCTCATCAGCGTCGAGGTGGCCTATGCGCGCCCATACGAGCAGGTCGTCTTGTCCCTGGAGGTCACTGCTGGCACCAGCGTGGCGGAGGCCATCGAGGCGTCTCGGATCAGGGACCGCTTTCCCGAGATCGACCTGTCCAAGAGCAAGGTCGGCATCTTCGGCAAGCTCACCAAGAGCACAAGCGCACTGCGCGCCGGCGACCGAGTCGAGATCTATCGCCCGTTGATCGCCGATCCCAAGGAGATACGTCGCCGGCGTGCAGCGGAGGGCAAACCCACTCGCAAGGGTGGCGCCGGGCCGTTGGATAGCGGAGATTGAGCTATTCGATTTCGCCCTGTACCCGCCGTATCTCGGCGCGCTCGTCGCGCTCGTGCGCCTCGCGCAGGGGCTCGGCGCTGGCGGGGTCCAGGTCGCCCTCGATGCTGGCAAGGAAATCTCCCGCGAACCCGAGGGTGACGCGGCGTTGCACTCGAGGACTGAAACCATTCTGGATGCTGTAGATGTAGTCCCAGCGTTCTTGATGGAACGGATCGGAGACCAAGGGCGTGCCCAGCAGGAACTGGACCTGGTCGCGGGTCATGCCCACCGATAGCCGCTCAAGCTGTTCCTGTTCCAGGATGTTGCCCTGATTCACTGTCAATCGATGGGGCGCCAACAGGCTACAGCCGGCACCGGCTGCGAGCAGGCACACGCAAATAAGAATCCTCGTCATTTGCCGCTGACCGACCGCCTCCACTAGACTGCGGGTGATGATACCGGAGTACTGGCAGGTGCGCACGGTTGGAGGTCTAGGTGACGGGTGAGAGCGAGTTACGCAAAGTAGGGCTCAAGGTCACCGCGCCACGTCTCAAGATTCTGGAGATGCTGGTTACGCACGCGGACCAGCACGTTACCGCCGAAGATCTGTACCGCATGCTACTGGAAGGCGGCGAAGAGGTTGGGCTGGCTACGGTTTACCGCGTGCTCACCCAGTTCGAATCTGCGGGCCTGGTCAAGCGTCACCATTTCGAGAGCAATCAATCGGTCTTCGAGCTGGATCAGGGCGGGCATCACGACCACCTGGTGTGCGTGCGTTGTGGCAAGGTGGTGGAGTTCTACGATGATGCCATAGAGCAGCAGCAGCGGGCGGTGGCGGAGTCCCATGGATTTGCCTTGTCGGACCACGCCCACACGCTCTACGGCATTTGTGGCGATTGCCTGGCAGCC
>CAZLYT010000139.1:0-15571 GCA_964563515.1 uncultured Candidatus Competibacteraceae bacterium | reverse complement strand
GTGCACGAGCAGAATGCGATCGCCGGTTGGACCAATCGTTTGCTGGCGCGCTTCGCCTGCGTGGTGTTCGAGGCATTCCCGGGCAGCTTCCCGCAGCGGCTGAAGCCGGTTGTGGTGGGCAATCCGGTGCGTGCTGACATCTGTGCACTGCCCGCGCCCGCCGAGCGCCGCGACAGCCGCCGCGAGGGCTGGCGGCTGCTGGTGCTGGGCGGTAGCCAGGGGGCGTTGGCACTCAATCAGTTCGTGCCCCGGGCGTTGGCGCTCCTGCCGCGAGAGCAGCGGCCCCAGGTCCGCCATCAGGCGGGAGAGCACCTGCTCGCCGTCGCCCGGGATGCGTATTGCGAGGCCAAGATCGAGGCCACGATCTGTCCCTTCATCGACGATATGGCGGAGGCCTACGCCTGGGCCGATCTGGTGGTCTGTCGCGCCGGTGCCCTGACCATTTCCGAGCTCGCCGCGGCCGGTGTGGCCTCGATCCTGGTGCCGTTTCCCCACGCGGTCGATGACCACCAGACCGCCAATGGGCGCTTTCTGGCCGACGCCGGGGCGGCGCTATTGGTACCCCAGGCGGAGCTCTCCGAGCAACGCCTGGCGGCGCTCCTGCAGGAGCTCGCCGCCGACGCCGGTCGACGGGTGGCCATGGCTGAGGCCGCCCGCGCCCTGGCGCGCACGGACGCCGCCGAACGGGTGGCGGAGGAGGCTCTGCGCCATGCCCGTTGAACCAGGTCCTCCAGATCGTGGCACCGCGCCGCCCACTCGGGACAGCGTCGCGGCCATGCGACGCATCCGGCGGATCCATCTGGTGGGGATCGGCGGCGCTGGCATGGCAGGTATTGCCGAAGTGCTCTGCAACCTGGGCTATCGAGTGAGTGGCTCGGATCTGCGGGAGGGACCCAATCTGGCGCGACTTCGGTCGCTGGGTGCCCGCATCACCTTGGGCCACGCCGAGCGCAATATCGCCGGCGCCGACGTGGTGGTGGTGTCGAGCGCGGTGGCCGCTACCAACCCAGAGGTGCGTGCCGCCCACGCCGATCGCGTGCCGGTGGTGCCACGGGCGCAGATGCTGGCGGAGATCATGCGCTTCCGCTACGGCATCGCCGTAGCCGGTACCCACGGCAAGACCACCACCACCAGCCTGGTATCCAGCCTTCTGGCCGAGGGTGGCCTCGATCCGACCTTCGTCATCGGTGGTTTGCTGAACAGCGCCGGCACCAATGCCCGCTTGGGAGGCGGGCGCTACCTGGTGGCGGAGGCCGACGAAAGCGACGCGTCATTTCTGTACCTGCAGCCCATGATCGCCGTGGTCACCAACATCGACGCGGACCATCTGGGAACCTACGGTGGCGACTTTCAGCGCCTGCGGGACGCCTTCCTCGAGTTCCTACATCACCTGCCGTTCTATGGCCTGGCGGTGTTGTGCCTGGACGACCCGGAGTTGCGCGCCATGGTGCAGGCGGTCGGCCGTCCGGTGCTGACCTACGGCACCGACACCGACTGCGACTTGCGAGCCACCGATATCCGCCACCAGGGCATGCAAAGCACCTTTACGGTGCATCTTCCTGACTCTGGTGGGAGCTTTCCGGCGACCCTCAACCTCCCGGGCCGACACAGCATTCTCAACGCGCTGGCGGCGGTGGGTATCGCCCACGACCTGGGGATCGACATTCCCGCCATGCAGCGAGCCCTGGCCCAGTTCGCCGGGATCGGCCGGCGCTTTCACCGCTATCCCTCGCTATCACCCCGCGGCGGCGGCGAGGTGCTTTTCATCGACGACTACGGCCACCACCCCCGGGAGCTGGAAGCGGTGATCGACGCGGTTCGAAGCGGCTGGCCGGAGCGCCGCCTGGTGCTGGCTTTCCAGCCCCATCGCTACACCCGCACCCGGGATCTGCTCGATGACTTCGCTCGGGTCTTGTCCACTACCGATGCCACTGTGCTCACCGAGGTCTACGGGGCCGGCGAGGAACCCATCGTGGGCGCTGACGGGCGGGCGCTGGCGCGCGCCATCCGCAGCCGCGGCCATCTGGATCCGGTGTTCGTCGAGGAGCTCGCCGAGCTTCCCAGCGTGCTCGTCGACCTGCTCCAGGACGGCGACGTGCTGCTCACCGCTGGTGCCGGGGACATTGGACAAGTGGCCAAGCGGTTGGCGGCGTCGGGGCTCCCAAAGGGGACAGAGACATGAGCACGACAAGCGATCCCATGGCGATCCAATTGGCGCCCCGCAGGTTCGAGGATGCCGTGGCATTTGGCCGGGTGGCGGTGGTCATGGGCGGCACCTCCGCCGAGCGCGAGGTTTCGCTCAACAGTGGCAGCCGGGTGCTTGCCGGTCTGCAACGGGCCGGCGTCGATGCGCACCGGGTGGAGGTGGGGCAGGATTTGATCCGGCCCTTGCTCGACGGCGGCTTCGACCGGGTCTTCATCGTGCTGCATGGACGCGGCGGCGAGGATGGCGTGCTGCAGGGAGCGCTCGAGGCGCTGGGAATCCCCTACACCGGCAGCGGCGTCCTGGGGTGCGCGCTGGCAATGGACAAGCTGCGATGCAAGCAGCTGTGGCGCGGAATGGGCCTGCCGAGCGCCGAGTTCAGGGTTGCTCGCAGCATGGACGAGGCCCTCGGCGCCGGCACCGAGCTCGGACTGCCAGTGATGGTAAAGCCGGTGCGCGAAGGTTCCAGCGTCGGCACTGCCCGCGCCGATGATGCCGATGACCTGGCCAGCGCCTACCGCGACGCCGCCCGCTATGACGCCGAGGTGCTGGTCGAGACCTGGCTTCCCGGCGCCGAATATACCGGCGGCGTATTGCAGGGTCAGGCGCTGCCGCTGATCAAGCTCGAGGCCGCCGAGGGGTTCTACGACTACGCCGCCAAGTATCTGCGCGACGATACCCGCTACATCTGCCCCTGCGGCCTCGACCCGGCCGCGGAGCGCCCACTGCGCGAGCTGGTGTTGGGGGCCTTCGATGCCGTCGGGGCCCAGGGCTGGGGTCGGGTCGACCTGATGTTGGACGCAGACGGCAAGCCCCGGTTGCTGGAGGTCAATACTGTGCCCGGGATGACTGACCACAGCCTGGTGCCCATGGCGGCGCGGGTGGCCGGCGTCAGCTTCGAAGAGCTGGTCTGGCGCATTCTCGAGACCAGCTTCGATCCACGCGGGGGCAGCCACGGATGAGACTGCTGGGGCGTGCACTGATCACCCTGCTGCTGGCCCTGGTGGTCACCGGCGGCTGGGTGGGTGGTCGCTGGCTGCTCGATCCTACCAACCTGCCGCTGCGTCGGATCGAGCTGCTAGGCACGCTCGAGCACACGCCCCGGGACGAGCTCAAGGCGGCGTTGACCCAATTCACCGGAGGCAGCTTCCTGCAGGTGCCGGTGGCGCGGGTGCGGTCGGTACTGGAAGCTCAGCCCTGGGTAGCGCGGGCAGTGGTGACCCGGCGCTGGCCGGACACCCTGCAGGTGCGAGTCGAGGAGCGCCGACCGCTGGTGCGCTGGAATGACAACCAGCTGCTGGATCAGCGCGGTCAGCGCTTCTTCGGGCGGCTGCAGGACGACGCTGACCTGGCCCGGCTGCAGGGGCCCCCGGGTAGTGAGCAAGTCCTGCTCGAGAGCTACCTACAGGCCCGGCGACAGCTGGCCGCGGTCGGCTTAGCTCTCGCCGAGCTACACCAGGACGTGCGCGGTGCGCGCACCCTGGTGTTGCGCAGTGGCCCCACGCTGCTGTTGGGGCGGCACCAGTTCGACTCCCGATTGAAGCGTTTCTGCGCGGCCTACCGCCGCGCGCTGACGGATCGCACCGAGGACATCGTGGGCGTCGATCTGCGCTATGCCAACGGCTTCAGCGTGCGCTGGAAAGCGCCGCTGCCAGAACAGGGCTGAGGGGCGCCGCTGCGATGGCGAAGAAAGCGGAGCGAAACCTGTTGGTCGGGTTGGACATCGGCACCTCGAAGGTGGTGGCCATCGTCGGCCAGCCGCGAGGCGATGCCGCGGTCGAGGTAATGGGGATCGGCTCGCAACCCTCGCGGGGTCTCAAAAAAGGCGTGGTGGTGAACATCGAGTCCACCGTGCAGTCGATCCAACGCGCCGTCGAGGAGGCGGAGCTGATGGCCGGGTGCGAGATCCGCTCGGTGATCACCGGCGTCGCCGGCAGCCACATCCGCAGCCTCAATTCCCACGGCATCGTTGCCATCCGCGACCAGGAGGTCCACGCCGGCGACGTGCATCGGGTCATCGACGCCGCCCGCGCGGTGGCGATCCCGGCGGACCAGCGGGTGATCCATATCCTGCCCCAGGAATTCATCATCGACGACCAGGACGGCATCCGTGAGCCGGTGGGTATGTCGGGAGTGCGCCTGGAGGCCAAGGTGCACATGGTCACCGGTGCCGTAAGCGCGGTGCAGAACATCGTTAAGTGCGTCCGCCGTTGCGGCCTCGAGGTAGACGACATTCATCTGGAGCAGCTGGCTTCAGCCCAGGCGGTGCTCACCGAGGACGAAAAGGAGCTTGGTGTCTGCCTGGTGGACATCGGTGGCGGCACCACCGACATCGCGGTGTTTACCCAGGGCGCCATCCGCCACACCGCCGTTATTGCCATCGCTGGTGATCAGGTCACCAACGACATTGCGGTGGCGCTGCGCACCCCGACGCAGCACGCCGAGAACATCAAGATCAAGTACGCCTGCTGCCTGACCCAGCTCGCAAGCCCGGAGCAGAGCATCGAGGTGCCCAGCGTCGGCAACCGGCCGTCGCGGCGCCTGTCACGGCAGACCCTGACCGAAGTGGTGGAGCCGCGCTATGCCGAGCTGTTCGAGCTGGTGCGCGACGAGCTCCAGCGCAGCGGGCACCTGGAAATGATTGCCGCCGGCATTGTGCTCACCGGCGGCAGTGCGCGCATGGAGGGCTCGGTCGAGCTGGCCGAGGAGGTGTTCCACATGCCGGTACGGGTGGGCATGCCGCAGAACATCAGCGGCATGAGTGAGGTGATGCGCAATCCCATCTACTCCACCGGCGTCGGGCTACTGCTGCTGGGACAGATGAACCGCGGCCGTGCCACCGATACGGTGACCGAGGGGGATGCGCGAGGTATCTGGGCACGAATGCGGGGCTGGTTTCAGAGCAGCTTCTGAGGGCGCCGGTCACGCCGGCGCAAAGCGAAGAGCAGAGAGGAGGCAATAGCCATGTTTGAGTTAATGGATACTTGCGGCGACAGCGCCGAGATCAAGGTGATCGGTGTCGGCGGCGGCGGCGGCAATGCCGTGCAGCACATGGTCGAGACGGCTATCGACGGCGTGGACTTCATCTGCGCCAACACAGACGCCCAACACCTGTCGAGCCTGGGAGTACGGACCCTGCTTCAGCTCGGCAACTCGGTGACCAAGGGTCTTGGCGCTGGCGCCAACCCGGAAGTGGGCAAGCAAGCGGCCATGGAGGATCGCGATCGACTGCAGGAGGTGCTGCAGGGTGCCGACATGGTGTTCATCACCGCCGGCATGGGTGGCGGCACCGGGACCGGGGGGGCGCCGGTGGTAGCGCAGGTGGCTCGCGAGATGGGGATCTTGACGGTAGCCGTGGTGACCAAGCCGTTCCCCTTCGAGGGTAAGCGGCGCATGGCCGTGGCCATGCGCGGCATCGACGAGCTGAGCCTGCACGTGGATTCCCTGATTACCATTCCCAACGAAAAGCTGCTGAGCGTCCTGGGGCGGCAGATGACGCTGATGGATGCCTTCCGGGTCGCCAATGAAGTGCTGCGAGGCGCGGTCCAAGGCATCGCCGAGCTTATCACCCGTCCCGGCTATATCAACGTCGACTTTGCCGACGTGCGCACCGTGATGTCGGAGATGGGCATGGCAATGATGGGCACCGGCACTGCAACCGGCGAAAGCCGGGCCCGCGACGCCGCCGAAGCGGCCATCAACAGCCCACTGCTGGAGAACGTGAATCTGGCCGGCGCCCGAGGGCTGCTGGTCAACGTGACCGCCGGACCGACGCTGTCGGTGGGTGAGTTCGACGAGGTGGGCGGCATCGTACAGGAGCTCGCGGCGGAGGACGCCAACGTGGTGGTCGGCACCGTGATCGACCCGGACATGCAGGAAGACTTGCGGGTGACCATCGTCGCCACAGGTATTGCCGAGCGCCGTCCCATGGAGAAGCCCAAAGACACGGCGCGGCCGGTCCGTCTGGTCAGTCGCCAAGTGGTGGGTGGTGACGCGCCGGTCGAAACCGAGGAGCACGAAGCGACAACCAGCTACCGCAGTGAATCGAATGTGCCCGAGCAGCGGGTAGTGACCGCGGGTGGTGGTGGCGGGTTTTCGAAGAACCTCAACTACCTGGACATTCCCGCATTCCTGCGGCGCCAGGCGGATTGAGTCGAGCTGGGCGAAGGCGGGGCGCCAGGGCCGTAAGGTTTACTTCCAGTACGAATGTACCGAGAATAGCGCCCCGATTTCGCGCTGTTACCCTGTAGCGGGGCGACTGCCGTCAGCTTGGCCGTGTTCTACGTCGGGGCCCTGATTCAGCGTTTACTGGGGGCCGGAGCAAAATGGGCCTGAATAGCACGATAGGTCCACGGTGTGACACGCCAGTTACCGTGACGGTCGATCGCGCGAATTGAGCCGAGGTTCTCATGATCAGGCAGCGCACCCTGAAGAATGTCATACGGGCAACCGGCGTCGGATTGCATACCGGCGAGAAGGTTTATCTGACCCTGAGGCCTGCGGCTCCAGACACCGGTATCGTGTTCAGGCGCGTAGACCAGACGCCGCCCGTGGAAATCACCGCGACTCCCAACAACGTGGGCGACACCCAGCTGTCGACCACCTTGGTGGGGGGAGGCTGTCGAATTTCGACGGTGGAGCACCTGCTGTCTGCCTTCGCTGGACTTGGCATCGACAACGCCTATGTGGATTTGTCGGCGCCGGAGGTTCCCATCATGGATGGTAGTGCCGGTCCTTTCGTGTTTCTGATTCAATCCGCCGGCATCGAGGAACAGAACGCCCAAAAGCGGTTCATCCGCATCAAGCGGGTGGTGGTGGTAGAGGAAGGCGACAAATGGGCGCGCTTCGATCCTTTCGAGGGCTTCAAGGTCGGCTTCACCATCGAATTTGACCATCCGGTCTTCAAGAGCCGCTCGCAGCGGGCGGAGATCGACTTCTCCACCACCTCGTTCCTAAAAGAAGTGAGCCGGGCCCGCACCTTTGGCTTCATGCGCGAAATCGAGTCGCTGCGGGATCGTAATCTGGCGCTGGGCGGTAGCCTGGACAATGCTGTGGTGGTGGATGATTACCGCATTCTCAACGAGGACGGGCTGCGATATGACGATGAGTTCGTCAAGCACAAGATTCTCGACGCCATTGGGGATCTATACCTACTCGGCCACAGCCTGATCGGCAGCTTTCACGGGTTCAAGTCCGGTCACGAGCTCAACAACCGTCTGCTGCGCGCTCTGGTCGCCGATAAGACAGCCTGGGAAGAGGTGGTATTTCAGGACGAGAAGAACGCACCGATCTCCTATCTGCACCCAGCCCATCAGGTGGGTGGCTAGGCGCCCGGCGCAAGTCTGATGTACGGAGTCTTCAGGCCTTCCGCCCTCGAGAGGCCAGCCGGCGCAGTGCCCGCGCGAGTTCCTCGTCACCGCTGATGTCGGCCGCCCGCTCCAGGGAACGCCGGGCGGCGGCGCTCATGCCAAGCGCTTCGCGAGGGGGCACGGCCGGCGCAAAGCTGCGATGCAATACTGCAATTTCCACCCGGCGTGCCTTCATACCCAGCGACTCCCGCAATAGGCGCTTCACCTGAGGCAGCTGAAAGCGCAGCCGCGTTAGCCAGGCGGCGGAGCTGGCCCGTAGCGCGACACGATCCGGCCCGGCGGCCACTAGTCGCACGTGTTCGTGCAGAGGCGGTGGCAGCAGCTCGTAGAGCCGTCGGTTCAGCGTCGCGAGGCGTTCGGCTTCCACCTGTAGTCGATTCAGGCCGCTGTGGCGGTCGCTCAGGATCTGATGCAGGCGGCGAGCTGTCATACCAGCGAAGCTCCGGGACCGTAGGAGTCTGCCCGACTATCGGGCCGATCTTGACGCACGCTAGCGTAGGACGCGGCGGCGCGAAACCGCCAACTCTTTTCGGTATCATCCCTCATTTGCCGCGGCCGGCCCGCGGAGGTTCTATCCCCCGACATGGTCACCAAGCTCTTCACCAAAGTATTCGGTAGTCGCAACGAGCGGCTGGTCAAGGCCATGGGCAAGACCGTGGCCAATATCAACGCCTTGGAACCCGACATCCAGAAACTCTCCGACGCAGAATTGCGGGCCAAGACCGACGAGTTTCGGCAACGGGTCGCGGGCGGCGAGGCACTCGATGACCTCTTGCCCGAGGCTTTTGCCGTGGTACGGGAGACCGGGCAGCGCGTGCTGGAGATGCGTCACTTCGACGTCCAGTTGATCGGTGGCATGGTGCTGCACCAGGGCAAGATAGCCGAGATGCGCACCGGTGAGGGCAAGACCTTGGTAGCCACGTTGGCGGCCTATCTCAATGCCTTGTCCGGTCGCGGTGTACACATTATCACCGTCAATGACTACTTGGCCCGACGCGACGCCGAGTGGATGGGGCGGATCTACAACTTCCTGGGCATGAGTGTGGGGGTCGTGGTGCCGGGCATGGCGCCGCAGGCCAAGCGCGAGGCCTATGCCGCCGATATCATCTACGGCACCAACAACGAATTCGGCTTCGATTACCTGCGCGACAATATGGCGTTCAGCCGCGAGCAGCAGGTGCAGCGCGATCTCAACTTCGCCATCGTCGATGAGGTCGACTCGATCCTGATCGACGAGGCCCGCACGCCCCTGATCATCTCCGGCCCCACCGAGGGCAGCGCCGAGATCTACCAGCGCGTGATGGTGCTGGTGCCCCAGCTGTCCCGACAGCAAGAGGAGGAAGGGCCCGGAGACTACAGCGTCGACGAGAAGGTGCGTCAGGTCTATTTGACCGAGGAAGGTCATCAGCATGTGGAGGAGATCCTCGAGCAGGCCGGCCTCCTCAACGAAGACGAAAGCCTGTATGAGCCCTCCAATCTAGGGCTGCTGCACTGTCTGAATGCCTGCCTGAGGGCCCACGTGCTGTACCACCGCAACGTGGAATACATCGTTCGGGACGGTGAGGTAGTGATCGTCGACGAGTTCACCGGACGCACCATGCCGGGTCGGCGCTGGTCTGACGGCTTGCACCAGGCCATCGAGGCCAAGGAGCAGGTGCGGGTGCAGAACGAGAACCAGACCCTGGCCTCGATCACCTTCCAGAACTACTTTCGCCTGTACTCCAAGCTGTCCGGAATGACCGGCACCGCCGACACCGAGGCCTTCGAATTCCAGCAGATCTACGGCCTCGAGGTGGTGGTGATCCCGACCCACCGGCCGATGATCCGAGACGACATGGGCGACCTGGTGTACCTGAGCCAAGCGGACAAGTTCGCCGCTATAGCCGATGACATCCGCGACTGCCACGGTCGCGGCCAGCCGGTGCTGGTGGGCACCACCTCCATCGAGACCTCCGAGCTGCTCTCGGGATTGCTGATGCAAGAGAAGATTCCCCACGAGGTGCTGAATGCAAAGCAGCACGAGCGGGAGGCGGAGATCGTCGCCCAGGCCGGGCGGCCGGGGAGCGTGACCATTGCCACCAACATGGCCGGTCGCGGCACCGACATCGTGCTTGGGGGCAGCCTGCAGGCCGAGCTCGACGGCCTCGGCGAGGAAGCGGGCGCAGAGCAGGTCGAGGCGGCGCGCGGCGGCTGGCAGGTGCGCCACCGTACCGTGATCGAAGCCGGCGGGCTTCACATCGTCGGCACCGAACGCCATGAGTCCCGCCGCATCGACAACCAGCTCCGGGGTCGGTCCGGCCGCCAGGGCGACCCTGGCAGCAGCCGTTTCTATCTGTCGTTGCAGGACAACTTGATGCGCATCTTCGCCTCTGAGCGGGTCTCGGGGCTGATGCAGAAGCTTGGCATGGAGGAGGGGGAAGCTATCGAGCACCCCTGGGTGACCCGGGCCATCGAAAACGCCCAGCGCAAGGTGGAAGCCCACAACTTCGACATCCGCAAGCAGCTGCTGGAGTACGACGACGTCGCCAACGACCAGCGCAAGGTGATCTACGAACAGCGCAATGAGCTGCTCTCGGCGGAGGACATCCAGGACACTGTCGATGCCATGCGGCGTGACGTGGTCAGCGCCGTCATTGACCGTTACGTGCCGCCCCAGAGCTTGGAGGAAACCTGGGACGTGCCCGGCCTGACGGAGGCTCTGGAGAAGGAGCTCGGGCTCAAGCTGGACGTCCAGGGCTGGTTGGACGCGGACGACGAGCTCCACGAGGAGCCGCTGCGTCAGCGCATCATCGAGGCCTTGGACGAGGTCATGAGCGCCAAGGAGGCCCAGATCGGCAGCCCGCTCATGCGGCAGTTCGAGAAGGGGATCATGCTGCAGGTGCTGGACGGACACTGGAAGGAGCACTTGGCCGCCATGGATTACCTGCGCCAGGGCATCCACCTGCGGGGCTACGCTCAGAAGAATCCCAAGCAAGAGTACAAACGCGAAGCCTTCGAGATGTTCGGGGCCATGCTGGAGCGCATCAAGCAGGAAGTCGTGAGCGTGCTGGCGCGGGTGCAATTCCAGCGCGAGGCGCCGCCGCAAGCGGCCGTGCCCCGCCGCGAACCGTTGCCAGAGCAGAATTTCAGCTACCGGCACGATGAAGTGTCGGCCTTGGAGCAACCGGCGCCGGCTCCGGAGCCCGCGCTGGCAGAAGCTGGCGGCGAAGCTGTAGTCGGTCGCGCGCCGCGGCAGGCCCAGGCGCCTGCGCCCCAGCCTTTCGTCAGGGAGGGACGCAAGGTCGGGCGTAACGAGCCATGTCCCTGCGGCTCGGGCAAGAAGTTCAAACATTGCCACGGCCGGCTGGGCTGAGTCGGTGCCTGATCTGTTGCAGCCGTCGCTAGGGGTTGCCGGTGTTCGGCTCGGCACGGCGGCTGCGGGCATCCGCTATCGCGAGCGCGACGACGTGGTGCTGATGGAGCTGGCTGGAGGCAGCGCGGTAGTGGCCGCTTTCACCCGCAACGCGTTCCGGGCGGCACCGGTCGTGGTGGCGGCGGAGCATCTGGCCAGCGGCAACCCGAGAGTGCTGTTGATCAATGCCGGCAACGCCAACGCCGGCACCGGCGCGGCGGGTCTGGAGGCGGCCCGTCACTGCTGCCGCTTGGCTGCGAATGCACTTGGGTGCGACGCCGAGGCGGTGCTTCCATTCTCCACCGGCGTCATCGGCGAGCAGCTGCCAGTGGCGCGATTCGGCGACGGCGTGCCCGCCGCTCGGGATGCCCTTGCAGCGGATGGCTGGGATCGCGCCGCGCGGGCGATCATGACCACCGATACCCGCCCCAAGTTATTCAGCCGTAGCGTCGCTCTGGGTGATCACTCGGCAACGGTGACCGGAATGGCCAAGGGTGCTGGCATGATCTGTCCGGACATGGCGACGCTACTGGCTTTCGTTGCCACCGATGCGCAGGTTGAGTGCCCCGCCTTGCAGGCCATCCTCGATCGAAGCCTGGCTCGGTCGTTCAATCGCGTTACCATCGACGGCGACACTTCCACCAACGACGCCTGCGTATTGGTCGCCACCGGCGCCGCGAGCAACGCAACGATTGCAGATCTGGACACGGAGGCCGGTGCCATCCTCGCCGAAGCGGTGGCGCAGGTCTGCGAGGATCTGGCGGAGGCGGTGGTCCGGGACGGAGAGGGCGCCACCAAGTTCATAAGGGTGCGGGTGCGGGAGGGACGCGACACCGAGGAGTGCCGAAGGGTGGCCTACAGCATTGCCCACTCGCCCCTGGTCAAGACCGCCTTCTATGCCTCAGATGCGAACTGGGGCCGCATTCTGGCCGCCACGGGCCGGGCGGGCCTGCCGAATCTCGATATCGAGCGAGTGGACATTTTGCTCGACGACGTGCTGGTGGTGCGGCACGGCGGTCGCAATCCCGACTACCAGGAGGAGCTCGGTGCCCAGGTCATGGCCCGATCCGAGATCGTCGTCACCGTAGTGTTGCACCGCGGCGGCGCGGAGGCCGAAATTTGGACCTGTGACCTGTCCCACGACTACGTCTCCATCAACGCCGACTATCGCTCCTGAGCCGCCGGTCACGGGCTGTTGGCCTGCAGTAGGGAGCATGGCCTGATATGGCTCAGGGCCAGCCGCGACCGTGCATCCATGTGGCCGTCGGTGTGCTGCGCGATCCCTCGGGTCGGGTGCTGATCTCCAGGCGGGCGCCGGGGAGTCACCAGGGCGGACTCTGGGAGTTCCCGGGCGGCAAGGTGGATGATCATGAAGACGTGGCCGCCGCCCTCGCCCGCGAGCTGGAAGAGGAACTCGGCGTGGAGGTCGAGTCCGCCAACCCTTTGCTGGAGGTGCGCTACCACTACCGTGACCGAAGCGTGCTGCTCGATACCTGGGAGGTAGTTCGTTACCGAGGCCGACCCCAGGGTCGGGAAGGACAACCGCTGGATTGGCTGGCCGTGGCTCGACTTTCATCGCGGCCCTTCCCTGCCGCTGACCTGCCGATCATCGAGGCCCTGCAGTTGCCGCAGCATTACACCTTCCTCGCGCAGGCTGCTCCCGAGGCGTTGAGGGCGGCGATGGCGACCGGCCGCCGACTATTCGCAGTGCCGGCGGATGGCGATTGCCGCCAGCTCCTGCGTTGCGAGTGTGTGTGCCGGGCGATGGGGGCCGAGCTGCTGCGTGCCGGCCAGCCCTTGGCCGAACAGCCGGCAGGGGCCATGGGGTGGCATCTATCGGCCGCTTCGTTGCGCCAACCGTCAGCCTTGCCGGATGGGGGCCGGTTGGCGGCGACTTGCGACCACGACACCGACGTGCAGCGCGCACGGGAGCTGGGCTGTAGCCTGGTTGTGGTGGACACACCCCCCGCCCGGTCGATTCCGTTCTATTTGACGGCCGCGTCCGGCTACGATCTGCAAACCGCCAGGGCGCTGGGTGCCCGCGGGCTGTTCGACCAATGGCCGGCTTGAGGCTCTGGGACCGACGGATGCTCTGCATGGGGCTGGCGACCGCGAGCCTGCTCGGAGCCTGCGGTCAGGAGATCAGCACCCCGGAGCGGCTGCCGACCGAGGCAAGCTGTGATCCGCGGGCCATGCCCTGCCTGGCGGGAACAGAGCAACGCGGCTTGAGCCTGCATCTGCCGGATAACAAGCTGAGGGCCCTGGAGCCGTTTACCGTGGAGGTTCGCCTGCTCGGACTTGGCGCCGCCGAGGTGGCCGTGGAGTTTCAGATGGAGGGCATGGACATGGGCCGCAACCGTTTTTCGCTCGCGCTCCAGGGCGTCGGCCTATGGGCGGGCGAAGCCATGCTCCCAGTGTGTTGGTCTGGGCGCCGCGACTGGCGCGCTACTGTGGAGCTGAGCAACGCCGAAGGCCGGCGCCAGGCAGAATTCCGCTTCGCGCTAAAGGGTTAGCGCGCGTTGCCGGAGCAGGCCCTTATGCTAAACTCGCGCCCGATCGTGCGGGTCCCTTGTTTTGGTGTACCGGAGGTATCGAGCGCATGGCCGTCGAACGTACGCTGTCCATCATCAAGCCAGACGCCATAGCCAAGAATGTCATTGGCGAGATCTACACCCGTTTCGAGCGGGTTGGACTGCGTATTGTCGCCGCCAAGATGTTGCATCTGAGCCGTGAACAGGCCATGGCATTTTACGCCGTTCACAAGCAGCGGCCTTTCTATAATGACCTGGTGGAATTCATGGTTTCCGGACCGGTGATGGTGCAGGTGTTGGAAGGCGAGGATGCCGTGGCGCGCAATCGCGAAGTCATGGGCGCCACCAATCCGGCACAGGCCTCAGCGGGCACCATCCGGGCCGATTTTGCCGACAACGTGGAGCAGAATGCGGTCCATGGATCCGATGCGCCGCAAACGGCGTTTCAGGAGATCGCCTTCTTTTTTGAGGAAACCGAGATTTGTCCGCGCACTCGGTGAAGTCATGAATCAGGGTGCATCAACCAATTTGCTGGGTTTGGACCGTGGCGGACTGGAGCAGCTGTTCGTGAGCCTCGGCGAGAAACCTTTCCGAGCCCGGCAGGTTCTGCAATGGATACACCGCCGCCAAGTGCGCGACTTCGATGCCATGACCGATCTCGCCAAGCCGCTGCGGACACGTTTGCAGCAGCTAACTGACCTGCGCCTGCCCGAGGTGGTGTACCAACAGGCCTCGGACGATGGCACCTGCAAGTGGCTCATTCGCGTCGACACGGGCAATAGCATCGAGACCGTCCTCATTCCGGAGCCCGGCCGCAATACGCTTTGCATATCCTCTCAGGTTGGTTGCGCCCTGGACTGTACCTTCTGTGCCACTGCCCAGCAGGGTTTCAACCGAAATCTTTCCTCGGCGGAGATCTTGGGCCAGCTATGGCTGGCGCGAGAGCTGCGGCCGGACCTGGAGATCAGCAACGTAGTCTTCATGGGCATGGGGGAGCCCCTGGTCAACTTCGACAACGTGGTCCGTGCCATCAACGTGATGCTGGACGACTGCGCTTACGGGCTCTCCAAGCGCAGGGTCACCTTGAGTACCTCTGGTGTGGTGCCGGCCTTGCACCGACTGCGCGAGGTCTGCGATGTCAGCCTGGCGGTGTCGCTGCATGCCCCCACCGACGAGTTGCGCAACCACCTGGTGCCTCTGAACCGCAAGTACCCGATCCGGGAACTGATGGCGGCGTGTCGGCACTATCTTGCCGGGCAGACGGCCCGTCGTCGGATCACTTGGGAGTACGTCATGATCGACGGACTGAACGATGGCGACCAGCAGGCGCGACAGTTAGCTCGTCTGATTGGCGACATCCCATCGAAGGTAAACCTGATTCCCTTCAATCCTTTTCCAGGAACTCACTACCGACGTTCGCCGCCGGCGCGCATCGACCGCTTTCGTGATCTTCTGCTGCAGGCGGGAATCACCACCATTACGCGACGCACGAGGGGTGACGACATCGCGGCGGCATGTGGGCAGCTCGCTGGCCGAGTCGATGATCGCAGCCGGCGTCGGCACCGCGCCGAGCGCCTGCTACTGGCCCCATGATCATGCGAGTGCTGTTCTTTACCGGCCTGCTGCTGTTTGGCGGGTGCGCAGGGACCGGCGGCTACGCGCCAGCGACACCCGAGAATCAAGAGGCAGCAGCTATCAACCTGCAGCTTGGCCTCGAATACATGCAGCGGGGGCGACTGGATCTCGCCGAAGACAAGCTGAAGAAGGCCATCAGCCTCGACGACCGTATACCGCAGGCGCACAATGCGCTGGGCGTGCTCTACACCGATGCTGGCACGTTCGAACAGGCGGAACGTCACTATCGACGGGCTCTGGCCCTTGACGACGACTACCATCTGGCCCGTATCAACTACGGCGACATGCTGTGTCGAGCGGGGCGCTACCAGGAAGGCATCTCCGAATATACCCGGGGGGTCAACCGCACCGAAAAGGCGCAGCAGCTTCGGGCCATCCAGGGGCGCGGCCTGTGCCGTATCGGGAGCGACGACCCGATAGCGGCGGAAGAGGATCTGCGCAC
>CAZLYT010000138.1:0-3768 GCA_964563515.1 uncultured Candidatus Competibacteraceae bacterium | reverse complement strand
GGCCGAGCGTATCCCGGGTGCGCGACTGGTGGAGCTCCCGGGTGAGGACCATTGGTGGTTCGTCGGCGACCTGCAGCCCATGATGAGTGAGGTCCTGGCGTTCCTCCACTCGGTGCGGGCCGAGCCCGACGCCGGGGTGGTACCGCACTCGGGGCGCCTATTGGCGACCATGCTCCTGGTCACGCCCGGCCCGGACGCGACGCCGGGGCGGCCGGCTCTGGTAGAGGCCCTGCAGGCGCCCGCCACGCGCTGGCGAGGCCGCCTGGCGGCACCGGTCAGTCACCAGGCCTGGTTGCTGTTCGATAGCGCCAGCAGGGCGTTACGATGCGCCCTGGAGCTCACCTCTGCCCACGCCAGCCTCAGGGTGGGCGTCCACACCGCGGAAGTTCGCGTGGGACGCGAAGGGCCGGAGGGCCCGGGGGCGAAACTCGCAGCCGCCGTGGCCGCTGCCGCCGGCCCGGGTCAAGTGCTGACCACGGCGATGGTGAGGGATCTGGTCACAGGCGGTGGCTTCGAGTTCAAGGAAGCCGATGGCGTCCAGGTGCCGAGAATGCTCGGTGAGCCGCGAGTCCTCAAATTGCTTGGCGTGGCGGCCAGTTCTTGGGTGGATTAGCAAAGCGTAATCCACCACCGGCCGCGGTCTAGGAATGGCGCGTGAGCTTGCCGTTGCCCCCTACGTGAGATTGGAGGACCTGCCTTCATGCTCTCCAGCGGTTACTGGGAAGACTTGACCACCACTGATTTCGTCGACGTGGATCCGCAGCGCACCATCGCGCTGCTGCCGGCGGCCGCGATCGAGCAGCATGGGCCACATCTGCCGCTCGCCACCGATGCCATCATCAATGCCGGCATCGTCGAGCGCACGCTGCAACGGCTCGGCCACAGCCCCACAGTCCTGGTGCTGCCGCCCATGACCGTGGGCGACAGCCTGGAGCACACGGATTTTCCGGGAACCCTCAGTGTGGCGAGTGAAACGCTGCTGGCGCACTGGCTCCAGGTCGGACGCTGCGTGGCGCGTGCCGGACTGCGCAAGCTCGTTATTTTCAACAGCCATGGCGGCCAGACCGGGCTGGTGGACCAACTCGCGCTGCGGCTGCGGGTCGAATGCTCGATGCTGGTGGTGCGGGCCAACAGCTTTCGGATGGGCATGCCGGTCGGCTTGTTCGTAGCGAGCGAGGTGGAGCTGGGGCTGCACGGCGGCGAGATCGAGACCTCAATGATGCTGCACCTGCGACCCGGCCTGGTGCGCCAGGCGTCACTCGCAAACTTTCGGGGCTTCAACGCAGAGCTCGCCGAGCGGGGCGGAGTTCTGGGCGCCGAACGTCCGGCCGGGTTCGCCTGGATGAGTCAGGACTTGCACCCGGCTGGGGCTTGCGGCAATGCGGCCGGGGCCGATGCGGGTCGCGGGGCGGCGCTTGTGGATTACCTGTCGGAGCGGCTGCTGGACCTGCTGCGGGAGACCGCCGAGCTGCCCTTGAGCGTGCTGGCGAGCGGGGATCGTTAGCGCGTATTGCCGGCGCTAGCCCACCTGGTTACTCCATCCTTCAGGAGTCCGGCGGCTCGGTGGCGGCGCAGACATGGCCCGCCCGCTCGGACTTGGCGCGCAGGTAGCCGGCGTTGTGGGGGTTGAGGCTGCCCGACAGCGTCTCCCGGCCGGCCACCGAGATCCCGGCGTCGGCAAGGGCTCGTGCCTTGTCGGCGTTGTTGGTCAGCAGGCGCACCTGAGTAATGCCCAAATCATCGAGCATCGCCACGGCCACCCGGAAGTCCCGTTCGTCGCTGCGAAAGCCGAGATGCATGTCGGCGTCGAAGGTATCCAGCCCGGTGTCCTGCAGCGCGTAGGCCCGCAGCTTGTTGGCCAGGCCGATTCCCCGCCCTTCCTGGGCCAAGTACAGCAACACCCCGCTGCCTCCGCGAACGATCCTGTCGACGGCGCCCCGCAGCTGGTCGCCGCAATCGCAGCGCAGGCTGCCGAAGAGATCTCCGGTGAGGCAGGCGGAATGCACCCGCACCCGCACCGGTTGCGATGGATCCGGGTCACCGATCACCACTGCCACGTGATCACCCTCGACGCGGGCATCACGGAACAGCACCAACCGGCAGTCCTCGTGGGCAGCCAGCGGCACGCGAGCCTCGCTGATCCGCGACAAAGCCACCGGTGCCGAGTCCAGCAGAGACGACAGCTGCCTGGACGACACCGCGAGCACCGAGGGTGGTGGCCCCTGGGTGGGCGTCGGCACCGCCAGTAACGCTGGGATGAGACGCGCCTGCTTGCTGAGCGCGAGCGCCAATGCTGCCGTCACGTCGGCAGCACGCGGGGTACCTGTGGAGCCGGACCGTGCCGCTTCCAAGGGGTTGACCCCGACCCCCGCGAGCACCCGAATCGTCTGCCAGTCGAGCTTCGGTGACAGCGGTATGGCCAGATCCTGCTCGGGACCCTCGGTGGGCCAGCCCATGGCGGCGGCGCGCTCCCGGGTCAGCAGCAGCGATACCGATTGGGGATCCAAGGCACGCAAGCGCTCGGCGAGGGACGGTGAGAGGATTTCCACCGCTGCCACCAACAGATGGTCGACGCTGATGGCGCGGCCGCGCCTCAACTCATGGATGGCGCGATCGGTGAGCAGAGATTCTGGATCGTCATGCAGATCGGGTCGTGTCTTGGGCACTTTGCTTGGTGCTCCCTCGGTATCGGCCCATCCTTCGGCGGAGAACAAAAACACTCTCCCACCGTTCCAGGATGCGACCAGGTTACCCTGCTTCCGACCAACGACGCGGAATGAAGGTTCGTTCCCGCTGTCAACTAGCAACGGTGAGGCGGCGCAGACTGCGGTGCCTTCGACCTCGAACGGAGACCCTCGACGTGAGGCAGAGGCTCGCGAATTGCAGCTTGGAGCGAGGTGAGGCAGTGCGCATGCCGATGCAACCGACGGATGCCGACGCCGAGGCGGTGGAGGCTGCCTGGGACCTGCTGAGAGCGTCGGCTCGAGCCGTGCGAGGTCCGGCGGATGCTGGTGGTCGCGCCACCTTCGTCGAAGACCCTGGCACCATGCTGCGGAGATCTTCGGGATCGGCGGCCCTTAGCTGGTGCCCGGAGAGCGGCTGGCGGGTGGTCGACGATGTTCCCGCGACGGTCCGCGAGCTGCTGGACCTCTACTTGCCGATCTGCGCCGCGGGTCCGGGTCGCACGCTGACCTTGGCCCATCTGGGCCAGAGCCTGGATGGCTTCATTGCCACCGAGGCCGGTGATTCCTGCTTCGTGACCGGCCCCGAGAACATTCTCCACCTGCACCGCCTGCGCGCCCTGTGCGACGCGGTGCTGGTGGGGCCTGGGACGGTGGCCACGGACGATCCCCAGCTCACCACGCGTCTGGTGAAGGGCGACAACCCGACCCGCGTGGTCGTTGATCCGGAGCGGAGATTGAGCCACCGGTATCAAGTATTTCAGGACGGTGCCGCCCCGACCTTGCTGGTTTGCGCCGAGGGTTGCAGAGACCACGGCGCTCCACCGGGTGTGACCGAGGTGTTGGTGGTGCCCGAAGCTCAGGGTGGTCTGGACTTGGAATGGCTCATGGCGGCACTACACGAGCGTGGCTTGAGCGCCGTCTTCGTCGAGGGCGGCGGCGTCACCGTGTCCGGATTCCTGGCGGCCGGACTGCTGGACCGATTGCACCTGGCCGTGGCGCCTTTGCTCATCGGGGCCGGTCGCCCCGGCATTCGATTGCCGGCGCCGGCCACCCTCGAACGATGCCTGCGCCCCCGCCATCGTGT
>CAZLYT010000137.1:0-2042 GCA_964563515.1 uncultured Candidatus Competibacteraceae bacterium | reverse complement strand
AGGAGGGTGCGTTCCGGGCGATGGCGTTCGTAGACAGGCGCACCGACACCCGGACTGGCTTCCCTGCCAGCCGACAGCTGCAGCATGATCGCGTCCCTGCGATGTTGATGTCGCTGAGTCTATCAGCACCCTCCCTAGGAGCGCACAAAGCGCGATTCAGATGATCAGGTGGCACTGGCTGGCAGCGATGGCGCTCCTTGGAGCCTGCGCCGTTCAGCCCTTCACCGAGAGAGAAGCAGAGCGGAGGTCGAACCGGCGGCTGGGCTGGAGCAAGCGGAGCTCGCCGTGGACGCGGTGCTGATCGGCAACGGCACGCTGTACGTCGCCTATGCGAGTGAAGATCGGTTGCAGTACGCAAGCGCCGAGGTCTCCGTCCACGGCGCGACGTCCTTGGGTGGCGACCACCAGCACCCCGCCATTCGCGCGTTGGTGCAGGGCCCGCGCGGAGCTTGGCGCACCAAGACCCGGGGGCGCACGGCGACTGCCGGTCCTCCATCGTCGCGTCTGGGACGCGGTCCTGGCGCAGACATTCGACCGTCTGGCACCGCGAAGCGAAAGCACCGGCGTGGCGGTCGATTTCCTGCATCAGCCGGAGCTCTTCCTGTATCGGGACGAAGACGGCCTGCTCAACTCGGTGCCGAACCGTGGACTACTGCGCCCACGGTCAGCTCGCAGCTCGCCACGCACTCCACACCGGGGGAGGCGGCGTCGTCGAAGCCGAGAGCCACATCCGCTGCGCCCAGGGACAGCAGCCTATTCAGCTCCCGGCCACTGGCGGCCTTGAAGGCGGTGCAGACTCGAGGATGCTCGCCGTAGAGCTCGGCCAGGGCCGGCGGCAGGAAGGCGCATAGCACTGAATTCTCGCCGGTTAGGGTGATGGGACGTGCCTCGCCTCGGACGGCACTGGTGATCTCCGTCAGCGTGCGCTCGGCATCGGACAGCACCCGCTCTACGTGGTCGCCCAGAAGCGCTCCCGCTGGGGTCAGGACCATGCCGGTGGGCGTGCACTCGAACAGCTTCACATCGAGCTCGTCCTCCACCTACAGTATCTGCCGGTTCACCGCCGAAGAGGCCACCTAGAGAGGCTTGGCCGCGAGCCGCACCGAGCCGCAGCGGGCGACCGCGCGGAAGTACTTCAGGAAAGGCGCATGGATGGGCACGAAAGAACTCTCTGATCGGCCCGTGACCTTTAGCACAAGCGACTTTAGGACGGCGCCTGAGGAAAGCCGTCTGCTCGGGTGTTCGCAGGGATTCCAGGCTGCACAAGCTGCCTCCGCATCCTTGGCGGACGGCAAGCCATAAGGTGTGGAGTAAGCCGCGACCTGAGCAGCCGGCGGCACTTCGGTAGCTGCGAAGTTCTGAACGATCTCGGCGGACGGCCACCCGGAAGTCGACTATGGGATCCGTTCTACGGTCTGCCTGAGTTTGTGTTCGCGAGGGCGCCAGGAGGGGCCGCAGCTCCAAAACTTGATTGGTGGCGTGAATGCTAGTCTTCAGCCAGAGACACGCCGTTCAGGGCGGCGACATGATCCGATAGCATCGGCAGATAATGATCGCCTTTGCCCATGGCTTCGGCGGTCGCCAGATAGTTCTTGACGACCGATCCCATGAAATTGGCTGCGCCGGCTGCCGTTGCCATATTCGCGAGATAGCGCATGTCCTTGTGGGCATTGGTGAGAGTGAATTTGTGCGCCTCACGGTCGCGCTCGATCACGTATTTCATGAACGTGTCATAGAAACCATTGGACATCCGCGACGAGCCAATCACCGAATGAAACTGCTGTGGCGTCAAGCCGCTACGCTGACAGACGGCGAGGGCCTCGGAATAGAGCGCGCCATAGCCGATGGAAATGAAATTGTTGATCAATTTCATTTTGTGGCCGTTTCCAACCGGTCCCAGATGCATGATGTTGCGTGCCCAGCATTCGATGACCGGCCGCACTGTGGCAAAAGTCTCCTCATCGGCGCCGACCATTGCATCCAGCGTACCGGCCTCGGCCTCCTTGGGCGTACGCCCAAGCGGCGCGTCGACGAAACGGCAG
>CAZLYT010000136.1:0-2104 GCA_964563515.1 uncultured Candidatus Competibacteraceae bacterium | reverse complement strand
CGGGCTCCTGCGCGACTTCAGCGGGGACGTCGCCGTCGGTGGCCGCAATGTCCGGGAGTGGCGCCCCGATGACTACCGGCGCATCGGCGTCTCCTTCGAGCTCCCCAATCATTACCTGAAGCTCACGGCGCTCGAGAACCTGCGCTACTTCGCGGCTCTGTACGGCTCGACCTCCGACCCGCGAGCCATCCTCGACGAAGTCGGCCTCGGCGATGACGGCGAGAGGCGCGTGGCCGAGTTCTCCAAGGGAATGCGGAACCGCCTCAACGTCGCCCGGGCCATGCTGCACCGGCCGGAGATCCTCTTTCTCGACGAGCCGACCAGCGGACTCGATCCCGTGACCAGCCGCCTCGTCCGCGACGTCATCCGCAGACGCCGTGACGACGGCGCCAGCGTGTTCCTGACCACGCACGAGATGCACACGGCCGACGAGCTGTGCGATCGGGTGGCGTTCCTGGTCGACGGTCAGATCCGCCTCATCGACTCGCCGCGCGCGTTGAAGCTGAGTCATGGACGGCGGATCGTCCGCGTGGAAACGAGTTCCGGCTCGAGTGAGGACTTTCCGCTCGACGGCCTGGCCGGCAACGAGGCGTTCCTGTCCGCCCTCCGCAGCGGCGTCGAGACGATTCACAGCCAGGAGACGACGCTGGAGGAAGTCTTCATCGCCGTCACGGGAAGGGAGCTGCAATGAGGCGCGTGGCTGCCGCGGCCGCCTGCGATGTGCGCCTGCAGATCCGTTATGGGCTGTACGGGGTGAGTGTCCTCATGGTGCTCGTGTGGGGCGCCCTCCTGGGCATCCTTTCGAGCAGGGTGACGTTGCGGCCGGAGCTGCTGGTGCCGCCGTTCATCGTGATCAACCTGCAGGTCACGACGTTCTTCTTCATGGCCGCGCTGGTGCTGTTCGAGAAGTCGGAAGGCGTGCTGACGGCACTCGTGGTCAGCCCATTGCGCGACATGGAGTATCTGATGTCGAAGAGCATCACGCTGACGGCTCTCGCCACGGCGGAGACGCTTCTGATCGCAGCGTTTCTCTTCGGTGGGGATGTCCACTGGCGTGGCGCGATCGTCGCTTCGATTCTGCTCGGCGTGCTCTACACGCTGGCCGGCTTCATCACGGTCGTGCGGTTCGAATCGATCAACCAGTTTCTGTTGCCCTCAGTCCTGGTGATCACGGCATCGATGCTGCCGTTGCTGGCGCATTTCGGGGTGGCCGGTCACCACTGGATGATCCTCCACCCGGTCGAGCCGGCGCTGCTGGTGGCGCGCGGAGACGGCGGGGCGGGCGCATTGGCAGGGGCGATTGCGTGGTGCGTGGCCGCGGCCGTCTGGGCCCGCCGCGAATTCCGAAGATTCGTGGTGAAAGCGTGAGCGTTTCCGTCACGTCCCTCTATCGCCGTCTCGGGCCTGTCGATCTGCGCAATGTCTGGCGTGATCCGCTTCTGGCGTGGGTGGGCATTCTCCCGTTCGCGCTCGCGCTGCTCTACCGGCAGATTCCGCTGCTCCGCCTGCTTCTGCTGCGCCACCTCGAATTCGATCTGGAGCCGTGGTATCCGCTCATCGCCAGCACGTTTCTCGCGGCCGCGCCGGGCGTGGTCGGGATGGTGATCGGGTTCCTACTGATCGACGAGCGCGACGACGGCGTCCTGGCCGCCATCTCCGTCGCGCCGGTGCCGCCGTCCACTTACATCCTCTACCGGATCTCGGCGCCGCTCGCCGTCTCCCTGCTCATCACCGTGCTCGCGTACCCGCTCATCGCTCTGACGCCGCTCCGGTTCGCGGATCTTCTGGCCGCCGCCGCAGTGGCATCCTTCGTCGCCCCGATCATCGCGTTGTTCCTGGCGACATTCGCGCAGAACAAGGTGTCGGCGTTCGCCATGGTGAAGATCCTGAACACCATCGAGTTGGCACCGGTCGCGGCGTGGTTCATCCCCGAGCCGGCGCAGTGGCTGGCGGGAGTCGTCCCTTCCTACTGGCCGATGAAGATGGTGTGGCGAGCCGCGGCGGGGGAGTCGTACGCGATCCACGCGCTGGCGGGCGTGGCGGTCTCCGCGGCCGTGCTCGTGCTGCTGTACCGATCGTTCCGGCGGAAGCTGTACCGCTAGCT
>CAZLYT010000135.1:0-2229 GCA_964563515.1 uncultured Candidatus Competibacteraceae bacterium | reverse complement strand
AGCACACCCGCATTTGGAGGCGGGCACCTTGACAGTTGTCAAATGAATGCGTGGCGGCACTCGGTCAAGTCGGCCCGCAGCTGCCTCCGCGGCAGGCGGGCATAGCGCAGCTCGAGATCGCGCAACCCGCATTCCTCGGGGCGGCAGCTTAGTTGGAAATCTCCTGGGCGTCATGCAGCGGCGCGGTGTTCGGCTCCTCCAGCGTGAAGCGCGGCTGGTCGGAGATCATGTTCCCCGCCCCCCGATCCGCGACGCATGGGTGCAAGCCCCGGCCGCCGGCAACCGGCGACCGGGCCATCATTCGCCCCTGAATGGGCGATCAGCCGCCGGGTATCACCAGCTCCCGTAGCGGGTCTTGGGTGAAGCAGCTCCGCCCGGTGGCCGCGCAGAACTGCTTGATCCGGTCCTTCGGAGTATCCACCAAGCATTTCCAGGCCGCCGGTCCGAGGTGGTGGATTGGGTCGAAGCCCAGCGCTCGGTAAGTCGCCTTCATGGCTTCGGCCTTCTCGCTGAAGGCATCCACCGGCTGGCCAGCGTTGGTCACGGTGAAGATCTCGTCGTCAAACTGCACGATGACGGCCACCTTGCGGATCTTCGGGCGGGGTTGCTCGAAGTCGCCCCAGAAGGGCAGGCCGTTGGACCAGACGGTGAATGGTAAGCGTCCGGCCCACATGCCTGCGCAGGCGCTCTGAGCCAGTAGGGCAGTCTCTGCTTGCGATTCCAAATGCGAATCATTATCGTTTAATGGAAATGCTGAATCGGGTTGCCTCACTTGAGAGTGGTGCGAGCCGGTACTCAGAATCGTGGTGCACAAGCGGAGACCGCACGCATGGGGCTACAGAGAGCACGCACCGACCAATCCTCTCCAAGTGTCCAGCGCGGCACCGACATGGAATCTTCGCCATCCGGCCGGGTCGTCGCGCCAAGAGCTGGGCGGCGCAAGCTCTGGCAAATATCGGCACACCTGCACTGCAGCATCATCGGCACCTGTCTCGGTTTGGAAGAGCTGCGCCAGCTGGTAGACAAGGTCGGGGTTAAGCTCGAACCACCAACCACTGACCACGGACGCCACGGAGCGCTGGTCCACGCGGTGTCCGAACGTAAGCACGCCGGTCGCATCGTGCACCGCCACCTGGACCGCAAGTATGCGGATTGCGTGCGCCGATTCGCGGCGGCACAAGACGCCGAATGCCTGTCGAAGCAGTGGCAATCGGCCATCGGGAAAGGAGACCTGGCCGGCAGCTATTGGGCTTTGCTGACACACCCCCTGGTGACCAGTCCGCTCGCCCAGCGCGCCTTTGGCGAAGTGCACATGCTCTCTCACGAGGCAGCTACGGCGTTGCGTAGAGTGCACGTCGAGCTCACCGATACACGGGAGCAGCTTCGGGTGCGCAGTGCAGAGCTGGCAGCGCTGCGAGGTGAGCTCGCCGCTCGCAGTGCCGCCCAGCACAGTGTCGAAATGCAGCTGGCCGAGGCCTTGGACTCCGTCGCAAGAGCCGTTCGCAGTAGTGGTCAGTCGACGCCATCGGAGCACCGCGAGGACGGCCCTACCGAGGACTTGCTGCGCAGGCAGCTATCGGTCGCGCGCGCCGCCGCGCATCGTGCCCGTCAGGTGGCGCGCGACCGGCGGACCCGGCTGAAAGCCGCCGAGGCGCGCTGCCAGGCGCTCAGCGCGACGACAAGCGCCCTCGAGAGCGACAGTGCCCGGGGCCATCGTGAGCTGTCGCTAACGACACCCCAGCTCCCAGCGGATGCTGCGGCGTCGCTGCCTTGCCCGGATTTGGATCTAGCCGGACGACGCGTCGCCTACGTCGGTGGCCGCGTCAACCTGGCCTCCCGGCTGAGGGCTATCACCGAGCACCACAATGGAGAGTTCTTGCATCACGACGGCGGGCTCCACGAAAGCCCCACCCGACTGCATGCGGTGATTGATCGCGCTGATTTGGTGCTATGTCCGTTGGACTGCGTAAGCCACTATGCCTGCGAACGCCTCAAGCGCCACTGCAAGCGCGCCGGCAAGCGCTTCATGCTGCTGCGCTCGTCGAGTGTCTCCGCTTTTACCGACGGCCTGCGCGAGGCTGGGGCCTGGTGAGAGGCGAGGCGCCCATGGTTCGGGTCGCGTTGTCGGCGGAGACTCTGGCCCGCCTGATCGGTGGCGGCGCGCTCTGCGCCGCGGAGCTGAGATGCCTGGACTGCGCGTCCAAGGAGTGCGTTCGGCGCCTGGCCCTG
>CAZLYT010000134.1:0-14702 GCA_964563515.1 uncultured Candidatus Competibacteraceae bacterium | reverse complement strand
GGCTGATCTGCACGGGCTGCAGTCTCGCCAACGCAAGCTGCTCCAGGCTGCCTGGCGCCAACTGGCCCCCGGTGGAATACTTCTGTACGTGACCTGTTCCATCTTTCGCGCCGAAAACGAGCTTGTCGTGTCCCGATTCCTCAACCACCGCCCGGACGCCAGCGTCGAGCCACTCGTCACCGAGTGGGGCCAGCCGGCGGGCCCGGGGCGGCAGATCCTTCCCGGAGACCACGGCATGGACGGCTTCTTCTACGCTCGCCTGCGTCGGCAGGCGACCTGCTGACGGTGAGCAGCGGCCGTCGGCGTGCCCTGTGGCCGCCGCTGGTGTGCCTGACGGCCGGGGTGTTGGCGTGTGCCGTCACCCCCGTGCTGGGGGCATTCGAAGTCCTGGATGCCAGTGCCGAGCTTCGTGACGGTGTGTACTACCTGGACGCGGAGCTTAGCTATCGACTGGGTACGGATCCACTGGAAGCGCTCGAGAACGGTGTGCCGCTGGTGTTGGAGATCCACGTGGAGGTCATAGAGCACCATCCCTGGTTACCCGACGAGACCGTTGCCAGCCTGGTGCAGCAGTTCCGCTTGAAGTATCACTCGCTCACTGAACGCTACGTGGTGACCAACATCAACAGCGGAGAGCGTCGCAGCTACACCAGCCGCAGTGAGGCGTTGCAGTACGCGGGCACGGTGAGAGATCTCCCGATTATTGATCGAAGTTTGCTCGATACCAGCCAATCCCATGGGGTTCGAGTGCGCGTGCGTCTGGACGTGGAATCGCTGCCGGCTCCACTGCGGCTATGGGGTTACGTATCCGGTGACTGGCGACTGACCAGCCCATGGCTAGAGATACCCCTTTAGTCCGCTCCCGCACCGCCGGCCTGGTTGCGGTGCTGGTGCTGCTCGCTCTGCTGCTGGCGACGCTGGTGGTGCTGAGCGATGCCACGCAGAACTCCGTACGCTTCGGCGAGCTGTACTCGGTGCTGCTGCTGGTCAACGCCTGTGGGCTGCTGATCCTAGGCACGATCATCGGCTACCAGATCTACCGCCTGGTGGCACAGCTGCGGGCGCGTACGGCCGGCGCACGGCTCACCTTGCGGTTGGCGGCGCTGTTCATCGCCCTGTCCGTGATCCCGGTGTCCGTCGTTTACTACTTCTCGCTGGAGTTCCTACGCCGCGGCATCGACAGCTGGTTCGACGTGCGGGTGGAAGAGGCGTTGCAGGATGCGCTCGATCTCTCCAGGGCTTCTCTCGATCTGCGCATGCGGGAGGCCTTGCGACAAACCCAGCAGATGGCGATGGGGCTCGAGAACGTCAGCCCGGGGCTGGCGGCGGTGTTACTGAATGATTTGCGCAGCGCCGCCGATGCCGATGAGATGACGCTGCTGGAAGGGCCCGGACGCATCATCGCCTCGGCCAGCGTGGACGCCACCATCGTGCCCGATCGCCCCGACGAGGCCATCATGCAGCAGGTACGGCAGGGGCGATCCTATGTCGGCCTCACCCCAGGACAGTTCCGCGGCCTGCAAGTGCGCGCCGTGGTGCCGGTTTCCGACGGTAGCACGGTGCTCACCGAGCAACGCGTGTTGCAAGTGCTGTATCCGGTGGGGGAGCGCTTCAACACGCTCGCCGAGAGCGTGCAGTCGGCGTTCGACACTTATCGTCAACTGGCCTTCCTGCGCGGTCCGCTAAAAGCGAGCTTCATTCTTACCCTCTCGCTGGTGCTCGCCGCCAGCCTACTGACAGCGGTGTGGGCCGCGGTGCAATCGGCGCGCACTTTCGTGGCGCCGGTCAAGGACCTGGCGGAAGGCACTTTGGCGGTATCGAGGGGACGCTACGACCAGCGGCTGCCGGTGCCGTCCAATGACGAGCTGGGCTTCCTGGTGATGTCGTTCAACCAGATGACCCGCAACCTGGCTCATGCCCGTGACCAAGCCACCCGCAGCCAGCGGCTGCTGGAGCGCCAGCGGGCCTACCTAGAGACCGTGCTCGCCAGCCTGTCTTCGGGGGTGCTGACTCTGCGCCACGACGGCCGGCTGCGGACCGCCAATGCCGCCGCCGGCCTCATCTTGGGAGCGGTGCGGCAGGAGCTGCTGGATCGGGCACCGCGGGACGTAGCCGCCACCCGTCCGCATCTGGAGCCGTTCTGCGAGCTCATCGAGTCGCGTATCCGTGGCGACAACGAGGAATGGCAACAGGAGGTGACACTGTTTGGCGCCGGCGGACGCCAAGTACTGCTATGTCGGGGCAGCACCCTGACCGACGATCGCGGCCTCACCGGACACGTGGTGGTGTTCGACGACATCACCACCCTGGTGCGAGCACAGCGTGACGCGGCCTGGGGCGAGGTGGCTCGGCGGCTGGCCCACGAGATCAAGAATCCCCTGACCCCGATACAGCTCGCCGCAGAAAGGCTCCGGCACAAGTATCTGCGGCAAATGAGCGAAGAGGAGGGACGGGTGTTGGAGCGGGGCACCCATACCATCGTGCAACACGTGCAGGCCCTGAAGGAGATGGTGGACGCATTCTCAGAATACGCGCGCCCACCCCGGCTGCGGCTGGCGCCGACCGACCTCAATGCGATGATCTCGGAAGTGGCCTATTTGTATCGTGATTCCGGCCAGGGGCCAGCGGTGCGCTGCGACCTGGATCCGGCGGATCCCGAGATCGAAGCCGACCCGGTGCGCATTCGCCAGTTGTTGCACAACTTGGTCAAGAACGCCTTGGAGGCCCTGGAAGGCCGCGAGGATGGGGAGGTGGTGCTCGCCACAGCCATCTCGGAGCGGGACGGGGGCAAGGCGGTAGCGCTCACCATCGACGACAACGGGCCCGGCTTTCCCTCCGACACCAGCTCGGATATCTTCGAGCCCTACGTGACCACGAAGACCAAAGGCACCGGCCTGGGCCTCGCCATCGTCAAGAAGATAGTGGAAGAACACGGCGGCTTGATCCAAGCGGAACGCTCGCCGGTGGGGGGGGCCCGGATCATGATTCGCTTGCCGCGCGCCGAGCCCCATCCGTCTCAGCTGGCGGAGTCTGCCCTGGCGGCGACCGGGGCAGTATTTAACTCCCGCGAAACCTGACAGGATTCAGCATCATGACCGTAGCTCACGTCCTGGTCGTGGACGACGAGCCGGATATCCGGGAACTCGTCAAGGAGATTCTGGAAGACGAAGGCTACGAGGTGACCCTGGCCCACGACGGCAACAGCGCGCGCGAAGCGCTGCGCGCGCGGCGCCCCGACCTGATTCTCCTCGACATCTGGATGCCCGACATCGACGGTGTCACCTTGCTCAAGGAATGGTCCGAAGGCGGCGAGCTGCCCTGCCCGGTGGTCATCATGTCCGGCCACGGCACGGTGGAAACCGCGGTCGAGGCCACCCGCCTTGGCGCCTATGACTTCCTGGAGAAGCCGCTGTCCATGGCCAAGCTCCTGATCACCCTGGAGCGCGCCCTGGAGAATGACAAGCTGCGGCGGGAAAGCGTGGGCCTGTGGCGGCAGACTCGGCAGGTGATCGAACCAATCGGCCACGGAGCGGCCATGCAGCGGCTGCGGGAGCAGGCGCTGCGGATCGCCCAGCACGACACCTGGGTGCTGATCACCGGCGAACCCGGCTCCGGCAAGGAGACTCTCGCCCGCTGGATGCACGCCAACAGCGCCCGCCGCAACGGTCCTTTCGTGGAGCTGGGGTCCGGCGCTATCTCGGGCGAGAACAGCGCCCGCGAGTTGTTCGGCAGCGAGGACGGTGAACGTATCCACTACGGCTACCTGGAGCAGGCCAACGGCGGCACGTTATTCCTGAATGACGTGGCGGATCTGGACCCGGAAGCTCAGAATCGCCTCTCCGGCGCCCTCGAGACGTCGTCCTTCATGCGTGTCGGCGGTATTGAGCCGGTGGCCATCGATGTGCGCGTCATGGCTGCCAGTCATCGGGATCTGGAACGGGACGTCGCTGGCGGGCGTTTTCGCGAGGATCTGTTCTATCACTTGAACGTAGTGCCGCTGCGAGTGCCGCCGCTGCGGGATCACTGCGAGGACGTGCCGGAATTGCTTACCCAGTGCGTGCACTGGTTCGTCGACTACGAGGGTCTGCCGTATCGGCGCTTTTCCACAGCGGCGCAGAATCGGCTGCGCAACCATCCGTTCCCGGGCAATATCCGCGAGCTGAAAAACATGGTGCAGCGCCTGCTCATCCTGGGGGCCGATGAGGAGATCGGTCTGGACGAGGTGGAGGCGGCGCTGAATACCACCAGTAGCCCCAAGTCGGGTGGCCAGTTCACCCTGGCACCCACTGACCTGCCACTGCGCGAGGCCCGGGAGGAATTCGAGCGCAGCTACTTGCGCCAACTACTCAAGGCCTGCGATGGCAGCGTTGCGCTGGTAGCCGAGCGAGCGGGTATGGAACGCACCAACCTGTATCGCAAGCTGCGTGCTCTGGGCATCGACCCCCGCAATCCGGACTCGGACGCGTAACAAGACGCTGATCAATCCCTGCCGGCTGGAAAACGGCCGCATACGCGCTACACTCGCAGCCCCTTGCAGTCCCTGGAACCCCTTGAAGCGATGAAAATCATCATCCTCGGTGCGGGTCAGGTGGGGAGTTCAGTCGCCCGTATCCTGACCGCCGAAGGCAATGACGTCACCATCGTCGACTATCGACCGGACACCCTGAAGGACCTTCAGGACCGCCTCGACGTGCGCACGGTCGAGGGGATGGCTTCGCATCCGGACGTCTTGGAGCGGGCCGGGGCAGCCGACGCCGATCTGCTGATCGCCCTCACCAACAGTGACGAAGTGAACATGGTCGCCTGCCAGATAGCCTGGTCCTTGCATCGTACTCCAACCAAGATCGCGCGGGTGCGGGCCCCTGAGTACGTGATGCGAGAGGGGCTGTTCGCCGACAACGCGCTGCCGGTGGACGTGCGCATCAGCCCCGAGCAGTCCGTGTGCGACTACATACGTCGGGTCATCGAGAACCCGGGGGCACTGCAGGTTCTGGACTTCGCGGACGGCCGGGTGCGGCTGGTCTGCGTCAAGGCCTACCATGGCGGCGCCCTGGTAGGCCAGGCCCTGCGCACCTTGTCTCACCACATGCCCGGCATCCAGACCCGCGTCGCGGCAATTTTTCGCAGTGGCAAACCCATCATTCCTGAGGGTGACACGGTCATCGAGGCTAACGACGAAGTCTTCTTCATCGCAGCCAGCAAGAATATCCGCGCCATTACCAGCGAGCTGCGCAAGATGGACAAGCCCGTCAAGCGAGTGATCATCGCCGGTGCCGGCAATATCGGCCGCCGGCTCGCGAGCTCCCTGGAGAAACGAGTTCAAGTCAAGTTGATCGAACGCACCCCGGCAGTCGCAACCCGTGTGGCCGATACCTTATCGCGCACCATCGTGTTGCTGGGCGATGCTTCCGACCAGGACTTGCTGCTCGAGGAGAACATCGAGCACACCGACGTGTTCTGCGCCGTTACCAACGATGACGAGGCCAACATCCTCTCTGCCATGCTGGCCAAGCGATTGGGTGCCCGCAAGGTCATGGCGCTCATTAACCGTCCCGCCTACGTGGATCTGGTCGAGGATTCGGAGACCATCGACGTGGCTATCTCACCGCAACAAACGACCATCGGCAGTCTGCTCGCCTACGTGCGCCGTGGCGATGTGGTCAAGGTGCACTCGCTGCGTCGTGGTGCCGCCGAAGCCATCGAGGCCGTGGCTCACGGCGATCGTCAGACCTCGCGGGTAGTTGGTCGCCAGATCGAGGAGATTCGCCTGCCAGCCGGCGCAACGATTGGAGCCATCGTTCGTGACAACGAGGTAATCGTGGCGCACCACGACACCCTGGTCGAGTCCGACGATCACGTCATCCTGTTCCTGACCGATAAGCGGCGCGTCAGCGAAGTCGAGAGCCTGTTTCAGGTTGGTGTGACCTTCGTCTGACCAGCTCACGAGAGGCGGGGTTGCGGGGTGAACTTTGGCGTCGTACAGCGCATTCTCGGCATCCTGCTCACGGTCTTCAGCTTCACCATGTTGCCGCCGGTCGCGGTGGCGATGCTCTATGACGAGACCACCGCACCGATGTTCCTGCTGGTATTCGGCGTCACCCTCACCATGGGGTTGGTGTTGTGGATGCCGGTGGCACTTGACCGCCGTGAGCTACGACTGCGCGACGGCTTCGTGATCGTGGGGATGTTTTGGACGGTATTGAGCCTGTTTGGGGCATTGCCGCTGCTAGGACTCGAAGGCGCCTACTCGCTGCGGCCGGTGGATGCGGTATTTGAGTCCACATCTGGTCTCACCACCACCGGCGCTACGGTGATCACCCTGCTCGACGAGCTGCCGCGTTCCATACTGTACTACCGACAGCAACTGCAGTGGCTCGGAGGCATGGGCATCATCGTGCTGGCGGTGGCGGTGCTGCCGATGCTGGGGATCGGTGGCATGCAGCTGTACCGGGCCGAAACGCCAGGGCCGATGAAGGATTCCAAGCTTACTCCGCGCATCACCGAGACCGCCAAGGCGCTGTGGTTCATCTACCTGGGCCTCACAGTGGCGTGCGCCCTGGCTTACGCCCTGGCCGGCATGCAGCCCTTTGACGCCATCGGGCATGCCTTCTCTACCGTCGCCATCGGCGGGTTCTCTACCCACAACGCCAGCATCGGCTACTACGAGAGCACCCCAATCTACGCCGTGGCCATCGTCTTCATGGTTATCTGCGGGGCCAATTTTTCGCTGCACTTCGTCGCTCTGCGACGACGCAGCCTGCGTCCTTATCTAGAGGACAGCGAGTTTCGCACCTACGCTGGCTTCCTGCTCGCGGTCTCCCTGATCGCCGTCGTTTACCTCTACTTGACCCACTGGTACAGCCTGGAGCAGTCCATGGTGCACGGCATCTTTCAGGTGGTTTCGATCGCCACCACGACGGGATTCACCACTGCCGAGTACTTTGCCTGGCCAGGCTTCCTGCCCGTGCTGCTGCTGTTCATGAGCTTCGTGGGCGCCTGCGCGGGCTCCACCGGCGGCGGGATGAAAGTGATTCGCTTCCTGTTGCTGTGGAAGCAGGGCCAGCGCGAGATCGTGCGGCTGATTCACCCGAGCGCTCAGGTTTCGATCAAGATCGGTAACAAGCGGCTACCCGAAGACGTAGTGGGCGCTGTTTGGGGCTTCTTCGCGCTCTATATCGCCAGCTTCGCCATGATCATGCTGGTGTTGATGGCCACGGGGCTGGATCAGGTCACCGCATTTTCCGCAGTGGCCGCCTGCATCAATAATCTAGGTCCGGGGCTGGGGGCGGTGAGCACCAATTTCGCCGATATCAACGATATGTCGAAATGGGTGTTGTGCTTTGCCATGTTGCTAGGACGGCTCGAGCTGTTCACCCTGGTGGTGATGATGACTCCGACCTTCTGGCGCCGCTGATGGACCAGACGCTGCGCCGTAAGTGGGACGATCGGCACCGGGCCCGCAGTGATATGCCAATCCCGAGCCGTGTGCTAACCGAGAACGCACACCTGCTCCCAGCCAGCGGCCGCGCTCTGGATCTGGCTTGCGGGCTGGGAAGCGATGCCCTCTATCTAGCCGTGCGGGGGCTCGAGGTTTGGGCCTGGGATATTTCTTCAGTGGCCATCCAACGGCTGCGCCAGCGTGTCAGTCGCCGCGGGCTGTGCATTGCGGCACGGGTGCAGGACGTGCTAGCCCAGCCGCCCAGCGCTGGATCGTTCGATGTGATCATCGTCAGCCACTTCCTGGATCGCACGCTGACGCCAGCCCTGTTGGCTGCCCTGCGTCCCGAGGGACTGATCTGTTACCAAACCTTTACTCAGCGCACGCCACAGGCAGCCCCTCGGGGCCCTCAAGGACCGGATCGTCGCTTGGCCGAGAACGAGTTGCTCGCGATGTTCGTGCCTCCACTACGACTGCGGGTCTACCGTGAAGAGAATCTGTGTGGCGACCGGTCACTGGGCTGGCGCGGCATGGCAATGCTGGTCGCACAGAAGATGCCGGAGGCCTCTTGACCATGGGTTTGATCGAGAATCTGGAAGCGATGCTGGCACAGGGGCAGGATAGCGCGGTGCTTCGCTTTGGCCTCGGCAATGCCTACTTGGCCAAAGGCGACCCAGCCGCAGCTGCCGAGCACCTGCGTGCGGCGGTGGCACAGGATCCGGAGTACTCGGCAGCCTGGAAGGCGCTGGGAACCGCCCTGGCGCAGATGGACCAGGGCGATGCCGCGGCCGACGCCTACCGCCGCGGCATCGATGCCGCCGACAAGCGCGGCGACGTGCAGGGCGCCAAGGAGATGCGGGTGTTTCTGCGCCGGCTGCAGCGATTTGGAGGTCAACCCGAATAACTCACCAAATGGCCCATGGCCGCAATGCACGGCTATGAATAGACGTGACTTATAGACCGATTTTCGGGACAGCGCTGCGCCACCAACCTCACGCAGCCGTGGACCTGCCCGGACTCGCATTCATCGCCGCTGGGAGCAAAGCATGAGTGAGAAGCTGAAACCCCTTTCGATTCAGAGTACGGTCAAGCAGTTGCCCCCCACGGATGCATGGGGCCTGCTGCAGCACGATCCGCGGGCAGTGCTGATCGACGTGCGCTCTTCGATGGAGCATCTGTTCGTTGGCCACCCCAAGGGAGCCATCCATGTGTCCTGGATCGACGAGCCGGACTGGAAGGTAAACCCGCATTTCGTCCAGGAAGTGCGTAAGGTGCTTCTGGGGGGAGTCACCTCCCACGATATTGGTCCGGCGCCGGTGATACTGCTCTGCCGCAGCGGTCATCGCTCATTGGAGGCCGGCGCGGCGCTGCTGGCGGACGGATTCGAAGCGGTGTATGCGGTGGAGGGAGGCTTCGAGGGTCCTCTCAATGAGCAGCACCACCGCAGTAGCGTATCGGGTTGGCGCCACGCGGGACTACCCTGGGAGCAGTGCTAGTTTGAATGACGATTCCCTTGCGGGGCCATTTGGGCTGCCCGAACTTTGGTCTGAGGGAGGTGTTCTGAAAAGGACGTCGGTGTCACCGGGGACCTAGAATTGTTGAAGAAAGTCGTCCTCTTCCTGCTCCTGCTCCTGCCCGGGAGTACCCTTGCCGCCTGCCCGCCGCTGTTGGATTTCCAGGTTCGCATGCTGGCCAGCGAGGAGCGGGTGAGTCTGTGCGAGGCGTTTTCCGGGAAAGTAGTGCTGGTGGTCAACACGGCCAGCCGCTGTGCCTACACCCCACAATACGAGGGTCTCGAAAGCCTCTATGAACGCTATCGCGAGCGCGGCTTGGTGGTGGCGGGGTTTCCGTCCAATGACTTCGGTGCCCAAGAACCCGGCAGCGAGGCTAAGGTTGCCGAGTTCTGCCAGCTGACTTATGGCGTGAAGTTCCCCATGTTCGAAAAGACGGTGGTGCGGCAAGGGCGCGCCACGCACCCGTTCTACCGTGCCCTGGCCGCCGCCACCGGCGACTATCCGGCCTGGAACTTCCACAAGTACCTGCTGGATCGCGATGGCCGAGCCGTGGCGAGCTTCGCCAGCAAGGTCAAGCCGGAAGATCCGGCTCTGGTCAGCCAGATCGAGGCACTGCTATGAGCGTCGGCAACCCATGAGCGAGGAGGATCAGCGCGCGCCGTTGCAGCGTACTGCAGCGGTGTTGGGGTACCTCGGTCTGTTGCCGTTCTATGGCGCACTGGTGGGCATCTGGCTGGAGCAGGGAGACGTCGGTCAGGCTTCCTGGCGCATCCTCATTGGCTACGCTGCCGTGATCTTGAGCTTTGTGGGCGCTGTGCACTGGGGCTTGGCATTGAATGCCCCCGCTCATCTGACCCGGCTGGGCCCTGGCGCACTAACTTGGAGCGTGCTGCCGGCACTGATCGCGGCGGCGGTGCTGGTGTTCGACCTGCGCGGAGGCGCGGCCATGCTGGTGCTGGCTGCCGGCTTCAGCGGTCAATTCGTGGCCGACCGGCGGGCGCAGCGCACGGGCCTGTGTCCGGAGTGGTATTTGACACTGCGCGGCCGCCTCACGGCCGCTGTACTGGCGGCGTTGCTGCTGGGTCTGCTGGCCGCTCCTCGCCAGCTGGCCTGAGCTGTGGCGCGCTATCCCAGGTCACCCCATAGCGCCTGCAACGCAGCCAGGGCGGCAAGGCCGGCGGTCTCGGTTCTGAGCGTACGCGGGCCAACAGCCAGCGGCCTGAATCCCGCGCGGGTCGCGGCCATCACCTCGGTATCCTCCAGCCCCCCTTCAGGCCCTATCAACAGGCTCACCGGGCCGGCAGGGGAGATTTCGTCCCGCAGGCGGCGACTGGCAGTTGGGTCGAGCACGTAAGCCCTGCTTCCGCTGTCGACTGCCCGCTGCAGGAACGCTCCCAGCGTCCGCAGCGGGCCCAGCTCGGGGACTCGGGCCCGGCCACACTGCTCGCAAGCGGCCACGATCACACCATGCCAATGGCTCCAGCGCTTGTCGATGCGCTCCCGCTCACCTAGGGGCGAGCTGCGCCGAGTGATTACCGGGCTTATCTCCACCACCCCCAGCTCCACCGCCTTCTGCAGCGTGTAGTCCATGCGGTCCCCCCGCGATATGCTCTGCACCAAGTTGACCGCCAGGGGCGACTCCGCAGCTGGTTCCAGCGGCTCCCCAATCGTCACCACCGCCTCTCGCCGTGCGGCGACGGTCAAGGTGGCGAGATACTCGTGACCATGGCCGTCGAACACGGCGACGGGTGTTCCGGCTGGCAGCCGCAGCACCCGTATCAGGTGGTGCTGGGCGGCAGGCGGGAGCGCCAGCTCGAGTCCAGGCTGCAGGCTGGTGTCGACGAGAACCCGGGGTATTCTCACGGAGTCCGGGCTGGCTCCAACTTGGCGTAAGCCAGCACCAGCCACTTGCTCCCCACCTCGTCGAAGCGCACCTGCACGCGGGCGTGACTACCCGAGCCCTCGTACTGGAGCACGATGCCCTCGCCGAAGCGGGGATGTCGCACCGTCGAGCCCGGCCGGGGCATGGCCGGCGACAGCTCGGGTGGCGGGGTCCGAAAGCTGGCCTCACGGGGCCGGGAAATCTGGGCCCTGGGACGCACTTCGCGCACCAGCTCGGCCGGCAGCTCGCGCACAAAGCGCGACGGCTCCGAGTAGCTCTCGCGTCCATAGACCCGGCGACTCTCGGCCAAGGTGACCACCAGGGCTTGGCGGGCGCGGGTGATGCCGACGTAGCAGAGCCGCCTTTCCTCTTCCATTTGGGCGGGGTCCTCCTGGGCTCGGCTGGTGGGAAACAGGCCTTCCTCGAGGCCGGTCAGGAACACCAAGGGGAACTCCAGCCCCTTGGCCGAGTGCAGGGTCATCAGCTGTACGCAATCATCGCCGGAACCACCTTGGGCCTCGCCCGCCTCGAGGGCAGCGGTGGCAAGGAACGCCTGCAGCGGACCCATCTCCTCGCCGATCTCCGGTTCGGGCTGGAAACCGCGGCAGGCGCTTACCAGCTCCCGGAGGTTTTCGACTCGATCCTCTCCCCGACCGCTTCGATCACGGGCATGGTAGTCGACCAGCCCGCTACGTTGCAGGACCGTTTCCGCCAGGGCGTCCAGTGTGAGTCGATCGGACTCCGCTGCCAGCTCGCCGATCAAGCTCAGAAACCCGGCCACCGAGTTTGCGGCGCGACCGCTGAGGGCCTTTCCGGTCAATGCTTCGCGAGCAGCCTGCAGCAGTGACCACCCTCGGCTCGCCGCCCGTTGCCTCAGGGCGTCCAACGTGCGCTGGCCGACCCCGCGCGGCGGGGTGCCGATGGCACGCTCGAAAGCGGTGTTATCGTCCGGGGCGGCGATCAGCCGAAGATAGGACAGCGCGTCCTTGATCTCCGCCCGCTCAAAAAATCGCAGACCCCCGTAGACTCGATAGGCAATCCGCTGCGCGAGCAGCTGCTCCTCGAGTACCCGCGACTGCGCATTGGAGCGATACAGCACCGCCACCTCACGACCTGCTCCACCGGCTGCTACCCAATCGCGAATGCGCTCCACCACGTAGCGCGCCTCGTCACGCTCGTTATAGGCCGCGTACAGATCGATGGCTTCGCCGGCTCCCAACCGGGTCCAGAGATTCTTCCCGAGGCGCCCGCTGTTGCGGGCGATGAGGGCGTTGGCGGCGCTCAATATGGTCGCCGTGGAGCGGTAGTTCTGTTCTAGGCGCACGGTCACCACGTCTGGATAGTCGCGCTCCATGCCAAGGATGTTCTCGATGCGGGCGCCTCGCCAACCGTAGATCGATTGGTCATCGTCGCCTACCACAAACAGCCGGCCGCGTGCGCCGGCGAGTAGGCGCAGCCAGGCATACTGCACCGCATTGGTGTCTTGGAACTCGTCGACCAGGAGGTGGCGAAAGCGCTCCTGATAGTGCGCCAGCAACCCCTCGTGGTCCCTCAGCAGCTCCAGCGCGCGCAGCAGCAGTTCGGCGAAATCGACCACTCCCGCTTGTTGGCAGGCGCTATCGTAGTGGCCATAGATATCGAGCAGCCGGCGGTTGATTGGGTCCTCGCCGGGCTCGATGTGTTGTGCTCGCAGGCCTTCGTCCTTGCGCGCGTTGATGAATGCCAGAGCCTGACGCGGCGGCCATTTGGCCTCGTCCAGGGCTAGCGCCTGCAAGCTGCGTCTTACTGCGCGCAGCTGATCCTCCGCATCGAGGATCTGGAACCCCTCCGCCAATCCAGCCTCGCGCCAGTGGCGCCGCAACAGTCGATGAGCGAGCCCATGGAAGGTGCCGATCCACATTCCGGCGGCGGTGTAACCCAGCATCGCTTCGATGCGAGATCGCATCTCGTTGGCGGCCTTATTGGTGAAAGTCACCGCCAATATCGACCAGGGCGACACGCCCTGGCACTCGATGAGCCAGGCAATGCGGTGCACCAGTACCCGAGTCTTGCCGCTTCCCGCCCCCGCCAGCACGCGGATCGCATGCTCGAGCGTTGCGCTAACGGCTGCGCGCTGAGCTTCGTTGAGGCTCGTCACAATGGCGGATTCGTGGGCGGTCGGAGCGAGATCCATGGTGCGGCTCAGTCGATGACCCTCATCAGGCGGTGTCCAGGCACTCCTAGGAATCTTGTTTGAAGGTACCGTGACCTTTTGAGTCAAGTTTTCATGCCGCGAGTTTTGCCTGATCGCAGTGGCGGTCGAGGGCTTGGTTGAGGGCGTGGAAGTGTCGTGCGAAGGCCGCCTGGGGTTGCACGGCGCACGGATTGAGCGCCGCGAGCCCGGGGCGCAGGATGCGGTTGTAGACCCGGGTGTAGAACAGGGCGGTTCGTAGTCCGTGCTCGGTGAGTTGGTAGCGGTTGCTATGGGCCAGGCGCTCGATCAGTCCGTGCAGGCGCAAGCGGCGCAGGTCATAGGTCATGCGGCCCGGGCGCATTTGGCTGGGATCGAGGCCCAGCAGGGTGCAGAGCTGCTCGCGCAGCTCGCGGTTGGAGAAGCCACGGCTCAGCAGGACAAACAACAGCAGCGCTTGCATCAGGGCTTGGACCCGCGGGTCGGCAAAGCGCAAGGCCGAGGCCCGTTGCCCGTTGATCTCCGTGCAGCGCTGATGGCGTTGGAGATCGTCTTCTCCGAGGACGCAGTCGTGGCTGATCGTTTGGACGTCGAGCAGACGTCGGTTGGCGGTGAAGCCGACCTGGCGCAGCGCCGCCAGGTTGTGCAGCCGCCGGCCCAGGGAGAAGTCGCGGGTATCGTTGATGGTGGTCTCGGTGCGCAGCGCCTGCCCCTCTTTGTGGTACTGCTTGATGCGGCTGTGCTTGTAGTCCACATGCAGCGAGGGCACCACCCCTTCGGTGATCACCCGGGTGCGGAAGCGCCCCGGGGTGCGCCGGGTCACGCGACGATTGAAGATCAGCTGCACCTGTGTGGGGCGGCCGATGTCGAGGTTCTCGCGGATCACGTCCTCGAAGAACACCCGCCCCAGCAGCGGGCGATCGAGCACCTGGGTCAGGCTGAATTCAGCCTGCAAGATCGAGATGTCGTAGCGCAGCCCGCTGCGCCGATCGCTGGGCGAGAACGGAGGGGGCAGCCGGCGCAGCCACTTGCGCAACAATGCATCGATCTTGCTCGCATCGAGCCGATCACACAGGCGCTGCAGCGCCGCCGGGTCGGCGCAGGCGCGCACCCCGTTGTCGAGCGCCTCGAAGGCGATGCCGCGCTTGCGCAGTTGGCACTTGGCGTACTCGTTGCCGTTCAGGCAAAGCTTGGCGTTGTACGGGAAGTAGGTGCAGAACTTCACAAACAAGGGCCCGAAGTCGGCATCGAGGCAGTAGAAGTAGAAGTGATTGACCATGGCCGTGCTCGCCACGATCCACGGATAGGTGCCGCCGGTGCGGGGATTGCGCCGCCGCTCGGTGCGCATCACACGCGCCTTCTCCTGCGCGCGGATGTTTTGTTATATGGCGCGGAGAGTTTTGCAAGAGGCTCATAAGGCATCATAAACTGGATCTTTAGCGTGGTCTTCGGAGAACACCATGACCGCTATCGAACAATTGAAGCGGGAAGCCGAACGGCTTCCGGAACCGCTGGCGCAAGAGGTACTAGATTTCCTGCTTTTCGTGCGCCAAAGGCATGATACTGGGTGGCCCCCAGGGTTCTTTGAACGCACTGCGGGTGCATGGAAGGGCGAGCCACTTGAACGTGCTCCGCAAGGCGAGCCCGATCAGCGATTGGAAATGGACTAATGTGGTTACCGGATACCAACGTCTGGAT
>CAZLYT010000133.1:0-2774 GCA_964563515.1 uncultured Candidatus Competibacteraceae bacterium | reverse complement strand
TCTCGCCTCGACTTGGAAGGGGATAAAGGCGGCGCTCAAGGCCTACCGGGAGAAGTACGGCAACGCGTTGTGGGACCAGGCGATCACCAACGGCCTGGTGGCCGACTCGATCACCGCGAATGCCATCGCTCAACGGCTGGAATCGCCCTACCTCTCGGGCCGCATCCAGATCTGGTCGGAGAAGTTCTTTCGGCTGATCGGCATGCAGCAACTCACCAATTTCCTCAGGCTCTATGCGCTCGCAACGGGCCACGGGTGGGTTGAGAAACTCGCGCGGCTTGGTGACGCCGAATCAACTCGGCACCTACGGGCAATGGGGATCAGCGCCGAGCTGGTACATAGAGCCCAGTGCGGCGAACTCGAGGCCCAACACAAGGTGCAGTTGGCGCTAAACCAATTCGTGCAGGAGTCGGTGTTTCACCCGGATGCCACCCAGCGCCCGGCCTGGGCCTCTGATCCGCACTGGATGCTGATTTGGCAGCTCAAGCAGTTCATGTGGTCGTTCTACGACGTGATCCTCAAGCGCTTTGCGCGGGAGTTCAGGGCGGCGGACGGCGTGCAGCGCAAGGCGATGGTCACCGCGGTGACCTTCATGCCGTTGCTGGCGCTCGCCTTCATTACCTCGGAGATCCGCGAGCTTCTGAAGTACGGTTTGTTGCCTTGGCGGGAAGGGAAGCCTGAGTGGAAGAACCCGAGTAGATGGGACGAATCCATGACCTTGTTCGATCGCGCCGGTGTTCTGGGCCCATTCGCCGTGGTGTGGGCGGCGAATCGTTCGACCGAGCACGGCGGGCTTTTCATCACCGACGTCATGGGGCCGACCGCCAGTCACTTCGAGGACTTGGTGCGCGACAGCCTCGCGACGAGTTTCTTCAAAGGACTGCCGTTGATCAGTGCGTTCCCCGAGGAGCGGGCATTAGCCAGAGATACACTGCTTTCCTGACGGGTGGAAGCACTATAGGGGCAGTGGTTGCCGGGTGGAGGTGCTTTGATCTGAAGCGACTGAGTTTGTTGGTTGAAAAGGTACTAGGTCACGAATTGAACAGGGGCTCTAGGGCCCCTCTTTATCTTGGGCTAGGAGAAAGTCCGGACATCGAGCCAGGGCTCGCCCATCTCCGGATTCCGCCAGTTGTCGACTTGCTGTGCCGCAGTGACTGCCTCCGTGGCGAAGCTCCATTTGTCATGCATGCGATCCGGGTTCACGCGCTCAGCGGCGGCTTCTAAAAGGGCAACAACTTCCCCAATCGCCGCTTGCTTATCTGGATCCTTGCTGCTGTGTTCTTTCTCGTAGTCGTCGGCTAGCTGGTGGATCGACCAGCGTATCCTATCGAGACGGCGCTTGAGGGTGTTGGCATCCATTCAGTTCTCCGTACGGTGGATAAAGCGGCGCAGTCTAGCACTGGAAACGAACCTGTAAACCTTTCGTAACAAGCGCGTGTCTCGGTACAAGCGCGTGACGGAGCGACGTTCAGTGACGGAAATCCGTTGGCCCGCGCCCCACGCGAAGTTGGGCGATGGCGGTGGCGCGGGGCATGGCCATCCTTCACCGGCCGCTCGTATACGGCGAGGCCGCTGCGTCGCATTTAGAACATCGTGGGGGACAAAGTGTGTGAAATAGATGTGGAAGTGTGTGAAACGCGATCTAGGCAAATCAAGCACTTGCCTGCACGAATTTGCTTCACACAATATTATCCTTGCTTATCCGGTGTTATCGTAAATGCATGATTTTATTGGTGCCCCGGGAGGGATTCGAACCCCCGACCTTCCCCTTAGGAGGGGGACGCTCTATCCAACTGAGCTACCGGGGCTTCGGTGGCGGTCTACCATGAGGCTGTGGTGGTGGAGCCGAGGGGAATCGAACCCCTGACCTCGACAGTGCGATTGTCGCGCTCTCCCAACTGAGCTACGGCCCCGCCCGAAACGCGCCGGAATGCTACACCAGTCCATGCCAGCCTGCCAACGACGCCAAGACCGTGCCCCCGCGCTCTCGATTGTGGTGCCGGTGCTCAACGAAGCGCCTGTTCTGGTGGCGACCTTGAAGCCGCTGCAGCCGATGCGCGGTCGTGGCATCGAGGTGATTCTCGCCGACGGCGGCAGCAGCGATGGGGGCTGTGAGCTGGCTGAGCCCCTGGTTGACCACCTGGTGTCGTCGACCAAGGGCCGCGCCAACCAGATGAACGCGGGGGCGAGCGTAGCGAGCGGTCGAGTCCTTTGGTTCCTCCATGCCGACACCACGGCGCCGCCGGCGGCCGATTCACTCATAGCCGCGGCGCTGACGAGGGGTGCTGCCTGGGGCTGGTTCGACGTGCGACTCTCCGGCTCCGCCGGGGCGCTGCGGCTGGTGGCGTGGTCCATGAACCGCCGTGCCCGGCTGACCTCGATCGCCACCGGCGACCAGGGGCTGTTCGTGACCCGAGCAGCCTTCGAAGCAGTCGGCGGTTTTCCGGCCATTCCGTTGATGGAAGACGTCGCGCTTTCGCGCCGGCTGAAGCGTGAGCTTGGCGCACCTGCGGTCGTGGCCAAGCCGTTGACCACCTCGAGCCGGCGCTGGGAGCGCGGCGGCGTGGCCCGTACCGTCGGGCTCATGTGGTGGCTGCGGCTGCGGTTCTGGCTGGGGGAAGACCCGCGGCGGTTGGAGCGCGTCTACTATCAGCGGGAGGATTGAGACGAGCCCCATGAATTATCCCCACGGCCGCGTGATTGTGTTCGCCAAGGCTGCAGTGCCCGGGCAGGTCAAGACCCGCCTGGCGCCGCACTATGGCAAGCGTGGCGCG
>CAZLYT010000132.1:0-10235 GCA_964563515.1 uncultured Candidatus Competibacteraceae bacterium | reverse complement strand
CAGCGGTCACTTCAGGCGCGACTCGCTACCGCATGCCAAGCGCCAGCCACGAGAACGCCAGCACCGCCAGCGCAAGCAAGCTGGTGGTCAAGTAGACCAGACCAAAATCGCCGGTGGTCGCCAACAGCGCCCCGCACACCGCTATGCCGATGGCGCCGCCGAGGACCTGGGCCGTGAGGACGGTTCCACCCGCCTGGGCCTGCTTTTCGATAGCGACCGCCTGCATTACCCGCCGCCTGGGCGGCAAGATGATCAACGGTAGCGCAAACCCGTAAACCAACAGGCTGGGAACCATCCATGCGGCGCCGTCCTGGCGCACCGCGATGCTGATCCAAGCCAGCGCAAAACCTGTCAGCGCCAAGCCGCAAATGGTGGGCAGCCGTGCACCGTCACGGTTGGAAAATCGACCCGCCGCAACCGCAGCAAGCGGCACAGGAGCGACCGCCGCCAACAGCGTGAGTCCTGCACCGAGAGGGCTCAGCCGCAGCACCTGCTGAAGATAGAGCGCCCCGAACACGATGACACTGGTCCTGCTGAACTGGGCGGTGAAGAGCACCAAACTGCACGCGCTGACCGCCCCTTTGCGAAACAGGCGGACCTCGATCAGCGGGTCGGAGTGGCGACCCTCGACCATGACGAAGACCGCCAAGGCGACGACCGCGCCAATGAATAGTGCCAATACCCCCACCTGGCTCCACCCCAGGACCGGCCCCAGCAGCAGGGCGAACACGAGCATGCCCAGTCCGCCAGCGCAGGTAAGGAAGCCAGCGACGTCGAATTTCGGCGCCGCGGCGGCTCGAAGCGGGTGGGTCCAGGCGAGCAGTACCGTAAGCGCAATGGCGGCGGCGATGATGGGATTGATCCAGAAGATCCACCGCCAGGACAACAGCTCGGTCACGAGGCCGCCGAGCAAGGGTCCAAGCGCGAACAGTGCGGCGCCGGTCGCGCCGAACACCGATAGCGATCTACCGCGCAGGCCGGGCGAGAATAGCGTGCCGACGATGGCGATTGACGCAGGGAGGATCAGTGCGGCACCGAGACCCTGCACCGCACGTGCGGCAATCAACCAGGCGCCGTTCGGTGCAAAGCCCGACGCCAGGGAGGCGAGACCAAACAGGGCGATCCCCACCAGCAAGAGCGGCTTGAGGCCAACGATCTCACCCAGCCTGGCCCCGGCTGCGGTCACCGCGACGAAGGCAAGCATGTAGCTGCCAATGACCCAATAGGACGCGATCTCCGACAGCCCCAGATCTAGGCGAATGGTGTGTAGCGCGACGCCCACTAGCGCCTCGTCCAACAGGATGGTCCCGATCACGGCTCCCATTGCGGCGAGAATGCACCACTTGCGGCCGTCATGATCGATACCAAACATCTGGTCAAGTCCCTGGCCTCGGTTGGTCCGAAGACGCCATGATCTAGTTGTGTATCGAGGGCGGGTGAGTGATTACGACGATGCGCTCAGTGGCTGCTGCCGTCACGCCGTCACTCCATCCGGCCCGACTCGAACCGCAGAATCGGCTGCTCCCCCTCACCATAGAGCATCAGGCTTTTGCCGCTGATGGCGTAGCGCTTCACCTGGCCCAGTGCCTCCAGGAAGCGCCGCTCCAAATCCATGCCGTCGATGCAGGCCATCATGGTCGAGGCGAGCTGGCTGAAGATCAGCTCACTCTGGTATTGCGCATAACCGCCCATGAACCGGTTACAGCCGCCGAAGCCGTGCACCCGACTGTCGACGCTTCCCAGCACCATGAACGGCTCCCGGTCGCCGGCACCAAGCCCTGCGGGAGCGTGGTCGAGCTCGATCAGCTTCCAGTAGGTGTCGGTGAGGCTGGTCTCCGACATGGCTGGCGTGTCGGGGTCGGTGGTGGCGCGCACCACCTGGATCTCCGCGGGCCGCTTGGCTTCGGCCCCGAAAGCGGGGATGTAGGTGTCGTTGGTGAACATGAGGCGGCTGTCGGCCTCGATCCGGGCGCGTAGTGCATAGCGGCCTTTGGAATCGATCTCGGCGGGATCGTAGTCCAGTGTGAAGGGGTACGGCGGAGCACCTTCTGCAGGGAAGCGCTTGGAGGCGACGATCGTGGCGGGCACATCCGCTCCGGCCACGTCCTCCAGGGTCACCTGGATCTCGGCGTTCGGGGGCAGCAGCATGCGCTCCCGGTATATCACCTGGCCTTCAATGCTCTTCATGCCGTCGCTAACCGACTGTGACGTTCCCGCGCAACCGGCGAGCGCACCGGCGATCGTCATCAAGACCCATAGGCCGCGAGAAACCCTGCCGCATGGGCGCATGTTGCCTCCCTGGTTGGGGTGACTGTTTGCCCCCTATCCCGCGTAGGGTGCACCAGGCGTAGCCGTAATGCACACCATTCCCAGGGCTGTTGGATGGCGGAAGACGCTCCGCTATTCCGCCCTCTCGGGACGGGCATGCGTTGCGAACGGGTGCATCAGGCGAAGCCGTGATGCACCGCTCCGGCGGCCGGTTCAGCAGCCCCAGCGTAGGGCGGCGGTGTGGACGGGGGCGTCCCAGAGGGCGAGCAGCTCCTCGTCCATCAGGGTGAGGGTGAGGGAGCAGCCGGCCATGTCCAGGGAAGTGACGTAGTTGCCGACCAGGCTTCGCACCACCTCCACGCCGCTGTCGGCCATGGCGCGGCGGGCGGCATCGTACATGAGGGTGAGTTCCATCAACGGTGTGGCACCGAAGCCGTTTACCAGCAGCAGCGCTTTGGCGCCCTGTGCCGGCTCCAGATCGGCGAGGATGGGCTCCATCATCTGGGTCGCGATGTCGTCGGCGGAGGCGAGGGGAATTCGCTTGCGACCGGGCTCGCCGTGAATGCCGACGCCCATCTCGATCTCGTCGTCGCCGATGTCGAAGGTCGGGTGGCCCACCGCCGGCACAGTGCAGCTGGTGAGGGCGACGCCCATGGAAGCCGTCTGCTCATTGACTCGGGAACCCAGCGCCTGGCAGGCGGCGAGATCGGCGCCAGCCTCGGCGGTTGCGCCGACTATCTTCTCCACCACCAGGGTGCCGGCGACGCCGCGTTTGCCGATGGTGTAGGTGCTGTCCTTGACCGCTACGTCGTCGTTGACCAGCACCGTGGCCTGCTCGCCCTCGAACATCTCCGCAGCCATCTCGAAGTTCATCACGTCGCCGGAGTAGTTCTTGACAATGAAGAGCACACCGGCACCACCGTCGGCGGCTTGCGCCGCAGCCAGGATCTGGTCCGGCGTCGGCGAGGTGAAAACCTGTCCTGGGCAGGCGGCGTCCAGCATCCCAAGGCCCACCAGCCCTCCGTGCAGCGGCTCGTGGCCGCTGCCACCGCCCGAGACCAACGCCACCTTGCCCGCAACCGGGCCATCGGCGCGGGCGATGAAGGTGGGCTCGAGCTTGAGCTTCACCAGGTCCGAATAGGCCGTGGCATAGCCGCGCAGGCTTTCGGTGAGGACATCCTCGACCCGGTTGATCAGCTTCTTCACCAGCGTTTCCCCCTATTGCTCGTCGATCAGGTCGCACATCCGTCGCACCGTATCCCGCACCAAGGCCTCCAGAGCGCGCTGTTTACTGGGATCCGCCAACACCGGCACCTGCACGTGCAAAGTGCGGTAATGGCGGGTTGGCGCCCCCTCCTCGGGCGGACGATGCTCCGGGTGGGCCTTTAGATAGGCTTCCATGAGCCGCTCCCGTTCGACCTGGGAAAAATGGCAGACGTCACCGATGGGATCCAGGTGCCGGGCTGGCACCGGAGTCGAGTCGGTGGGGTTGGTGATCTGCGAGATGAAGCTCTTGTGGGTTCCCAGCACCTCGGCGATCTTGCGCCGCATGCCCGACGGGCGCTGGTCGATGAACTGCCGCAACAGCAGCTTGTAGGCACCGATCAGCTCTTGCCGTCGTTCTCTGGGCGCTAGCGCCATCACTGTCACCCTGCTCACAAGGCCGCCAGCGCGGCCTTGGTGGTGCCCAACGCCGCCGGCGGCACCGACAATACTCGCACGCCGACCTCGAGCAGCGCCGGCAGACAGTCCTCGGCAGCGGCCATCTCGCCGCAGACGCTGACCTCCGCCCCCATCGACGCCCCGTACGCCGCCACGCGGCGCACCAGCTCCAGGATCGCCGGATGCAGCGGATCGAGCAGCGCCGCAGTCTCCGCCGAGTCCCGGCCGGCCGCCATCACGTATTGGGTCAGGTCGTTGCTTCCCACCGAGTAGAAGTCTGCCCGGAAGCACTCGATGCTGAGCGCCGCCGCCGGCACTTCGACCATCATGCCGAGCTCCGGCCGGCGGGCATCGATCCCGGCCTCCTTCAGCGCGCACAGCTCCTGATCCAGCGTGGCCCCCACCCATTCCAGCTCGTTGGGCAACGTTACCATGGGCACCATGACCTTGAGCTCGCCGTGGACGGCAGCCCGAGCCAGGGCCCGAAGCTGGACCCGGAACACCTCGGGCCGAGCCAGTGACAAGCGCACCCCACGCACCCCCAGGAAGGGATTGCCCTCGTGCTCCAGTGTCAGTCCAGGGACCGGCTTATCGCCGCCGGCATCCAAGGTGCGCACCGTCACCGGCCGGCCCGCCGCCCACTCCAACAGGCCGCGGTACACCTGGTACTGACGATCCTCGTCTGGCCACTCGCTGCCGTGCTGGAACAGGAACTCGGTGCGGGTGAGGCCGATGCCGTCGCAGTGAGTCGGGTCCAGGGAATCCAGCAGGCTGGGGTGATCCACGTTGATGTAGACCGTCACCGGACTGCCGTCCGCGAGCCGGGCCGTTCGCGCCAAGAAACCGCGCTCGCGTTCGTCGCGGAGCTCTTGCTCTTGTAGCAGGCGCTGGTAGTGGCGGCGCTGCTCGGCATCCGGCGCCGGTAACAGGAAGCCGTTGTTGCCGTCGAGAACCGTCAGGACGCCACTTTCCAGACGCTCCGGCTCGCGCTCCAGGCTCACCAGCAAGGGCACCTTCAGCGACCGCGCCAGCATCGCCACGTGGCTCGCGCTGCTGCCTCGGCGCATGGCGGCGCCGCCCAGCCGACACCAGTCCAGCTCCAGGAACCGCGAGGGCGTGAGCTCGTCTGCCACCAAGATGGCGCCCTCGGGGAAGTCTTCCGGCTCCGGCTCGGGATCGGCTAGCGCCCGGGCGACCCGTAGCTGCAGGTCTCGCAGGTCAGCCGCTCGGGCCTTGAAGAAGGAGGAGTGGGCGGCCTCGTAGTCTGCAAGCTCCCGCTGCAGGTGCGACGTCCAAGCCCGATCGGCGGCCGCGCCGGTGGCGATAGCCGCCAGCACGGGCGCGATGAAGTCGTTGTCCTGCAGCAGCGAGACCTGGAACTCGATCACCTCCCGCGCCACCCGCTGGCGGGTGTGGACCAGGTCGCACAGCGCCGCCATGGACTGGGCCAGGGCGACCTGGAAGCAATCCCGCTCCCGGGCCGGAGAGCCCGTGGGCTGACGCTGGACCAGCGTCGGGCGCAACACCTGCAATGGCCCCATGGCGATGCCCCGGGACGCGACCTCGCCCCCAATTGCGCCGGCCGCAATCTGTGGGGAGTGAGGCGTGGGCATTGGCTCTGTTGCTTGCTCGGCGGGCGGGTGCTCGTCGAAATCCCGCTGCACCAAATCCACCAACGCCCGCAGCGCCGAGGAGGCCTCCGTGCCCTCGGCCTGGAACTGCAGGGTGGCCTCGGCACCGGCCTTGAGCTTCATCACCCGGGCCGTGCTGCGGGCACGCACCCACTGCCCTTCGGAGCCGACCCGCACCCGCACATCGGCGTCGAAGCTCGCGGCGAGCTGCGCGAGCTTCACCGCCGGGCGCGCGTGCAGCCCGGTGGGGTTGGTGATGCGGACGCTGGCCTGCACCGTCACAGGGCGTCCTCTGCGGCCTCGCACACGGTCTCGAGGTCGCTGCCCACCGACGACTCGGTGGCCGCCATCACCGCCCCCTCCACGATCGCGGCATTGCAGATCTTGACCTTGTCGCGCCGCGCTTCGGCCAGCATTTCCACCGCCATCTCGGTATTCATCTCGCCGCCACCCAGATCCACCAGCACCGCCACGCCGCGCTCGGACCAGGCCTCCTCGATGCAGTGTTGGATGGCGGCGACGTCGGTGCCCAATCCGCCCTCGGGATTGCCCCCGCACCAGGCCAGCGGCACCGAGCTCCCCACCATCTGGCGGACCATATCGGCGGTGCCCCGCGCCACGTGGGGCGAGTGCGAGACGATGACGATACCCACATTGGCGCTCACGACTGACCTCCGAAGCTCTGGCACACGGCTTCGATGAGTAGCTGACTCGAGCGGGCGCCCGGGTCCAGATGACCGATGCTGCGCTCGCCCAGGTACGAGGCGCGGCCCTTGTTGGCGCGCAGCGCCCGGGTGGCCTCTAGCCCGGCGGCCGCCTGCTGCGGGATGAGCGTCAGCAGCCGCTCCGGCGCCTCGCCCTGCTCCACGCCTGCCGACAAGGCCACTGACACCGGCACCAGCACGTCCAGCATGGTCTTGTCGCCCACATCCGACCTGCCGCGCTGCTTCACCGACACCACCCCGGCCTCGAAGGCTTTGGCGAAGGCTTCCAAGTCCGGCGCCTCCGGCATCGCTTTGCCCACGGCCATGAACAGCGAGCCGTACAAAGGCCCCGAGGCGCCGCCCACCTTCATCACCAGGGTCATGCCGGCCTTCTGCAGCACTTGACCCACGGGAATCCCGGCCAGTGCCTCGCGGCTTTCTGCAATGGCATCAAAGCCCCGGCGCATGTTGACCCCGTGATCGGCGTCGCCGATGGCCTGATCTAGGGCGGTGAGCTCGTCGGCATGGGCCCGCACCGTGGCAACCATGGCCTCCAAGAGCTTGAGCGGGTCGAGATTCATGCTTGTGCTTCCATCCGAACACCCTGGCGGTCGAAGTGCATGGCCCGGTGTGGGCGCACCGAGAGGCGCACCTGGTCACCGCGGTGGTGGCGGGCGCCGGTAGGGGCCAGCGCATGCAGACGAGTGCCGGCCAGTTCCAGTACAACTACCGTCTCCGCCCCCAGATACTCCACCTGGACCACCGTGGCGGCAGGGCCATGGCCATCCAAGATCAAGTCCTCGGGCCGCACCCCGATCCGGGCCGTCCGCGGCGGCGTCGGCAGCGCCAGCAGGTCGCCGGGCACCAGGTTGATGCCAGGTGTGCCCAACCGCTGAGCTACGTACTCGTTGTAGGGCCGCTGGTAGATCTCCCGCGGCGCTCCCAGCTGCACCAGCCGGCCGTGGGACAGCACGCCGATGCGATCGGCCAAGGTCATGGCCTCGTCCTGGTCGTGGGTGACGTAGAGGATGGTCGCCCCCAGGTCCACCTGGATACGTTTCAGCTCCAGGCGCAGTTCCTCCCGCAGCTTGGCGTCCAGAGACGAGAGCGGCTCATCCATGAGAAAAAGACTAGGCGATCGGACCAGGGCGCGGCCGATGGCCACCCGCTGCATCTCACCGCCGGAGAGCTGGGTGGCCCGATTCTTCAGTTTGTGCTCAATGCGAAGCAGCGCCGCGATCTCGCGCACCCGGCGCTCGATTTCCGCCGCCGGCACCCGGCGCATGGGCGAGCGCAGCGGGAAGGCCAGATTCTCGAACACCGTGTAGTGGGGATAAAGCGAGTACTGCTGAAAGACGAAGGCCACATCGCGGGTGGCGATGGGGAGCCCGGTGGCATCTTCCCCGCCGATGAGCACGCGGCCTGCATCCGGCCGTTCCAGCCCCGCCACCAGTCGTAAGGTGGTGGTCTTGCCGGCTCCGGTGGGCCCGAGCAGCACCACCAGCTCGCCGTCGGCCATAGCGAGGCTCAGGTCGTCCACCGCCGTCACGCGGCCGAAGCGCTTGGTCACGCGCTGCAGCACAAGCTCAGCCATGGGCCGCCTCCGAGGCTGGCGGGCCGGCGCGCAGAGCGCGGCCGCTGTTGCCATCGAATATCACCAAACGCTGGGTGCGAAAACGAAGTCCCACCAGGTCTCCCAGGGCAACCGAAATGTGGTTGGGCGCCCGCACCTTGACCCGGCCGGCGTGGGTGTCGACGGTCACCAGCTGGCGGGCGCCGGTGTACTCCACCCCGTAGACCTCGCCGCGGAGCGCGCCTTGGTCGGAAATTTCGATATGCTCGGGACGCGCGCCGAGCTCGACCTTGTCGCAGCCGCTGCCTTCGGTCAGGGCAGGAATCTGGATCTCGGCACCGTTCACCCGCACCCGTTCGCTGCCGGCCGGGAGCGGCCCGGCGGCGGGCAGGAAGTTCATGGCCGGGCTGCCGATGAAGCTCGCCACATAGCGGGTGGAGGGCCGCGAGTACACCTCCATGGGCGTTCCCGCTTGCAGCACCACGCCTTGATCCATGACGGCGATGCGGTCGCCCATGGCCATGGCCTCGGTCTGGTCGTGGGTGACGTAGACCGTGGTGGCGCCGATGCGTTGGTGGAGTTGGCGCAGCTCCTCACACATGAGGTCTCGGAACTCGGCATCGAGCGTCCCCAGGGGTTCGTCCATGAGAAACGCCTTGGGACGGCGTATGATCGCCCGCCCCAGCGCCACCCGCTGGCGGTCGCCGCCGGAAAGCCGCCCAATCGGCCAGTCCAGCATCTCCTCGATGCGAAGGAGCCGCGCCACCTCCGACACGCGTTGCCGTATCTCGGTCCGCGCCCCGCCCTGGGCCTTGAGCGGAAAGGCCAGATTGTTGCGCACGTTCATGTGGGGATAGAGGGCGAAAAGCTGGAACACGAAGGCAATGTCACGCTGGGCGGCGCGCAAGCGCGTGACGACCTCGCCATCCAGCAGGATCCGCCCGCTGCTGGGGATCTCCAGCCCCGCGATCATGCGCAAGGTGGTGGTCTTGCCGCAGCCGGAGGCGCCCAGCAGCACGAAGAACTCCCGGTTGTGGATCACCAGGTCGGTGCCGCGCACGGCAACGAAGTCGTCGAAGCGCTTGTGCAGTTGCTCGAGGCGAATCTCGGCCATGACTATTCGGTGTCCGGAAAGTGGCTGACGATGACGAAAGCCACCGTGCCGGTCAGGATCACCGCGAAGGAGTAGCTGTAGAGCACCAGCGCAAACGGCTGCATCAGCATGAATACGCCGGCACCGATGGTCAGCGAGGCAGCGAGCTCCCACGGCCCGCGCCGGAACCAGGGTCGCAGCCGCGCCCTCATTTCCGTACCGCCCCGAAGGTGATGCCGCGCAGCAAGTGCTTTCGCAGCAGCACCGTGAACAGCACGATGGGCAGCAGGAACAAGGTGGTGCCCGCCGCCACCGCCGGCCAATCGAGCCCGCCTTCACCAATGATGATGGGGATGAAGGGGGGCGCGGTCTGGGCGGTGCCGCTGGTGAGCAGCAGCGCGAAGGCGTACTCGTTCCAGGACCAGATCAAGCAGAAGATGGCGGTGGCGGCGATGCCGGTGCGGGCCTGCGGTAGCACCACCCGGAAGAAGGCTTGCAGCCGGGAGTAGCCGTCGACCATGGCGGCTTCCTCGTATTCCCGCGGGATCTCGTCGATGAAGCCTTTCAGGAGCCAGACGGAAAGGCTCAGGTTCACGCTGGTGTAGAGCAGGATCATGCCCAGGTGCGTATCGCTCAGACCGAGCTGCCGGTACATGAGGAAGATCGGGATCGCCACCGCAATGGGCGGCATCATCCGAGTCGACAGGATGAAGAACAGCAGGTCCCCCTCCGCCGGCACCTTGAAGCGGGAAAAGCCATAGGCCGCCAAGGTGCCCAGAAACACCGCCAGAAAGGTGGAGCAGAAGCCGATCACGAGCGAGTTCCAGTAACGCCCGACGAATCGTGAAGGCCCGGTGATCACCATATTGCGGTCGCGCACCAGCTCCTCGTACCAAGTCTCTGGCGGCGGCAGGCTCGCCAGGTACTCCGGGCTCTGCCGGGAGCGGTTGGTAAAGAGGTTGACGTAGCCCTCGACGGTGGGCTCGAACACCACCTTGGGGGGATAGGCGATGGAGTCCGAGGGCGACTTGAAGCTGGTGAGAAGAATCCACACCAGGGGCATCATGGAGACCAGCGCGTAACCGATGACCAGCGCGCCGGCCACTCGGCGCGATAGGGGAGTCGCCGCCACCACGGATTGGCCGGTGGGGCTCATTGGGCACGTCCCCGGCCACTGCCAGTCAAGAGCAAACCCGACAGCAAACCTGCAGCTCGCGTCGCTTCCATTTCCCGTCGTTGCCGCGAAAGCGGGAACCCAGTAAGACCATTGTTCGACTGGATTCCCGCGTACGCGGGAATGACGG
>CAZLYT010000131.1:0-2020 GCA_964563515.1 uncultured Candidatus Competibacteraceae bacterium | reverse complement strand
AGTGAGGTATCTACCCGCCTCATGCTCGTCCCCGGTGCATCCCTAGCTCGAACTTCGTATGAGTTCGTGCTCGATAGAATTGCGAATCAGCGCGCTTAGCGTGTCTGGGAGCTTCTGTACGGGCTGGTTCGACTGCGGGATGCTGCGTACGACCTCCGAAACTACATAGCTAGAGATATTGCTGTTTAGAGACATCCAGAAATCTTGGGGGAGTAGAACAAGGTTGATGGAGTCATTTGTCAGGCCGAAGTCATCGGAAACTCTAGCTCCAGGCGCCCCTATGACTCTCACCAGCTGCAATGCTGGAGTGCCATCAGAGTACGTAACAAACCTTACCAACCAATGGGCTTGTGACCCAAACGACACCAAAATTCGGTATCGGCCAATGTCCTCAAAGAGGTTCTCGGGAAAATCGGAAATCTGCAAGTCTAGGAAAAGATGGCCTGCCGCGTCGTTAAAGGCTGCCACAACTTGGGCAACCTCTTGATTCACCCTCGCCACTAAGGCTCCAATCTCGTGCGACCTGCGAAGCTTCGTATCAACCTGATCCTGATCCCGTCGCCTGATTTCCTGCCTTCTGGTTTCAACACTTTCGAAGAACTGTTTCGCCGACTCAATCTGGTCATTGGATGGTTCGGCCTGTGGATTTTGATTAAATTCCACCTCGGTCAATTGGGACGGTGTTTGGTTACCCTCGACTCGTTGTGCCTCAGACGAAGTTTGCTTGATAGCACGCAGAACTTTAGACAAGCCAAATTCATAGTCAGGAAAAAAATCAACATAGTGGATTTCTTTCAGGCGTGGATCGGCAATAACGCAATCCTCTACTCGCACGGGAATGACATATATTTGATTGGCGGGATACTGGTCCAGAATATCAAAAGCCGCCTTTAGTTCCTTTTGAACGTATCCTTTTTTTGATTCGGAGTTGTTAGACACGATCGCAACAAAATACCGGCATTCGTTGATCGCCTTCGCTATTGCCTGGCTCCAATTTTGGCCTGGAAGCAAAGCATCTTCGTCTAGCCAAACATCAATCCCTTGGTCCCTAAGTGATTGGAACAGGTGTCTGGCGTGTTCTGCGTCTTCCCTAGCATAGCTGATAAAGACAGCCGGCATTTGCCTTGCCTCTCCGCGCCGATCCTGCAACACCGATGCTAATGTCACTAACGTCTAGTTGAGTAGGATATTCATGAGCAAGTGAGCAACCGGCTTTCGACTAGTTCACTCCGCGGCCTGGGCGGGACGTTTGGCGCCAGCACCGCGGCGCTTCAGCACTTGCCGCAGATATTGCCCGGTATAGCTCGCCGGGTTGGCGGCGAGTTCCTCTGGCGTGCCGACGGCGACCACATGGCCGCCAGCGTCGCCGCCTTCGGGGCCGAGATCGACGATCCAGTCGGCGGTCTTGATCACTTCCAGATTGTGCTCGATCACCACCACGGTGTTGCCCTGGTCCACCAGCTCGTGCAGCACGTCGAGCAGCTTGGCCACGTCGTGGAAGTGCAGGCCGGTGGTCGGCTCATCCAAGATATAGAGCGTGCGGCCAGTGGCGCGGCGCGATAGCTCCTTCGACAGCTTCACGCGCTGCGCTTCGCCGCCTGAAAGCGTAGTCGCCTGCTGGCCAACATGGATGTAACCGAGGCCCACGCGCTTCAGCGTCTCGAGCTTGTCGCGGATCGCCGGGACCGCCTTGAACAAATCGGCCGCTTCCTCGACCGTCATGTCGAGAATGTCGGCGATCGACTTGTCCTTGAACTTCACCTCAAGCGTCTCGCGGTTATAGCGTGCGCCCTTGCACACGTCGCAGGTGACGTAGATGTCGGGCAGGAAATGCATCTCGATCTTGATCACGCCGTCGCCCTGGCAGGCCTCGCAGCGGCCGCCCTTGACGTTGAAGGAGAAGCGCCCGGGCTTGTAGCCGCGCGCCTTGGCCTCGGGCAGCTCGGCGAACCATTCGCGGATGGGGGTGAAGGCGCCGGTATAGGTCGCGGGGTTCGAGCGCGGCGTGCGCCCGATCGGC
>CAZLYT010000130.1:0-27784 GCA_964563515.1 uncultured Candidatus Competibacteraceae bacterium | reverse complement strand
TAACGGCTGGTTCCGTGCCTACGACTCCACCAGCGGCGAGCTGTTGTGGCAGCACCAGGCGGATGCCGGGGTCAACGCGCCACCAGCCGCTTACAACGTGGGCGGTACCCAGTACATCGTGGTGGCCGCCGGCGGCAATGCTCAGCTCGACTACAAGCGTGGCAACGAGGTCATCGCCTTCAAGCTTTCCGAGCGTTAGGCCTGATCGTGATTCGCCCACCGACTGACGCCGGTGGGCGAATTTGCATTGGAGGTGCGGTCTTAGAGGAGCCCTATCCCTCGTGTTGGCTCGAACACTATTCGCGGTATGTCTCGCCATCGGAATCGGCCCGGCACAGGCTCAGGACGATCCCTATGCCGGGGTACGCGACCAGCTCGCGACCTGCTCCGGCTGTCACGGCGAGGACGGCGTGCCCGCCGATCCCCAGTACCCGATCCTGGCGGGCCAGGAGTTCTACTACCTCTACGTGCAGCTTCGCGACTATCAGTCCGGCTTGCGCGAGAATGTGGTGATGCAGCCGATGGTGGCTGGGCTCGACAAGGAGCAGATGAAGAGCCTGGCTCAGTACTATTCAGAGCTGTCGTGGCCGGAGCCGCCGCGGGAAGAGGTCAGCGCCGATGACGAACGGGTCGCCAAACAGGCGATCAGCGCTGGGCAGTGCTCCGCCTGCCATCCCTCAGGGCTCCGCGGCGATAGCCGCATACCACGGGTGGCGGGTCAGTACGCTCAGTACCTTCAGCAGACCATGCTCAACTTCAAGAATCGGGTTCGGAACAACGCTCCGGACATCAGCACGCTGATGGAGACCTTGAGCGACGAGGAGATCGCCAGCCTGGCACGCTACGCGGCGAGCTTGCCCTAGGCTTGGAGGTGATCGAGACACGCGGGCTGCGGTGGCAAGACGCCGTGTGCGGTCAGCCTAGCGCGCGAGCGTTGGGCGCGGTGGTGCTTGCCATTGCTATTGGCTTTGCCTCTATTCGAAAACAGCGCCGCCCGTCGCCCGCGCGGGAAGGTGCATCACGCGTTGGCTCATGCACCCAAAGTGCTCCAGGGCGGATTCGCGCACCGAGATCCGCCTTGCTTCGGGGGTGGTTGGTTCGCTCCGGCCTCGCAAACAAATGACTTACAAGATGTTGGAGAAGGGCGCGACTCTAGGTTCAATGGAGGCTCGCTCTACCCCTCGGGACCATGTGCAAGCGTCGGCTGTGCGGATTACCATGAGCCGGTCCCCAGTGGTAACGGTTCCGGCCCATGACCGATGCGCGTGCTTTCATTCCTCTCGCCATTGCCGTACTTACGGTGTCCGACAGCCGTACCGGGGACACCGACAGCTCGGGACGGCTGCTGGCCGAGCGACTCATTGAGGCGGGTCACCGCCTCGCCGACCAGGTGATCGTTCCCGACGATGTCTACCAGATTCGGGCCGTGGTCTCGCGCTGGATTGCGGACGAGTCCGTGAATGCCTTGATCACCACCGGGGGCACCGGTGTCACCGGGCGTGACGGCACGCCGGAGGCGGTACTGCCGCTGTTGGACAAGGAGATCTCCGGTTTCGGCGAGATGTTCCGCCAGCTCTCGTGGGACCAGATCCGAACCTCCACCATCCAGTCCCGCTGCCTGGCGGGAGTTGCCAACGGCACCTATGTCTTCGTCCTGCCCGGCTCCAGCGGTGCCTGCCGCACGGGTTGGGACGAGCTCATCTCGGCACAGCTCGACTACCGCACGCGGCCCTGCAACCTAGTGGAGCTGATGCCGCGCCTGCGCGAGGTCTGAGCGCTCGTGTCGTCGAGGGGAAATCGGCTTCGGACAGCGCCAGAACGAGGAACCATGCCTGCTGCCAAGTTCTCCATTGGACAGATCATCCGCCACCGCCTGTTTGGCTACCGCGGTGTCATCTACGACGTCGATCCCGTCTTTCAGGGCACCGAGGAGTGGTATCAGCAGATGGCCAAGAGTCGGCCTCCCAAGGACAAGCCCTGGTACCACGTGCTGGTGCACGGCAGCGTCGCCGAGACCTACGTGGCCGAGCGCAACCTGGAGCCTGACGATTGCGACGATCCGGTGAGCCATCCCATGGTCGACGAGATCTTCGACGAGTTCAGGGATGGGACCTACCACATTGCTCAAAAGACCAATTGAGCCAGCGCCGCGGATCGGCGTAGCGCTTGGCAGTGGTTCCGCCCGGGGCTGGGCCCACATCGGGGTACTGCAGGAGCTGGAGGCTGCCGGGATCCGGCCCCAGGTGATCTGCGGCACCTCCGTGGGCGCCTTGGTGGGGGCCGTCGCCGCCGCAGGGCGGCTCGACGCGCTGGCTGGCTGGGCCACCGGCCTGGAGTGGTGGGACATCGTCCGTTACGTGGTGGAGCCTGGCAGCGGCGGCCTGGTGGATGGTGAGCGGCTGATGCGCGCCTACGCCGAGCAGGTTGGGGAGCCCATGGTGGAGTCTCTGCCCATTACCTTCGCTGCGGTGGCGGCTGAGCTCAACAGTGGGCGCGAGGTATGGCTGCGCCAAGGACCCCTGATCGACGTGGTTCGGGCGTCCATTGCCCTGCCCGGTGTATTTTCACCGGTGCGTAGGGATGGCGCGTGGCTGGTGGACGGCGGCCTGGTGGACCCGGTGCCCGTGTCCGTGTGCCGGGCCCTGGGTGCCGAGCTGGTCATTGCCGTCAATCTCAACCATCTGCTGGCGGGGCGGCAGGCACGGGCCCGCAAGCGAGACGATAGCCGCAGCCGGGTGCTGTTGGAGCTCGGCGAGCGCTTGCAGTCGTTGCGTTTCGGCGGTCCCGGACTATTGGCCAAGCTGCAGCAATCGGAAGCCGGCCCCGAGTCCGCCCCGAGCATGTTCGAGGTCATGGCCGGCGCGCTCAATATCATGCAGGATCGAATCACCCGCAGCCGCATGGCCGGGGATCCCCCGGATGTGACCGTGGCGCCGCGGCTGGACCAGCTGGCCCTGTTCGATTTCGACCGTGCCGGCGACGCCATCGCCGAGGGGCGGGCTGCCATGCGCCGGGCACTGCCAGGTCTGCTAGAGCTGCATCCCGGATTGATCGGGCCCCAGCAGTCGGCGCCTCAGCTCACCCAGAGCGATGAATCCTGACGCCACATTGGCCGGCGCCTTTCTAGTGGGCTTGCTGGGTGGTGTCCACTGCGTGGGAATGTGTGGGGGCATTGTCGGCGCGCTCACCCTCGGGATCGGAGGCGTCGGGGAGGGTGGTGCAGCGCGCCGACTGCCGCATCTGCTTGCCTACAACTCCGGCCGGATTGCCAGCTACACCGCCGCGGGGGCCCTGGTTGGTGGGATCGGGGCGCTGGCCACCCGAATGGGCGCGGTGCACCAGGTGCAACTCGGCCTGCACCTGGTGGCAGCCGGCTTCATGGTGGCGCTGGGGTTGTACGTCGCCGGCTGGTGGCGGGGGCTGGCCGTGCTGGAACGCGCTGGCGGCCGCCTGATCTGGCACCGATTGCAGCCGCTGGGACGCCGGTTGTTACCGGTGACGACGCCAGCGGCGGCGTTCCCGATCGGCCTGGTCTGGGGTTGGCTGCCCTGTGGGCTGGTCTACAGCGTGTTGATCTGGGCCGTGGCGGCCGGGAGCGCGTGGCAGGGGGCGCTGCTGATGCTGAGCTTCGGCCTCGGGACCTTGCCCACGCTGCTGACCATGGGCACCTTTGCCTCGTGGCTGGCGGGCTGGGTGCGGCGGCCCTCGGTGAGGCGCCTGGCAGGAGCCGCGGTGATAGTCCTGGGCTTGGTGCATGCCGCGCGCGCTTGGCAGGGGTTTGGCTGAGCCTGGCTACTTCTCCACCCGCGGCTCCACCCGCGGGCGCAGATGGGCGAACCATTTGCCCTCTAGCCAGCGGAATCCTGCCACGATCAGGAATGTTAGCGCCATGTAGAAGGCCGCCGCGGTGAGGAAGGCCTCGTAGGGCGTGTAGTAGCGGGAGTTGATGATGCGGGCCGCTCCGGTGAGGTCGACGATGGTGATCACGCTGGCGATGGCGCTGCCGTGCAGCATGAAGATGACCTCGTTGCCGTAGGCGGGAAGCGCGCGCCGAAACGCTCCCGGCAAGATGATCCGGCGCATGGCCAAGGCCTTGGACATGCCGCAGGCCCGGGCGGCCTCGATCTCGCCGAATGGTGCGGCGACGATGGCGCCGCGAATGATCTCCGTGGTGTAGGCGGCGGTATTGAGCGTGAAGGCGATCAGAGCGCACCAGTAAGCCTCCCGCAGAACTGGCCAGAGCCAGCTCTGCTGCACCGCCTCGAACTGGCCGGCGCCGTAATAGATGAGGAATGCCTGCACCAGCAACGGCGTGCCGCGGAAAAAGTAAGAGAAGCAGAACACTGGAAACCGAACCAGCGGATTCCGCGACGACTGGATGACGCCGAGCGGAACGGCCAGGACCAGCCCCAGTGCCAGCGCCGCGAGCACTAACTCGATGGTAACGAGCAGGCCCTCGAAATAGAGGCCGATGTTCTCCCAGATGACCGAGAAATCCATCCTCTATTCCCGCCTCACGCCCACGCTGTAGCGCTGCTCGGCCCAGCGCAGGAGCAGCACCGACACCGTGGTGAATACCAGAAAACCCAACGCCACCACCAGGTAGAAGGTGAATGGCAGCCGCGTGGCCCCGGCGGCCAACGCTGCTTTGCGCACCATGTCGTCGAGGCCGATCACCGAAACCAGGGCGGTGGCCTTCAGCAGCACCAGCCAGTTGTTGCCGAAGCCCGGGATGACGTGGCGAATCATTTGTGGCAGCAGGATGCGCCGGAACACCTGGAAACGGTTCATGCCGTAGGCACGACCGGCCTCCATCTGGCCCGCCGGCACGGCCATCATGGCGCCGCGGAAAGTCTCCGTCAGATAGGCCCCGTAGATGAAGCCGAGGGTGAAGACTCCGGCCACGAAGGGGTCGATGTCGAGGTATTCCTCGTATCCCACCAGCAATGCCAGCTGGTTCACCAGGATCTGGCCGCCGAAGAAAACCAGCAGCATCAGCACCAGGTCGGGGACGCCGCGGATGATCGTGGTGTAGAGGGTCGCGATAGCGCGGGCCACCCGGGACCCGGACATCCTGCCCAGGGCCCCGAGCATTCCCAGCACGGCGGCGATGGCGAGCGAGGCCAGCGCCACCTCGATCGTGAGCAGGGCGCCCTCGAAAATGCTTGGCCCGTAGCCCTGCAGATCGAACATCCCAGTAGCGCCGCAGTCGGGCGGCTGCGATCAGCCGCCGTAGACGTCGAAGTCGAAGTACTTGTCCTGGATTTCCTTGTAGGTGCCGTTGGCGCGAATGTCGTCGATGGCCTTGTTGAACATCTCGCGCAAGTCGTCGTCGGCCTTGCGAACCGCAATGCCGACGCCGTCGCCGAACCACTTCGGCTCGGTGTAGTCAGGGCCGACAAACTCGAAGTCCTGACCGGCTTCGGTCTTCAGAAAGCCATCGTCCAGGGCCACGGAATCGGCGATGAGCAAGTCCAAGCGGCCCGAGGTCATGTCCAGATAGGCCTCGTCCTGGGTGCCGTAGCGCTTGATCTCGACGGTGTCACCGAAGTTGTCGCTGAGGAAACTGTCATGGGTGGTGGCGCGCTGCACCCCCACCACCTTGCCTTCCAGGTCCTCCGGGGTGATCTCGATGCCGGAGCCCTTCTTGCGCACGAACTTGGCGGGAATTTGGTAGTACTTTTCGGTGAAGTCCACCTTCTCCTTGCGCTCCTCGGTCATGGACATGGAGGCCAGGATGGCGTCGTACTTGCGCGCGAGCAGCGCCGGAATGATGCCATCCCAGTCCTGCTGCACCATCTCGCATTCGACCCCCATGGACTCGCACAACGCCCAACCGATTTCGATGTCGAAGCCTTCGAGCTTGCCCTCGGGTGTCACATAGCTGAATGGAGGGTAGGCTCCCTCCACGCCGATGCGAACTTTGTCCCATTCCTTCGCCGACGCATGGGTGCCGCCGAGCGCCAGGGCACCCAATAGAACGATGAACAACGCCTTTCTCACGGCTTCCTCCACTGCAGATTAGTTGTCATGGCGCAGACCGACTGGACCGCAATGGCCGGGCCGCATCGGCTGCGCGACTACACCGCAAACGCAGTGTCTGGTATTTCTACCTTATTTGAGGGTGCCAGCCAGGAACTGACGAAAGCGTTCCGACTTGGGCTCCACGAAAACCTGCTGCGGCTCGCCCAACTCCTCGACTCGACCCTCGTGCATGAACATGACCTGATTCGACACATCTCGGGCGAAACCCATCTCGTGGGTCACCACCAGCATGGTGCGGCCTTCCTCCGCCAGCCCTCGCATCACCCTCAAAACCTCGCCCACAAGCTCCGGATCCAGCGCCGAGGTGGGCTCGTCGAACAGCATCACCTTGGGATTCATGGCGAGCGCCCGGGCGATGGCTGCCCGTTGCTGTTGACCACCGGAAAGGTGCGCTGGATAGTAGTCCCGGCGCTCGTACATGCCGACCTTTTGCAAGGTCTCATGTCCCTGTTCGACGGCCTCGGCCCGGGGAACCTTCAAGACGTGGATCGGGGCCTCGATCACGTTCTGCAGCACCGTCATGTGAGCCCATAGGTTGAACTGCTGGAACACCATGGCGAGGCTGGCGCGGATGCGATCCACCTGCTTGGAATCTTCGGGGACGCGCACCCCGGTTGCCTTGTCGCGCATCCGAATCAGCTCGCCGTGGACTTCGACGCGGCCACGGTCGGGGATCTCGAGCAGGTTGATGCAGCGCAAAAAGGTGCTTTTGCCAGATCCGCTGCTACCCAGGATGGAAATGACGTTGTGCTCGTGAGCGGTGAGGGAAATGCCTTTGAGGACTTCCAGGCTCCCGAAGCTCTTGTGGATGTCTTGAATTTCAAGAGCCGGAACGTTATTGCCCACTATCAGCTCCGCCGGGCTTCGCCACCGCTATGGGAAATGGCATCGATGGGGCATGCACAAAAAAAGCACCCAGCTCAACGCTAGTGGAAGCGTGCGCTGCAGGCAAGCCCGGCACCTGTGCGTTGACGATATTTGGTCGGCGTCTCCTTAAATGATCTCGAAGTAGCGTTCGAGCTCCCAGTCGGTAATGTGGCGGCGGAATTCGCGCTCCTCCCATTCCCGGGTGGCGGCGAAATGCTCGACAAAGGGAACGCCGAACCATTCCCGTGCCATGAGCGAACCCTTCAGTCGCTGGGCTGCGTCCCAAAGCGAGCGCGGTAGCTGTAGCCGACGCGGGTAACGGCGGTCATAGGCATTGCCCTCGATGGGCGTTTCTGGCTCCACCTGGTTCTCGATACCCCAGAGCCCGGAGGCCAGCGCCGCCGCCAGCCCCAGGTAGGGATTGCAGTCCGCCGCCGCGATGCGGTACTCGATCCGCTGCGCCTTCGCGCTGCCGGGAATCACGCGCAGCGCGCAAGTGCGGTTTTCGATGCCCCATGTGGCGTCGGTAGGTGCCCAGAAGCCCGGGATCAACCGGGTGAAGCTGTTGACTGTGGGGGCCACCATGGCCAGCAGCTCGGGCATCAGCTTTTGCTGTCCACCTACGAAATAGCGCATGAGGTCGCTCATGGCGTGGGGCTTGGCGGGATCGTGAAATGCCGACTCCCCCTGATTGTTCTTCAGCGACATGTGGATATGGCCGCTTTGGCCGGGCCAGTCCGGTGACCATTTGGCCATGAAGGTGGCCAGCATGCCGCGGCGCTGGGCGAAGACCTTGGTGAAGGTCTTGAACAGGGCTGCCTTGTCCGCCGCCGGTAGCACCCGGTCAACCGCGATGGCCGCCTCCAGGACGCCGGGGCCAGTCTCCTCGTGGAGCCCCTCGAGGGGAAAGTCCATGGCGTCGCACAGAGCCAGAAGATCCCGGTAGAACTCGCTGTAGACCGAGTTGCGCAGCACCGAGTAGCCGAAGAAGCCCGGCGCCATGGGCCGCATATCCCGATAGCGCTTCTCACGGATCGAGTGGGGCGTCTCCTCGAAGACGAAGAATTCGTACTCGACCGCAGCATAAGGTTCGAAGCCCATCCGGCGCGAGCGCTCCAGCACTCGTCGCAACAGACCCCGCGGGCACGCCACCTCCGCGCGGTCGACGAATTCACCGAGAAAGAACAGCCCGTCATCCTCGAAGGGGAGATTGCGGCAGCTTTCGGGCAGCAGTCGGGTTGGGGCGTCAGGGTAGCCGGTGTGCCAGCCAGTCAGGGCGACGTTGTCGTAGAGCTGATCGTAGGAGTCCCAGCCTAGTACCACGTCGCAGAAGCCGAATCCGCCCTCCAGCGCCGATAGGAACTTGTCCCGAGACATGTACTTGCCGCGCATGATTCCGTCGACGTCGAAGACCCCGACCTTGACGTGGCTGAGCCCGCGCTCCTCGACGATGCGCTTGGCGTCGGCGACGTTCTTGACCTCTCTGGCTTGCATCTGTGTTTGCTCCCCAAGTGCCCACGCGGCGGAGACGCCCGGGGACGTTTTACCGAGTTCGCTGGTTGTGAGGTGCCAGCGTAGTGTCGTGTCGAGTCCAGCCCTGGCCCGAGTCGGGCGCTTAGGGCGCACCCGGAGCGAAGGGGGGTCCCAATGGCCGCAAGCGGACCCCGGGCCGCAGCCGGTGAAAATTCTGACTCGCGGGGTCGGCGGGGTTGGCGCCTGCCCCGGCCACCACCAGCACCGCGCTGGCGATAGGCTCGAAATCGGCCCGAAAGTGCACCGAGCTCTTCAACGCCAGGATGCGCTCCCTGGCCGGCTCGACGCCCAAATGCCGCAACATGGCCTGGTCCGCCGCCTGTTGCCGGCGATGGGACACTGCCACCCGCACGCCGGCCACCTCTAGCAGCGCCATCGGGCCGAGATCGAAGCGGCAGCCGGCGTAGAACGGACCGGTGGCCTGAAACCGGCCGCTACCAAGGGCCCTCACAGTGGTGGTGCAGGAGTACGGGGCGTCGCCGGCGGTACCCGAACGCCCACCCAGAGCCAGCGAGAGCTCGGCGCCCACCCCGGCCGCGTGGGCGGCTTTGGCCGCTTCCGAATCGTGCATCAGGGCGACCACGGCACTGGGCGCACCGGCCTGCACCAGGGCCCGCAACAAGGTCGTGGTGTCCGAGCTGCTGCCGGCGCCGGGATTGTCCTGGGTGTCCGCCAGCACCACTGGTCCGGTGCCTTGCACGCTCAGAGCGAGGGCCTCCCGCACTGCGTCCTCGGGCTCGAACAATGGGAGGGCGAAATCAGCCTCGCAGTCTTCCAGCGCTTCGATAAGCGCCCTGGCCGCATTGTCCGCCGCCCCGGGCGTATCCGCCAGCGCCAGGACGGTCGGGCTGCAGCAGAACACGTCTGCAGACGGAAACCCCGCCGCCAACGACACGCTCGCCACCGGTGTCCGCTCCAGTAGCCGTGCTTCGGTGATCAAGGTGGCCATGGGATCGGTGAGCGTGCACTGGGAGGTCAGTGGGATCAGGAACGACCCGCGCTGCAACGCCATGTACAAGGGCCCATGCGCCAACAGGCGGCGCAGCAAGGAGGCTGCGCGGGCCCCGGTCTCGGCCATGTCCACATGGGGGTAGGTTCGGTAGACCTCGAGGCCTGAAGCCGCTCGCACCATCTGCTCGGATACGTTGGCATGAAAATCGAGGCTGGCCACAACGGGGAGCTCGGGTCCGACGATCGCCCGTAACCGGTGTAGCAGCTCCCCTTCGCCATCTTGCAGGTGCTCGCAGACCATGGCGCCATGCAAGTCCAGATATACGGCGTCCAGCGGTCTGGCTGCTTCGACGCCGAGCAGCAGCTCCGCCACGATGGTCTCGTAGGCGTGTTGGCTGACTACGCCGGAGGGCGTGGCAGCGCACCACAAGATCGGAACTGGCTCGAAACCGAGATGAGGGGCTTGCTGCAGAAAACCCGCTAGGGGCAAGTTGCTGCCGGCTACGCGCTCGGGCAGTGCTGCGCCACGGGTGAGACCGGGCCAGGCATCGGCCTGCTCGAAATCCGCGAGCTCCGCGCGATGACTGGCAAACGTATTGGTTTCATGCTGGAAGCCCGCGACCGCCACCCGCACCGGAGCGCCCCCTGTTGGCCCTGGCAAGGACTGCAAGCGTTTCCCTAGACTAGTCGGCTGTCCTTGCCCCGCGCCACTGTCGCCGCAGCGGAGCAAGATGTCGCGCCGAGACAGTCTGGCACGCGCTGGCGCCAACTAAGCTTGGGAGGGCGGGATAGGCCCCGTCGTCGGGCACGTCCTATACTCACGCCCTCCCGTGCGCTCCGCGAGGGAAGTGCGAACAGGGTGGGAACCCCACCGGGAGTCATCATGGCCCAAGACGCCGCCATCACCACCCGCAAACGGCTGCGCCCCCGCCCCAAAGGTCGGGCGGTGGACCCCATTGCAAAGGCCGCGGTGCGGGCGCTGCTGGGTGACGCGCCGCGGCGGCGCGACCTGCTGATCGAGCACTTGCATACGATTCAGGACCGCTTCGGATTCCTGAGCGCCGCCCACCTCACCGCGTTGGCCGCTGAGATGCGGCTGGCTACCACCGAGGTCTACGAGGTCGCCACCTTCTACCACCACTTCGACGTGGTGAAGGAGGACCAGGTGGCACCGCCGACCCTCACCGTGAGGGTGTGCGATTCGGTGACCTGCGAGATGTTCGGCGCCAAGGAGTTGATTTCAGACCTTCGCTCCGAGCTCGAGCCCGAAGTGCGGATTCAGCCGGTGCCATGCGTCGGGCGCTGCGATCGCGCACCGGTCGCGGTGGTGGGGTGGAACCCCATCGAGCGGGCCAACCTGGACGGCGTAAGTCGAGCGGTCTCCACCAACGCGGTGCGGGCCAGCTATTGGCCCGACTATCCGGACCTGGCGGCGTATCGCGAGGCGGGCGGCTATCGCACCTGGTCGCGGGTGGTCAACGCTGAGTTAGACCCCGATCGAGTGATCGCCGAGCTCAACGATGCGGGCTTGCGCGGGCTCGGCGGCGCCGGCTTTCCAGTGGGCCGCAAGTGGGATCTGGTGCGCAAGTTCCCCGCCCCCCGCCTGTTGGCGGTCAACATCGACGAGGGCGAGCCCGGCACCTTCAAGGACCGTTTCTACCTGGAGTCCGACCCGCACCGCTTTCTGGAAGGCATGTTGATCGCTGCCCGGGTGGTCGGCAGCGACGAGATCTACCTCTATATTCGCGACGAATACCCCCAGTGCCGGGAGATCCTGGCGCGCGAGATTCAAGCCCTGGAGAGCTCGGACCTGGGCCCGCTCCCCACCATGTATCTGCGCCGCGGCGCCGGCGCCTACATCTGTGGCGAGGAGTCGGCGATGATCGAGTCCATCGAAGGCAAGCGCGGTGAGCCGCGTTTGCGTCCGCCCTACGTGGCGGAGGTGGGCCTGTTCGGTCGCCCCACCCTGGAGCACAACTTCGAGAGCCTCTACTGGGTGCGCGATCTGGTCGAACGTGGCGCCGGCTGGTTTGCCGCCGAGGGTCGGCGCGGTCGCAAGGGTTTGCGCTCGTTCTCGGTCAGTGGCCGGGTGAACAACCCCGGCGTGCACCTGGCCCCGGCCGGCATTTCGGTGCGTGAGCTGGTCGATGAGTACTGTGGCGGCATGTTGCCGGGCCACGAGCTGTACGGGTATTTTCCGGGCGGTGCCTCGGGCGGGATTCTGCCCGCGTCGCTGGCGGAGGAGCCGCTGGATTTCGATACCCTGCAGCCCCATGGGTGCTTCATCGGCTCAGCGGCGGTGATCGTGTTGTCACAGCGTGACTCGGCGCGGGCGGCGGCGCTGAACGCCATGCGCTTCTTTGCCCACGAGTCCTGCGGCCAGTGCACCCCATGCCGGGTCGGCACCCGCAAAGCCGTGTCCTTAATGGAGCGCCGCACGTGGGACCAGGCGCTGCTTACCGAGCTCGCCCGAGTGATGGCCGACGCCTCGATCTGTGGGCTGGGTCAGGCGGCACCCAATCCCATGCTCTGCGCGCTCAAATATTTCCCCCAGGAGTTCGACTGAGATGAGAGCCCGGGCGATAAAGGGGGCGTCGCGCCCCCGCGCCGAGGTTGCGACCTCGTCCGAATCCGTTTCGATTCCTTTCAGCCTCAACGGAGAGCGGGTCGATGCGCGCCCCGGGGAGACCATCCTGCAGGCGGCCAAACGCTACGGCGTAGCGATACCGCACCTCTGCTACCAGGAGGGCATGCGCCCCGACGGCAACTGTCGTGTCTGCATGGTGGAAATCGCCGGGGAGCGGGTGTTGGCGCCCGCCTGTTGCCGACGGCCGGACAAGGACATGGAGGTGGACAGCGACAGCGAGCGGGCGGTCGCCTCTCAGCGGCTGGTGGTGGAGCTGCTGGCGGGGGATGTGGTTTCGACCCGCTATACCCTGAGCTCCGAGCTCGCCTATTGGGCGAGCGAGCTCGGTATCGAAGAGCCTCGATTCCCCGCCCGTGAGCAGCCGCCCGCCGACAGCTCCCACCCCGCCATCGCCGTCAACCTGGATGCGTGCATCCAATGCACCCGCTGTGTGCGAGCCTGCCGCGAGGTGCAGGTCAACGACGTGATCGGATTCGCGTTTCGCTCCAGCCACGCCGAAATCGTCTTCGACATGGGCGATCCCATGGGTGAGAGCTCCTGCGTCGCCTGCGGAGAGTGTGTGCAGGCTTGTCCGACCGGTGCCTTGATGCCGGCGGGGGGCGTCGGCTTGGAGGTGCCAGACAAGCGGGTGCATTCGGTGTGTCCGTACTGTGGCGTGGGCTGCCTGCTCACCTACAACGTCAAAGACGATCGCATCCTCTACGTGGACGGCCGTGATGGCCCCGCCAACCACAGCCGCTTGTGCGTCAAGGGCCGATACGGTTTCGACTACGCGCGCCATTCCCAGCGCTTGACCAAGCCCCTGATCCGCCGCGAGGACAAGCCGAAGACCGCAACCCTTGATTTCGATCCCGGCAATCCCCTGGCCCTGTTCCGCGAGGCGAGCTGGGAGGAGGCCATGGCGCGGTCGGCCGGCACACTGCGCCAGATTCGGGATCAGCATGGCCCCAATGCTTTGGCCGGCTTCGGTTCCGCCAAGGGGAGCAACGAGGAAGCCTATCTGTTCCAGAAGCTGGTGCGCACGGGCTTCGGCACCAACAACGTGGATCACTGCACCCGCTTGTGCCACGCCTCATCGGTGGCGGCGCTGCTGGAGGGCATCGGTTCTGGCGCGGTGTCCAATCAGGTGGAGGACGTGACCGAGGCCGAGGTTATCGTGGTGATCGGCGCCAATCCCACCGAGAACCACCCGGTGGCGGCCACCTTCATCAAGAATGCCGCCCACGCCGGCAAAACCCTCATCGTCATGGATCCGCGGCGCACCGAGCTCGCCCGCCATGCCCACTTCGTCCTGCAGTTCCGTCCCGACAGCGACGTGGCGCTGCTGAACGCGATGATGCACGTCATCATCGCCGAGGGGCTGGTGGACAAACGCTTCGTCAGCGAGCGCACCGAGGACTTCCGACAGCTGAAGGCCAACGTGGCTGGCTATAGCCCGGAAGCCATGGAGCCGGTGTGCGGTATCCCGGCGCAGACCATTCGCGAGGTGGCGCGTCGCTACGCCACGGCGAAGGGATCCATCATCTTCTGGGGCATGGGCATCTCCCAGCACGTTCACGGCACCGACAACGCTCGCTGCCTGATCGCGCTGGCCCTGATGACCGGCCAGGTGGGGCGCCCCGGTTGCGGTTTGCATCCGCTGCGCGGCCAGAACAACGTCCAGGGTGCGTCCGACGCGGGCCTGATTCCGATGGTGTTTCCGGACTACCAACGGGTCGACAACGAATCGGTGCGCGCCCACTTCGAGTCACTCTGGGGCCAAGCGCTCGATGCCCAACCGGGCTTGACCGTGGTCGAGATCATGCACGCGGCGCTGGATGGGCAGATCCGTGGCATGTACATCATGGGCGAGAATCCGGCCATGTCGGATCCCAATCTGAATCACGCCAGAGCGGCCCTGGCCAAGTTGGAACACCTGGTGGTGCAGGACATATTCCTTACCGAAACCGCCGCCTATGCCGATGTGGTGCTGCCGGCCTCCGCCTTCCCCGAGAAGACCGGCACATTCACCAATACCGACCGGCGGGTGCAGCTGGGTCGGCAGGCCCTGAATCCACCCGGCGAGGCACGGCAGGACCTCTGGATCATCCAGGACATGGCCCAGCGGCTCGGGCTCGAGTGGGATTACCCGGATGTGCGATCGGTGTTCGAGGAGATGCGCTCCGCGATGCCCAGCATCGGTGGTATCACCTGGGAACGCCTGGAGGCAGAAGACTCGGTCACCTACCCCTGCACCGAAGAAGGCGACCCTGGTGAGCCGGTGCTGTTTCAGCGCGATTTCCCCACCGCCAATGGTCGTGCCCGCTTCGTACCCGCCAAGCTCATCCCGGCCGACGAGCGTCCCGATCACGAGTACCCCATGGTGCTCATGACCGGGCGCCAGCTCGAGCACTGGCACACCGGCGCCATGACGCGCCGCTCCCGGGTGCTGGATGCCATCGAGCCGCTGCCGGTGGTGAGTGTGCATCCCCAAGATCTCGCCGCCGTCGGGCAGGTTGCTCCGGGCGATCTGGTGCGCTTGGTCTCGCGGCGCGGCAGCATCCACGCCTATGCCAGAGTCGACGATGGCCTGCACCGGGGCGAGGTGTTCATGCCCTTCTGCTATCACGAGGCGGCAGCCAACCTGCTCACCAACGAGGCCCTGGATCCCTACGGCAAGATCCCGGAGTTCAAGTACTGTGCGGTGCGGCTGGAGGCGGTGGAGACCGTTGCCGGCTGAGTATCTGCGGCGCCCGTGTCGGCGTAGTAGCTCTTAGCCCCTGACGGTCGCTGGCGTACGGACGCGAATTTGAACCAGTTCGATGGGTGGGGCGGGCACGCCCCCTTGGTGCACATTGGCTATCCCAAGTGCCTCTCGAGCTGGTTGCAGCGCCATTTGTTCAAGGCAAGCAGCGGCTTCCTCACGCTGATGGATCCCTATGCGGTGCGGCTTCGGATCATCGATCCCGCACCGTTCTGCTACGATCCCCGGCCGGTGTGGGATTTCGTGCAGCGGAAGCTGCTCGAGGCGGGAGCCGCAGCCCAGGATCTGGTGCCGGTGGTCACCTCCGAGGGGCTTTCCGGCAATCTATTCTGCGGCGGCTACAACGCGGCGGAGAATGCGAGCCGGTTGGTCGAGACTTTCCCAGAGGCGCGGGTGCTCGTTGTCGTGCGCGAGCAGCGCGCAATGATTCGGTCCCTCCACAACACCTGGCTGCAGTGGGGAATGCCCCACAGCGTCGAGCGCATGTTGAACCCTTTGCGGCCCCGCATGATGCCGCAGTTCAGCCTCGAGTATCTGTGCTTCGATGCTCTGGTGGCGCATTACCAGAAGCTCTTTGGCAGGGAGCGGGTGCTGGTGCTTCCCTTTGAGCAGTTTCGGGACCGGCCCCGTGATTTCGTGTCGGCGATCTATCGACTGACGGGAATCGACGCAGGCGAGCTTCTGGACCGGCTGCCCTACGCGCAGCGGGCCAATCGGAGCACGTCGCCGTTGAACCAACTGCTGCAGCAGCAGGTCAACGCTTGGTTGGTGCGCACTCCATTCAACTATCGGGGCTGGATCGCTGACACGCCCGAACGCAACTTGGCGCGCATTCGCGCCGGGATCCGACGCAGCTCGCGCCTGCCGCAGTTCCTGGATAGCTACCTGGATCGACGCACTCGGGCACTCATCGAGCGGACGACAGCGGGCGCATTCAATGCCAGCAACCGAAGCCTGGAAAGCTTGACCGGTCTCGAGCTGGGGCCGCTAGGTTATCCGGTCTAGTCCTCGTGCGAGACACAACGGATTGCCGATGCCGAACCGCGTGGGTACCATCTTCTTCCCCGCCAACAACAGCGCCCGTTTTGTCTGGTGGTTTCCTACCCCCATCCCCAAGCGCCCTATGACCCCCTGGAGCTGTGGGCGAGCATGTATGACCCGGCCGAAGTGACCATCGAGCCGGGAGCAGCGGCGGTGAACGAGGCGCTGCCCCCGGTGGCGCGGGGCTTCCTGCTGGGCGACGCGGGATATGCGTGTCTGCGGACCGACGATGTGGAACTGGGTGTGGTGCGGCGGATCCTCACCCATGTCCGCGCCCTCGCGAGGCAAATCGATGCCGCACTGGTACGGTTGTTGGCCGCCGTCGAACTGGACCAGACGGTGATCTGGTTCGTCTCGGACCACGGCGACTCCTTCGGTCGTCGCAGGTTGCTCAGAAAGTCACCCTTCATGCCCTGCGATGGCTTGGCCAGGGTGCCCTTGTTCTGCGCTGGTGCCGCAGTTCAAGTGGCCAGACGGTTGAGTGAGCCGCTTCAGAGCGCGGATCTGGCGCTCACCTTGTTGGAGCAGGCGGGGATCGAGCCGCCACCAGTTGATTTGGACGCGGTCAGCCCCGCCAGCGTGCTGCGTGGTGAGGGCGCAGACCCCCAGCGCACGGTCTACCGCAGCACGATCCATGAATACCCCATGGCCCGACGCGGGGCTCGCAAGTATTTCCACCATGAGCCCAGCGGCGAGGAGATGCGGTTCGACCTGGGCGCCGATCCAGGCGAGACGCGCAATCGGATAGCAGACTCATCCCTTGGCCCGGAGGCCGCCGTGCTGCGTTCTACGATGCCGGATCAGCGTCTGCGTGGGATCCCCGATCTGCCGCGCTTCGATGCGCAATCCGGGTGAGGTGAGCACGGACGTGTCAGCGGCTCCGACCCTTTCCATCGTCGTGGTGGTGTACCGCATGCCGCGGCAGGCAATGAACACGCTCCACAGCCTTTCGGCGCAACACCAGCGGGCTGCGGACCCCGCCAGCTATGAGGTGGTGGTGGTCGAGAACCTGTCCGACCGCTGTCTGGAGCCGGGGGCCGTCGACACCCTGGCACCCAATTTCCGCTATCTTGTCCGCGAAGAGTCAGGGGTATCGCCGGCGTCTGCGCTTAACGCCGGCATCGGTCTCGCCCGCGGGAGTTGCATCGGTTTGATGATCGATGGCGCCCGCATGGTGACACCGGGGCTCGTGGGGCAGGTGCTGGCCGCATTTCGTGCCTTCCCGCAGTCCCTAGTGGCAGCGCCCGGCTATGACCTTGGGCCTGATCAGCAGCAACGCTCCGGGGTTGCGGGCTACGACGAGGCAGCTGAGGCCGAGCTCTTGGGCCGAGTCGACTGGAAGCGCGACGGCTATCGGCTGTTTGAGATCGCCTGCTTCAGTCCGGCCAATCAGAACGGTTACATGACGCCACTCATGGAGTGTGGCTGCCTGTTCTGCCCGCGGGCGGCGCTCGATGTCATAGGCGGCGTGGACGAGCGTTTCGAGTCGCGTGGCGGCGGCATGGTGAACCTGGACTTGTACCGGGGGCTGGCTTCGCTGTCGTCTTTACAGCTGGTGGTGCTTCCGGGAGAGGGTTCGTTCCACCAGTTCCATGGCGGCGTGACCTCCGGAGGCCTGCGCGAGCGTGAAGCCGTGGTGCGCGCCTTTCAAGAGGAGTATCGAGCTTTGCGGGGAGCGCCTTTCAAAGCGCCTCGGCGTGAGCCAGTGTTGTTCGGACGGGTGCCCACGCCCGCGTTACCATTCCTCCAAGCGAGTACTGAGAGCGCGCTGTTGCGGGCCAAGCGATTGGCCGCTAGCCCTCAAGCGCTGTGGGAAGACGGATAGCAGCGTCGGGCGAATCGTTGGCAGTCAATTCTTCAGTCGCAGACTGAGAGAATCCGGCCCCCTTGAAGCGGCCGGCGAAGGGATCCTCTACTCATGTTGAGAATCTGGGATAACGTGGTACGGCCGTTGGTGGACGCCGTGCCTGTCACAAACCTAGTCGAAGTTGGAGCCGAGGAGGGCAAGAGCACTCGGTCGTTGCTGCGCTATCTGCAGCGGCGTGACGGGACACTGCATTGCGTGGATCCTTTCCCGGCATTCGACCCGCAAACGCTGCAGTCGAAGTTCGGCGAGCGCTTCCATTTCTATCGCGACCTCAGCCTCAATGTCATACCCAAGCTGCCTAGGTTTGATGTGGGGCTACTGGATGGTGATCACAACTGGTATACGGTATTCAACGAACTCCTGGCCATCGAGCGCCTGCACGACCAGGACCCAACGCAGTTTCCGTTGTTGGTGCTACATGATACCGGTTGGCCCTACGGGCGTCGGGACCTTTATTACGATCCTGACTCCATTCCAGCCGAGTTTCGACAGCCCTATGCTCGCCAGGGGATTTTCCCGAACCGCTCCGAGTTGGTGCCGAATAAAGGCTTGAACGTGGATTTGTGCAACGCGCTGTCGGCCGGCGGACCGAGGAACGGTGTCCTCACAGGTGTAGAAGACTACGTCGCCCAGTCGACGCTGCGTTTCGAGCAGATCGATTTGCCGATCTACTACGGTGTTACCGTGCTGGCCACTGGTAGCCGGGTAGAATCCGAGCCGAAGCTGGCGCGGGCGATGGCCGAGCTTCAGAGTCCGGATGGATTGCGACGCCTGTTGGCCGCAGGGGAACGGCTGCGTTGCGTCGAAAACGTCGTGCTACAAACCCTTGGCCGAAAAGTCGTTGAGCTCGAGGGTCGAGGGCGAGGCCCGGAGGCCAATCATTAGTATTTCGCCGTTTTCGGCCACGGAAACCGTTGGACGACGGCCGCGGTTGTCGGTCATCGTCGTTGCCTACGACATGCTGCGCGAGATTCCGCGCACCCTCGCTTCGCTGAGTCCCAGCTACCAACGAGAAGTTGATCCCGAAGACTACGAAGTCCTCGTGGTGGACAACGGTTCAAGTCGGCCGCTGAATGAAGATATGGTGCGAAGCTTCGGACCGGGATTCCACCACGACTTCCTGCTCGATGCGCCATCATCGCCGGCGCGCGCGATCAACTATGCTGCCGACAGGGCGCGTGGGGACCTGCTATGCATCATGATAGACGGGGCCCATTTACTGACGCCGGGCGTGCTGAAGTTCGCGTTCACAGCGTATCGTGCTTTCGTGGAGCCGTTGGTGCTGGTGCGCTATTTCTATCTCGGCCCCGGTCCGCAGAATGAGACTATGCATACCGGTTATGATCAGGCCCGGGAAGATGCGTTGCTCGCGGGCATTCGCTGGCCCGAGGACGGTTATCGCCTATTTGAGATCGCTTTCCCGCTGGCGACCTTCGGGCCACGAATCAGCTGGTTCAGCCCCATGTTGGAAAGCAATTGCCTTTTTCTCAGCAAGCGAGTGTTCGATGGTGTGGGTGGCTGTGACGAGCGATTCGACATGCCTGGGGGTGGCTTTCTGAATATCGATATGCTGAACCAGGTTGCTGCTCGGGCAGACACGTCGTTGGTTCAGCTCATCGGCGAAGGCAGCTTCCATCAAATCCACGGAGGCATTACTACCAACACCTCGCGCACCGACCAGAAGGAAAAGGTAGATGCGTACGCAGCCCAGTATCGGGCTCTACGCGGCGATGACGTGAGGGGGCACGGCAAGCCGGTTCACTTCTTGGGGCACTTGCCAACTTTCCATTCCAAGATCGACACGCGCTTCCGAGATTTGGAGATTCCGGTCGGTCCACTACTGAAGTGTAGAGTGGGTGCTCAGCGTCAGGGAAGAGCGTAGCAGTGAGCGCCACGCTCGCTCGCATGGGGTCTCAGGAGCAGACGATGCAGCACAAGCTAATCATCTCTGGCACCGGTCGTGCCGGCACCACGATGCTCGTTCAATTGTTGACCCAGCTGGGGCTGGACACGGGCTTTCAGTCGCCGAACGAGGACATTGATAGCCGTGCGCGTGCTGGCATGGAGTGGGATCTCGCGGACCCCGGGGCGCCCTACATCTTGAAGAGCTCATGGTTGTGCGTGACGTTAGAGGAGCACATCAAGAGCGGTCGGTTCGCCATCGACCATGCGCTAGTCCCGGTCAGGGACTTGAAAGTTGCTGCTGCCAGTCGAGTCGAAGTATCCGAGGCCGCCGGCGAAATCGGCAGCCCGAGTTGCGGAACGATCGAAGGGGTTCGCGGCGGCATGTGGTGTACTAGCGAGCCTTCCCGGCAGGCCGTGGTGTTGGCGCGGCTGTTCTATGATTTGATCCGCGTGCTGACTGTTTACGACATACCGCATACTTTCCTCGATTTCCCGCGCTTCACGCGAGATTCCGACTATCTCTACGGCAAGCTCGCTCCCGTCATTGGCACTTTTGACGGGCGCGCTTTCCAGCAGGCTTTCGCGCAAGTGGCCCGCCCCGAGCTAGTTAGATCCCGTCCGTAGTTGCTTAGGGCAGTGCTCGGCATGCTATTGGTCTAGGTAGCTGCGCACGGGCTGCAGGCCGTCGCTGCCATCGATCGACGTCACCCCCTGAAGCCAGCGCTCGATGGTTTCCGGGTGATTTTGCAGCCACTGTCGTGCCGCCGCCGCGGGCTCCATGCCCTCATCCAGGATAGCGCCCATGATCTCGTTCTCCATCGCCAGGGAGAATTCGAGGTTCTGTAGCAGCCGGCCCACATTGGGGCAGTCTTCGGCGTAGCCGGCGCGGGTGTTGGTGTACACCGTGGCGCCGCCGAAATCGGGGCCAAACCAGTCGTCACCGCCCGCAAGGTAGACCAGCTCGAAGTTGCTGTTCATGGGGTGAGGCTCCCAGCCCAGAAACACGATCCACTCGTTGCGCCGCTCGCTGCGCCGGACCTGGCTGAGCATGCCCTGTTCGCTGGACTCCACCAGGTCGAAGTCCTCCAATCCGAAGGCGTTGCTGTCGATCATCTCCTGGATCAGACGGTTGCCGTCGTTACCGGGCTCGATGCCATAGATCTTGGTGTCCAGCTGATCATGAAAGCGGGCGATATCGGCGAAGTTTCTGAGCCCCTCCTCGGCCACGTAGGTGGGCACCGCCAAGGTGTACTTGGCGCCCTCCAGGTTGGAGCGCACCACCTCGACGCTACCGTCCTCACGGTAGGGCGCGATATCCGCCTCCATGGTCGGCATCCAGTTGCCCAGAAATATGTCGATATCCTTGTTCTTCATGCTGGCGTAGGTTACCGGCACCGACAGCACCTGGACCTCGGGCTCGTAGCCCAGTCCTGCCAGCAAGGATGAGGCGACAGCGGTGGTGGTGGTGATATCGGTCCAGCCCACGTCCGAGAAACGGACTTCTCGGCATTCGGCGGCAATCGCCTGGGCTTGGAAGGTGGCGGCGGTGACGAGCGCGACGAGCGCGCGGCAGCGAATGGCACGCATCAAGACACTCCAGACTAAGGTATAGGGGGCACCCGGCAAGTGTAGCCCGTGCAGCGCGCCGGCTCAGCGGGGCTGAGGCCTCTCTGGCAACCAGCGTTGAACCGAAGCGAGGATACCAATGGCGCAAAGGCAATTGATCATCACCACGACCCAGCAGATCGACGGCCGGCGGGTCCGGGACTATTTGGGAGTCGTCACCGGCGAGGCCATCCTCGGGGCCAACGTGTTTCGGGATCTTTTCGCCGGCATTCGCGACATCGTCGGCGGTCGTTCAGCGGGCTACGAGAAGGAGCTGCGTCGAGCGCGGGAGGTGGCGTTTGCCGAGCTGGAGGATAATGCGCTGAAGCTGCGAGCCGACGCGGTGCTCGGCGTCGACATAGACTACGAGGTGCTGGGCGAAAACAATGGCATGCTGATGGTGAGCGTCAGCGGTACCGCAGTGGTGCTCGACTGAATCGATGGCCGTAGCTGGGGATGAGCCAAGTTGCGCGCTGCTGGTCCCGTCGCGCCGAAGCTGTTAGATCTCCCGGGACGGCTGAGGCGTGCAGTTGGCTCACGGCCGGTAGGGGACCACCAAGGCGGGCCTCCGGCGACCGCGTCCGAAACGCGCTCCTCGGGAGTCGGTCAGGGTTTACCAGCCAGCGCGTCTACACACCACCAGGCAGCGGAACCCTGCAACGCAGCTCGGTGTTGTTCTCCTGAAATTTCTTCGCCCAGGAAATCCAATGCTGGCCAGCTTGCGGCGAGATCCCGATGCGGAGCCGCCGGCATGGCCACGTCGGCTTCAGTAACTATACTGCCGACGGCTTTCCGGCGACCCTGCGTAGGGCCGAAGCGCGGCATCAGCTTGCGGCGCATGATCGGCCACCAGGCCTTGCAGCTCCTGCGGGCCGGGTGCTGCCGAGTCTTGCATGCGATGCTCCCAAGTGACCACGTGGACTGCTAATGAGCGGACTGTGGCAGCTTGGCTTCGAGAGTCAGTCGTGACCGCGTGGTTCGAATTGGCTGCCGCGGCATGCACGGCCGTGGCGCCGGCCTGGACCCTGGCCAAGTAACAACTGCACCGGAGGAGTAGGGACTATGGGGATAGAGGTCGGCGGCTTGTTCGGCATCCTGTGGCTGATAGCCGTGATCTGGGCGATCCTCCACATTGCCCAAAGCGCCAGCTCGGTAGGCGGCAAAGCCTTGTGGATCGCGGTGGTCCTGATCTTTCCGCTGGTGGGACTACTGATCTGGCTCGTATTCGGTCCCCGGGCCACCAAAGCCTAGGCACGACACTCATGCAGTGGGCAGCGTGGCTGGCGTTCGGTGTTCTGGCGGCCGACCTGCTGTTGCGGATCGGCACCGCTGTTCGGGTCGTGTTTCGGCGCTATCCCACCGGTGTTTCTTTTTCCTGGCTGACGCTGGTGCTGTTGGTTCCTTTCGTGGGAGCGGCGGTCTACTGGGTCGTGGGGGAGAATCGCCTGGGGCCGCGGCGAGTGCTGCGCGAGCGTGAGCTGCAGGCGCCCTATCGGGCCTGGCAGGCCATCGTCTGCGCGCGTAGCGAAGCCGACTTGGCAGCGTCGGTGCCAGCGGGCCTTCGGGGCCTGCATCGCGAGGCTCTCAACCTTACCGGTGTGCCGGTCATGGCGGGCAATCACGTTGAGATAGGCACCGAGGCCGTGCCGGTCCTGCTCTCCATTGCCGCCGCTATACGCGCTGCCAGGCATAGCTGCCACGTCCTGTTCTACATCTGGCACCCCGCCGGGGCCGCCGAGACCGTGGGCGAAGCCCTGCTGGCCGCGGCCGAGCGCGGCGTCGCCTGTCGAGTGCTGGTGGATGCCGTGGGTAGTCAGGACTTTCTCGACTCGACCCTGTGCCGACGCATGCGCGAAGCGGGCGTTCGGGTAGTGGAGGCCCTGCCGGTAAAGCTTTGGCGTCTGGTGCTGGTGCGCAATGACTTGCGAAATCACCGCAAGGTCGTGGTGATCGATGGGGCCTGTGCCTACACCGGAAGCATGAACCTGGTGGATCCGCGCTACTTCAAGGTGGACGCGGGCGTCGGTCAGTGGGTGGATCTGATGCTGCGGATCACCGGTCCAGTGGTCGAGCACCTGGCTGTGGTATTCGCCGCTGACTGGGAGATCGAAACCGGCGAAGGACTGGACAGCTTCGCGGGTCCAGGGGGAATCCGGCGTCTCCCCAACACCGGCGCCAGCCCAATTCAGGTGGTGCCCTCCGGTCCCGGCCACCACGCCGGCAGCGCTCATCATCTGCTGTTGTCGGCGCTCTACGCCGCGCATCACGAGCTCCTGTTGACGACGCCATACTTCGTGCCCGATGACCCCTTCAAAGCAGCCCTGGTAGCCGCAGCGCGGCGGGGTGTGCAGGTTACTCTCACGGTGCCGGCCCTGGTTGATTCCCGCCTGGTGCGCTTCGCCAGCCGCTCACACTTTCAGGACTTGCTCGATGCCGGCGTCATCATTCACCGCTTTCGCGGCGGCTTGCTGCACACCAAGGCACTGACCATCGACGGCCAGCTGGCGCTGGTCGGAACCGTCAATCTCGATCACCGCAGCTTCTGGTTGAACTTCGAGCTGCTAATGGCGATCTACGATCCGGATGTGGTCGGCAAGCTGCGCTCGATTCAGCTGGCCTACAACCTGGACGCCGACGAGCTAATGGCCGAACGATGGCGCCAACGGTCGCTGGGTGTTCAGTTCCTGGAGAACCTGGCCGCATTGGCGGCTCCGGTGTTGTAGCCTCTCGCCTTGCCCCCCGAAGCCGTCGGGAACTCGAGGGTCAGGCCGCCTACACCGGCTGGCCGCCGGGAATCGGTCGGAAATCGATGTCGCCCTCGCGTTCGAAGGGAATGCGTCGCAGCAGGCCGTCCGCCAAGTGCAGGGTGCCTTTGAGCCGGTAGTGGATCACGCCGGCATCGTCCTGGAGCAGTCTGAGCTGCTCCATTAGCGCGAACATTGTGCTCACCAGTTCCGTTTCCAAAACGGCCGTGCCGAACCCCGGCACTTCAACGGTTGTCGAGCTCACGCCTTTGGCGAACGACTCGCCGTTGAACTCGAGCCGATAGGACAGGCCGCGCAGTCGCAGGGGCTCCGGATTCGGGTTCTGGATTCGAATGCTGACGCGAAAGCGTTGCTCGAGTAGCGAGATCTCCTCGGGCGCAATATTGCTGAGGGTGACATTGGGGCTTTCGAGAGTCGTGGGCAGCGCTGCACAACCGCCGATCAGAAGGGCCGGGACTAGGAGGAGCAGTGTGCGGAGGGTCATCGGGGCAGTATCCGCCGCCGCAATCCGACGAGCAAGTTGGCGAGCTGGTGCCTTTGTTGCTTCACCGGACTGGGGGTGCTTTCCGGGGGCGATCCGATCCCTGCCCGCTGACACCTATGCACTCCCAATGAACGAGACTGCAGGGAACCTTGAGCCACCGAGGATTGGAGCATGAACTATCTGCTTTACAGTGCCGCGGTGCTGGCTGCGGGAACGGCGCTGTTGTACTGGGGGCGTCACCGCCGCCGTCGCACCGCCGGTTCTACGTCGACACTGCGTGACTCGGGAAATCCGATGGCGCTGAGTCGCCGCAAGCGCGACTACAGGTCCGTCGGTATCACCTGGAAATTTGACGCGACACCCTGCGCCATGGCGCAGGAACTCGCCGACCAACGCTTTCTGCTCGCCGAAGCGCCGCCGCTCCCGCTGCCGGATTGTCCCCAAAAACGCTGCACCTGCTACTACGAGAGATTCAGCGATCGACGCGAGGACGGCAGCCGTCGCGCTATTCACGGCCTGCATGAGGCAGTTTGCCGACAGAGCGGAGTACGAGATCGGCGCAGTCGTCGCGACCGCCGCCGTCACGATAGCTAGCGAGACGCTTCCTTCTTGCTCAGGAGACCTGAAGGCTGGGCGCGCCTCGCGTGCGCGCCGCCTCCCGGCGCAGATACAGCTCGAAGGCGGCGGGAGCTAGCGGCCGACAAACGTGGTAGCCCTGAATTCGATCGCAGCCCTGTTGACGCAGAAAAGTCAGTTGCTCGGCGCTTTCCACGCCCTCTGCCGTGGTCTGCAATCCCAGGCTCTTGGCAAGCCTGATGATCGTTGTCGCGATGGCAACCGCGTCGTGATTTCCGGGTACCGCCCGCACAAAGCTGCGGTCGATCTTGAGCGCGTGGATGGGTAGCCGGTGCAGGGCGCTCAACGACGAGTAGCCGGTTCCAAAATCATCGAGTGAGATGCGCACCCCCATGGCCTTGAGCGCGGCCAGGGTGAGCACGATGTCGCGCTCGGCCTCCATCAGGCTGCTCTCGGTGAGCTCGACCTCCAGGAACTCCGGCGCCAGTCCGGCCCGCTGTAAGGCGTGATCGATAAGCCGATCCAAGCGGCCCCGGGAGAATTGTCGGCTCGACAGGTTCACTGCCACCGCAAACTTCGGGAACCCCAGCTGCTGCCAGAGTCGGTTTCGCCGGCAGGCTTCGGCGATGACCCATTCACCAATAGGTACGATGAGCCCGCATTCTTCCGCGATGGCTATGAGCTCTTGCGGTGCAACCAGGCCCCGCTTGGGATGATGCCAACGCAACAACGCCTCGGTGCCTAGCAAGGCCCCGCTGATGGGATCAACCTGGGCCTGATAGTGCAGCTCCAGCTCATCGCGGTCCAACGCCTGACGCAGAGCCTGTTCCATGGCGACGCGCTCCACCACCCGTTGATTCATGGAAGGTGCGTAAAAGCGGTGGGTATTCTTGCCCGCGCTTTTGGCCTGGTACATAGCCAGGTCCGCGTTTCTCACCAGAGTCTCTGCGTCGGCGGCGTCGTCTGGATAGATGGTGATGCCGATGCTGGCACCAACCCTGAAGTTGTAGCTGTCGAGCTGCACGGGCTCGCAGAGCTCGGCCAGCAGCAGGTCGGCTATCTGTGCAGCCTCGCTCGGACGGGTTAGCCCCGGCAACAGGACAATGAACTCGTCTCCGCCCAGCCGCGCCACGGTGGACGCGCCTTCGGCCTCGCCCCGATCCGCGAGCAGCTCGAACTTTTCCAGGCAGCTGCGGATGCGCGTTGTAATCTCCTTTAGCAGTCGATCGCCGGCGTGGTGCCCGAGGCTGTCGTTGACATGCTTGAAGTTGTCCAAGTCGAGGAAAAGCAATGCGAACTGCTGCTGTCGCGAATGGCTTTGGGCCACCGTCGCGGCTAGAAATCGACTGAACATGTGTCGATTGGGGAGGCCGGTGAGACTGTCGTGGAAAGCCAGATGCTGCACTTGTTGCCCGCGTTCCTGCAAGCCGCGCCCCATGTCCTCGAAGGCGTTGGCGAGCTCGCCGATCTCATCGCCGCGATCCAGCCCGAGGGAGATGTGAAGCGAGCCGTTGCCTATATCACGGGTTGCGCGGGTCAGCTGGGCGATTGGTTTCACCACCAGCGCCCGCAGCACCATTAACAGTAGTGTTGCCACTAGCAGCACCGTCGCCACCGCGTGAGCAGCAATGCCTGCTCCGAGGCGTCGGCCCGGCTCGGTGAATTCCGAGTCTGGCAACAGCGCAAGCAGATGCAACCCCTTCGCGAGGGCGGTGCCGTGAATCTGGCTGTCGATTCCACCAATGCGTGCCCGTACCAGTCGACGGTCTGCCATGGCGTTACGCAGCTTGTCCATCAGCGGTCCTATTGCCGCCGCGTCGACAGGGGTAGCTCCAGGAAATACCCGTTGACCCCTCGAGTCCACCAGCAGCAGGTGTCCGCTGGCTCCTATCCTCGTTCGCCCGATCTCATGACGAAGGAAATCCAGAGACGCTGTCAGCATGAGGTAGCCCCGCAGCTCCGGCCGTGCCAAGTTCGGATCGGCATCCGGGGGGGGCAGCTCGATGCGCTTGCTCACTAGCACCGACGGCTCGCCGTTGTCCGGGTTGCGGTAGAAACCGGCGAACGGATCCGCAGCATGGCTCCTCGCCACTTCGTAGATGGGGTCATCGTCCACTAGCTCAGAACGGTTCGGCAGCGCTTTGGCGGTAACCCGCAGGTCCTCGAAACCATCGGTGAGGACCACCCGGGCCTCGTAGTAGCTCGGGTGGGCCGACTGGTAGCTTGACAAAAGGCGCAGCAGCGCGGGTTGCATCAGCTCATAGCGCTCGTATTCCGAGTCCGTCAGCAGGTAGCGCTCGAGTAGATCGGCGCTGGCGAACAGGGCGGCATTGGCGCGCGCGGCGCTCATGCGCGTTTGGAGCTCCGAGGAAATCCGCCCGAGCACCAGATCTACCTCGCGCATCAGGTCCTGCTCTGCGTGCCGGTGCAACTGCACGTAGGCCACCCAGGCGGCCACCAGCATTGGCAGGATCACCGATGGCGCCACCACCAGCAGAATCTTCGACTGGAGTCTCAGCTTCACCGCACGTTGCTCGCGATGTTGTCAGCCGTCAGCTCCGCCGATACCGCGTTTATCAGGCGTAGAGCCCTGGCCGGCAAACGCCGGTAAACCTCCGCGCGCTCCAGAACGTCCGGCGAGGGATAGATCACAGGGTTCTGGAAGAAATCCGCCGGCAGTCGTTGTGCCGCGGCACGGTTCGGCGTCGCGTAGTGCACGTAGCTGGCAATACGCGCCGCGTTTGCCGGTTCGTTC
>CAZLYT010000129.1:0-35665 GCA_964563515.1 uncultured Candidatus Competibacteraceae bacterium | reverse complement strand
TCCATTGCACCCGGGTACCATCAGCAGCTGGCTTCTTTGGCAACAATGCAGCCGTCCTCGGCTACAGCCGCCCACATGCCGGCGGTTGTACCAACGAGGTTGCCCCGCCGCCGCTTTTCCGAAAATATACCGGCGCGATCCGCGCCCCCGCCCCGGTACTGGTAACGAATATGACTCCCCCTCCCGTGCACTCGATCGAGCACTTCGTCGGCAACACTCCGCTGGTACGTCTACAACGCTTGGTCGGTGGTGGCAGCAATCTGGTGCTGGCTAAGCTAGAAGGCAACAATCCGGCGGGCTCGGTCAAGGATCGGCCAGCACTGCGTATGATTCAAGGGGCTGAAGATCGCGGCGAGATCCATCCCGGCGACACCCTGATCGAGGCAACCAGCGGTAACACCGGAATCGCCCTCGCCATGGCTGCTGCCATGAAAGGTTATCGCATGCGTTTGATCATGCCCTCGCACATGAGCGCGGAGCGACGCGCCGTGATGAAGGCGTTTGGTGCCGACATCATCTTGGTGACACAGGAGGAAGGCATGGAAGGAGCTCGTGATCTCGCCAGCGACATGGCCACCCGAGGCGAGGGCAGGGTGCTCGATCAGTTTGCCAATCCCGACAATCCGCGTGCTCATTACGAGGGCACTGCACCCGAGATTTGGCGGGACACCGGTGGCAGAGTGACGCATTTCGTCAGCTCCATGGGTACCACCGGCACCGTCATGGGTGTGTCGCGTTTCCTGAAGGAGCGCAACCCGGCTATCCAGATCATTGGTGTCCAACCTGGCGAGGGTGCGCAGATTCCGGGCATCCGCCGCTGGCCCGAAGCGTACTTGCCCAAGGTCTATGACCCACGCCGGGTCGACCGCATCATCGACGTGACGCAAGAGGAGGCCGAAGACACCTGCCGTGAGCTAGCCGCCAGAGAAGGGATCTTCTGTGGCATCTCATCCGGCGGGGCAGTCGCGGCAGCGCTCCGTCTCGAGGCGGACCTCCGCGACGCCGTTGTCGCGGTAATCATATGTGACCGCGGTGACCGCTATCTTTCCACCGGCGTGTTCCCCGAGAGCTGAGCACCGCCGCGCCTTGCTCGCCATCGCACTGTCGGTCTTAGTCTTGTTACCCGGGGCAGCCGACGCCGCCTCCATCCGCTTGGCGGCCGACAGCGTCCAAGGGGACGGCTGGAGTGTCCGCAGCCTCGAGGTCCGAGCGGACCTCGATAGCGGCCACCTGGAGAGCAGCGCCGCTGCCATCGATGCCGGTGCTGTGGTCGGCGTCCTGGAGGACGTACGCCTGACCTGCCGGATCTTCCTGCAGGCGCAGGGATCGGGCTGTGGAGGTGGCAGCTTGGAAGCTCGCCATCCGTGGTTGCGGGGCCCGGTGTCCGGAATTCGCGCCACCCTGCTGCCAGCGGGAGAGGGGCTCAGCATCGACGTAGCCGAAGCCCGCACCCTATTCGGCAGGCTGCAGCTCGCCCTGACCCTCGGCCCTGATTCGGTCCAAGCCCAGCTCCGTGGGTCGCAACTGGATGCGGCGGGTCTGGTTCGCCTTGGCAGTACACTGTGGCCCGCTGGCGAGGGGATAGAAGCTCAAGGGCAGCTTGGACTCGACGCGACTCTAGAGGCTGCTGGCGACTCTCAGCACCGAGTCGAGGGCCGCGTCGGCTTCACCGGCATCCGCTTTGGTGACGACACCGGTCTACTCGAGGCCGAGAACCTGGCTGGCGAATTGACCGGGAGCTGGCAGGTAACCGCGGGCAGCGGTAGTCGCTTCGACCTGACCGGTCGACTACTGGAGGGCGCTGCCTACCTCGATCCGGTGTACGTCGAAGTAACACCCGGCAATCCATGGCAGTGGCGTTCCAGCGGCCGCTTGGCAGAGGGCAGACTCACCTTGAGCTCGGCCTCGATAGAGGTCGGTTCTGCCCTTAAGCTCACCGCGGTCGGCACGGTGCCTCTGTCGGCCCCGGCCCAATCGACGCTGCGGCTCGACGCCAGTAGCGCGGACCTGGCCTCGGCTTTCGGCACCTTCGGCAAGCCATTTCTCACCGCCACGGCGCTGGCCGACATCAGCCTCGAAGGCCGCGGCGATGCCACCGTCGCACTGGAGCGGGGTCGGCCCACTGCCCTGCGGGCGCTGCTCCAGGACCTGCGGCTCGATGATCCCAGGGGTCGCCTGGCCTTGGAAGGCTTGGACGCCGACGTGCAGTGGGCGGACAGCGGGGGGCCTTGGCCTGCAAGCCTGGCGTGGCGGGGAGGGGCCTTCTACCGGCTTCCTTTCGGCCCCTCGAGGCTTGCGCTGGAGGTGACACCGGCGATTCTGACGCTGCAGCGGATGGAGCCGCTACCCTTGCTCGGTGGTCAGATCGTGACCGAGGCGCTGCGAGCGGAAGACACCCCGACTGGTTTGAATTGGGAGCTCGCAGGTCGAGTCACGGGAGTCGACCTCGGGGAGTTCACCAAGCGGCTAGACTGGCCTGCGCTGAATGGTGACCTATCTGGCATCATCCCTTCGGCGCGCTACACTCGCCAGCGCTTCCAGGTGGGGGGGGCCATTCTGGTCCGGGTGTTCGACGGCTCCATCACCATCACCGATCTGGTGCTCAATCGCCCCCTGGGTCCGATTCCCACCCTAACCGCAAACCTGGACTTGGCGCATATCGATCTGGAACGGCTGACACACGCTTTCTCGCTGGGCCGCATCGAGGGCAGGCTGGAAGGCTATGTTCGGGATTTGGAGCTGGTGCGCTGGCAGCCAACGCAGTTCGATGCCTACCTGGGCACCCCCGAAGGGGACGACTCCCGGCACCGCATCAGCCAACGAGCGGTGAACGAGATTGCCTCTTTGGGCAGCGTGGGAGCCCCCGTCGCCGCCCTCTCGCGCGGCGTGCTGAGCTTGTTCAGCGAGTTCTCGTACCGACGACTCGGCGTGAGTTGCAGGCTACGAGGCGATGTCTGTGAGATGGGTGGTATAGCACCCGCAGCGGACGGCTATTATCTGGTGCAAGGCAGCGGGCTTCCACAGATCAACGTGATCGGATACGCACGTCGGGTGGACTGGGAGGATCTGGTCGCCCGGCTGGTGGCCGCCACCAAGAGCGAGGGACCCGTCATCGGACCTGAGGGCAGCCAGTGAAAGCACTTCCACTTGTATTGGCAGGCTCGCTGTTGAGCGCCTGCGTCACCATCAATGTCTACTTCCCCGCGGCCGCCGCCGAGCGTGCTGCCGACCGCATCATCAACGACGTATGGGGCCCCACGCCCACCCCGGACCAGGGAGCGCCGCCACCCGAGCCTCAGTCGGGTCTCGGCACGCCGTTTCCGGAAACTGCGCTGAGAATCGTGCTCACCGCGCTCGTTCCACCGGCACATGCCCAGGCCGATTTCGACATCAGCACACCTGCCATCAACGCCATCAAGGCCCGTATGGAGAAGCGCCACGCACGCCTGGCACCGCTGTACTCGAGTGGGGTGGTTGGGCTCACCGCTGACGGCTTGATCGCTGCGCGCGATCTCCAAAGCGTACCCATCAAGGAGCGTCAGAGTGTGCAGCAGCTGGTGGGCGAGGAGAACGCGGACCGCAAGTCCCTGTACACTGAGATCGCCCGCGCCAATGGACACCCGGAATGGGAGGGCGATATTCGCTCGACCTTTGCCCAACGGTGGATAGCCAACGCCCGTCCGGGCTGGCTATACCAACGACCGAACGGCACCTGGACCAGCCGCTGAGCTAGGCGACAGGAGGAGCCGTGGCGGCCAACGTGCTTTGCTTCGATATCGAGACGGTACCGGACATCGCAACCGGTAGGCGCCTGTTCGGATTGAACGAGCTCGACGACTGCGCCGTCGCCGAGGCGATGTATCAGCGTCAGCGGGCGCGTTCGGGCAGCGATTTCCTGCGTCATCATCTTCAGCGCGTGGTGGCCATCTCGGTCGCTATACGGCTCACCAACGGCCAGTTCATGGTGCGCTCGGTGGGGGAGGTCGAAGACAGCGAGGAGGAGCTGCTGCAGCGGTTTTTCGCAGGCATCGAGCGCTACTCCCCGGTGCTGGTGTCGTGGAACGGGGCCGGATTCGACTTGCCGGTACTGCACTATCGCTGCCTGCTCCACGGGATCAGCGCGGCTCGCTATTGGGAGGTGGGTGATGAGGATGCCAGCTTTCGGTACAACAACTACCTCGGGCGCTTCCACTGGCGCCATCTGGACCTGATGGACGTGCTTGCCGGCTACCAACCGCGGGCCGCTGCGCCCCTGAACGAGATTGCCCTCATGCTGGGGCTGCCGGGCAAGTTGGGAATGGATGGCTCTCAGGTCTGGCACTGCTACCGAGCCGGGGAAATCGAGAGCATTCGCGCCTATTGCGACACGGATGTACTGAACACCTACCTGATCTACTTACGCTTCGAGCTCATGCGGGGACACCTCGGCCAGGGTCAGCACGCAGATGAGATCCAGCGGGTCCACGACTCACTTGGCGCAGCCGGGGCCCCCCACCTGAGAGAGTTCCTGACGGCCTGGGATCAGGCGATCAACCCGTCGTGAGCCGCCGACGGCTTCCCCAGGGCACCTTCGAGCTAGAGGTGGAGAACTTGGCCGACGATGGCCGTGGCGTCGGCCGAGTAGGTGCCAAAGCCGTCTTCGTTGATGGGGCGCTACCGGACGAGGTGGTTCGATTCGAGTACCGGCGACGCCGTTCGCGGCACGACGAGGGCTCGTTACTCGAGGTGGTGCGAGCTTCAACCCAGCGAGTGCAGCCACGTTGCCCCCACTTTGGCATCTGCGGTGGCTGCAGCTTGCAGCATCTGGACGCCCAATCGCAGATCCTGCGAAAACAAGGCTGGCTCCTGGAGAGCCTGCGACGGATCGGCAAAGTGGTGCCGCAGCAGTTGATGCCACCGGTGACGGGGCCGCTTTGGCACTACCGTCGACGGGCGCGGCTGGGGGTCAAGGATGTACCCGGAAAAGGCCGAGTCCTGGTGGGTTTCCGTGAACGCCACGCAGCCTTCGTCACCGACATGCGGGTCTGCGATGTGCTCGACCTGCGGGTGGCGGGAATGCTGGAGGCGCTCTCCGGGCTCGTGGGCAAGCTCTCCATCCGCCGACGAGTGCCCCAGATCGACGTAGCGGCCGGCGACAGCGCGGTCGCGCTCTGCTTCCGAGTGCTGGATCCACCTACCGAGGCTGATTTGGAGCACCTGCGGGGGTTCGCGCTTGGTCACGATGTCCAGGTTTATGTGCAGACCGGTGGTCCTGACACCTCGTCGTTGCTGGCGCCCACCGATGCCCCCGCGCTCAGCTATCGGCTGCCGAAGTGGGACTTGGAGATGCAGTTCCAACCCGGTCACTTCGTACAGGTCAATGCCACCATCAACCAGGATCTGGTAAGGCTCGCGCTGGATCTGCTCGAGCCCGCCCCCGACAGCCAGGTCCTGGATCTCTTCTGCGGTCTGGGAAACTTCAGCCTGCCCCTGGCCCGCCGCGCCGCCCGGGTAGTGGGGGTGGAGGGTGATGCCGAGCTGGTGGCGTGGGCTGGTCGCAACGCGGCGGCGAATGCCATCGACAACGTCGAGTTTCAGGTGGCGGACCTCGTGGGAGACAGTGGCAGCCAAGCTTGGGCGGGGTCGAACTTCGACCGGGTGCTGCTGGATCCACCCCGCTCGGGAGCTGTTGAGGTGTTGCCCATCGTTGCCGCCCTGGAGCCTCGACGCATCGTGTACGTGTCTTGCCACCCCGCAACGCTGGCTCGAGATGCCGCTATCCTGGTCGAGCGCTTTGGTTTCGAGCTACGAGCCGCAGGCGTGCTGGACATGTTTCCGCACACCGCCCACGTGGAGTCCATTGCCCTGTTCGAGTCGGTTCAGTGAGGCTCGATAGGAACAACGAGCTTCGGCGACAGCGGACCACCGGTTCGGGTACGAAAATTGACAGCGGGAGCACGCGCTCCAACACTGGCCGTTACTGACTGCCCCCGTGGGCTAGGCCAAACGCTCCTCATGTACACCGCTTTTTACAATCTCAAGGGTAAGCCATTCCAACTGAGCCCGGACCCGCGCTTCTTTTTCGGCAGCCGCGGCCACAAGCGGGCCATGTCGTACCTACGTTATGGCCTGTCACAGGGCGAGGGCTTCATCGTTATCACCGGCGGCATCGGTACTGGCAAGACCACCCTGGTCCGCAACCTGTTTGCGGAGCTCGATACCGACACCGTGGTTGCCGCTCAGCTGGTAACCAGTCAGCTCGAGGCGGACGACATGCTGACCATGGTCGTGGCAGCTTTTGGGCTCGACTACGAAGGTCTGTCCAAGGCAGTGCTTATCAAGCGTCTGGAGGATTTTCTGGCCTCCAGCACCCGCGCCGGCAAACGCGTGCTGCTGGTCGTGGACGAGGCACAAAATCTTCCCGCCAAGACCCTTGAAGAGCTGCGGATGCTGTCAAACTTCCAGATCTCCGACAAACCGCTGCTGCAGAGCTTCCTCCTCGGCCAGGACGAGTTCCGTAGCACGCTACAGTCTCCCGGACTGGAACAGCTGCGTCAGCGCATCATCGCCTCTTGCCATCTGGCCGCATTGTCTGCCGGCGAGATCCGCGACTATGTCGAGCACCGGTTGCGGGTGGTAGGCTGGCAAGGCGATCCTCGATTCGGTGAAGATGCCCTGGAGGCGATGCATGAGTTGAGCGGGGGTGTGCCCCGGCGCATCAACATTCTCTGCGACCGCCTGCTCCTGTGCGGTTACTTGGAGGGAAAACACGAGTTCGACCGGATGGTTGTCCAGCAGGTAGGCCGAGAGTTGGCGGAGGAGCTGCCAACAAACCGCCGTGCCGAGGCCGCTGCCGGCGCCGGGAAATTGACCGCCGCCGACGCCCAGCTACCACCGGAGCAGCTAGAGGAGAGCGTGCCAGCGCTGGAGAATATGGACCGCGGAGGAGCAAGTGCCGACCCGGCCGACCTGCAAGCTCTCGAGCAGCGGGTGCAAGCCCTTGAGGTCACTACCGAGGCGATGCGGCGCGGTTTCGTGCAGCTCACCCGGTTGGTGCGTAAGCTCGGCGGTTCGTAGCGCAGCTACCAAAGCAGCGTGTGTGTGTGTGCGTGAGCCGGCAGCTGGCCGAAGTCGAAGGCGGGGTCGAGCAAGTACCAGACCAGGACGATGAGGAGCGCCCAAACGATTGGCATGAGAAATGCTTTGACCCTTCACAATCAAACAGCGTCTGATTTATAAGCCCGCATGGCAATCCGAGGCATCCTTCAAGAACACTCCGTCGCGCTAGCCATGGTCTTGCGCGCCCTGGACCTTTCGGCCGTGCTGGTCGGCGCCCTGCTGGCACACTGGTGGGTATTCGGCACCCTGGGGCTGACCGGCCCCTATAAGGTGACCGTGGTAGTCGGGCTGCTGTTCGTGCTGATTCTTTTCAGCCGCTCTTCCCTGTATCGGGCTTGGCGTGGCAGCTCGGTTACCGGCGAGCTCTGGGTGGCCAGCGGCGCGCTGGCCTCGGCATTCCTCGGTCTTTCGGCAGTTGCCTACATCACCCAGCAGGCCCATGAGGTCGAAGTGCGCTGGGTCCTGCACTGGCTGCTGTTCAGCTGGTTGGGCTTGATGGTGTTTCGCATCATCCTGCGCATCGTGTTGCGGGTGATGCGGGGCTATGGGTTCAATCGGCGGCGCCTGGTGTTGGTGGTGGCCGGGGAGCTCGGCGTCACGGTTGGTCAGCGGCTGCGGCAAATGCCCTGGACCGGGCTCGAGGTGGTGGGCTACTTCGACGATCGCGCCCCAGAGCGGCTGCCCAATGTCGGCACCGTCCCGCTCCTGGGCCCGATTGCCGGGCTCGGTGATTTCGTGCAGCGCGAGCGCATCGATCAAGTCTGGCTGGCGTTTCCGTTCCGTGCCGAGAACCGAGTCAAGCAGGTGTTGCATGAGTTGCGGCACTGCACCGCCGACATTCGCATGGTCCCCGACATCTTTCAGTTTCGCCTGCTCAATCACTCCATGAGCGAGGTGGGCGGCATTCCCGTGTTGAACCTCACCGCCTCGCCCATGGTGGGTTTCGACCAGCTGGTGAAGGAGTTGGAAGACCGCATCCTGGCATTTCTGATCCTGCTTGCAGTCAGCCCGATCATGCTGGTGTTGGCCCTTGGGGTAAAGCTGACCTCGCCGGGCCCCGTGTTCTTCAAGCAACGCCGACACGGGTGGGATGGCGAGCCCATCGAGGTGTGGAAGTTTCGCTCCATGAAACTCCATGCCGAGCAGCCTGGACACGTCACCCAGGCGACTCGAAACGATCCCCGGGTAACGGGGTTCGGAGGTTTTCTGCGGCGCACCAGCTTGGATGAGCTACCACAGTTCATCAACGTGCTGCAGGGGACCATGTCCATCGTAGGACCGAGGCCTCATGCCATCGAGCACAACGAGCAGTTCAAGGAGTCGGTGAACCGCTACATGCTGCGCCACAAGGTCAAGCCAGGGATCACAGGCTGGGCTCAGGTCAACGGCTATCGCGGCGAAACCGACAACCTTGAGAAGATGCAGAAGCGTGTCGAGCTGGACCTGTTCTACATCGAGAATTGGTCGGTCTGGTTCGACCTTCGAATCATCTTCAAGACCGTCATCATCGGTTTCATTGGCAAGAACGCGTACTAGGGAAGCCGGGGTCTATTGGCGCCGATTGCGTTGCGACCCTCGAGGGCAGCCAGACACGTTGCTCGATGCTCGGATCCCATGCCGGATAACGACTCGGACATGAACCCGGTCTGCGTTCGACGCCACCCCTACCGAACTTGGACGGCTCTTTTGGCATGCCTCTCATTGGCGACTAGCCAGGCGGTGTTTGCAGGCTCGCTGGCAGACTCTGTGGAGTCGGTGAAAGCCTCAGTGGTTGCCATTGGCACGATGCAGTACAGCCGTAAGCCCGCCGGCGAGTTTCGCGGCACCGGCTTTGCCGTAGCGGACGGGAGACACGTGGCGACTAGTGCCCATGTCATCCCTGAGCAGGTCGATACCGTTGCTGGTGAGTTTCTCGCCGTGTTCGTGGGCAGCGGCCCTCGGGTGGAGGCGCGTCGAGCGCGCGCACAGGTGATCGACCGCCGCCATGACTTGGCATTGCTCCGCTTCGACGGGCCTTCTCTCGAGCCGTTGGTGGTCGATGCCGAATTGCGCATTCGCGAGGGGGATCTGTACGCGTTCACCGGATTCCCTCTGGGCGCGCTGCTCGGCATGTATCCAGTCACCCATACCGGCATCGTGTCCAGCATCACGCCGGTGCTGGTCCGCGCCGGCGATCAGGCCCCCCTGGACATCACCAACGCGCGTCGCAGCCGCAGCGAGTTTGCGGTCTATCAGATCGACGCGACCGCCTACCCGGGTAACAGTGGCAGCCCCCTGTTTGATCCCGGCAGCGGCCGCGTGGTAGGCGTCATCAACAAGGTGTTTGTGCGTGAGGGAGGACGGGACTCGCCGGTGGAGGCGCCGAGCGGTCTGACTTATGCCGCCCCGATACAGCACCTGCAGGACTTGCTGCCCGACCCCGAGCAGTAAGAGTTCGCGCCGAAGGCGAGCGAGTAGCGGAGCGCTGTACCAACCACCGCAAGCGGCTTCCCTGGCGAGCGGGCGCGCTGATCCAGCGCTATACTTGCTCCGTGGCGGCGGGATTCAAGTAGACGTCGAATCGCGCCGTCTTGCTGTTGGTTTGGAAATCGGGTCGTCGCGTTCCCAGTGAACAGCCACCGGCAGGCCGCTTCACCACCACGCGCCTGGCGACAGCGAGCGACAGCTCGAGCAACTCCGGGGCGTCTTTGTCATCGCCCACGACGGCTCTCAACCCCAGCATCGCAAACCCCGGAAGCGCGCTCCCGGTGCGGGTCGGAAACATGGGGTCCAGGTAGACCACCGGCGGCAGTTCTTTGCAACTCTCAACGAAGCTCCGGGCATCGGTGTGCACCAGCCGGATTCGCTCAACCAACTCGGCAACCTTGGACTCCTTTGCACGTCGCAGCCCATCGTCGAGCAGCGCCGCCATCACCGGCGAACGCTCGATCACGGTTACTTGGCATCCCAGGGCCGCCAGCAGGAAAGCATCCTGGCCGAAGCCACCGGTAGCATCCAAGACTGCCGGACGGCGCCCGCGCCGGATGCCGATCGCCCCCGACAACTGTCGTCCCGCACCACCGCCGAATCGCCATCGGTGGCTCAGCGCCCCATCGACAAAGTCCACTCGCAGAGGCTTTTCCCGGCGCCCACGGAGAAGCAGCTCCAAAGCGCCGTCGCGCCAGATTAGTGCCACCGACGTGTCATCGGCTGTCACGCCCAGGGGCAGGTTGTAACCCCTCGCAACTCGCGCGGCGCAGTCCCGCTGAGCCGGGTTCTCAGCGATGACCGCTACCCTAGTAAGCCCCGTACCGGAACTGGATCGCCGCAAGGAATTGCTCTCAGAGCGGCGCTTTCAGGGTCTCGTCGACCGGACTATCGCAGCGCCCCGGCAACACCTCGGCGAGCCTGTCATGGGCTTCCAGTATCATGCGCTGGGTGGTCTCCCAGTCGACGCAGGCATCGGTGACCGAGACACCGTGCTTTAGTTGACTGAGATCTTTGGGGATCGGCTGGTTGCCCGGATGCAGGTTGCTCTCGATCATCAGCCCGACGATGGAGCGATTGCCTTCGACAATCTGATTGACACAGTCTGCCATTACCAATGGTTGCAGCCGGTAGTCCTTGTTCGAGTTGGCGTGGGAGCAGTCTACGACCAGGTTTTGCGGCAGACCCGCCTTGGCCAAAGCCTGTTCGCAAAGTGCCACCTCTACCGAACCGTAGTTCGGCTTGCCGCCGCCCCCTCGGAGCACCACGTGACCATAGCGATTGCCCCGCGTGCGGATCACCGCACATTCGCCAGCCTGAGTGATGCCTAGAAAGCTGTGGGGGCTGGAGGCCGAGTGCAAGGCATTGATCGCAACGTCCAGACTGCCGTCCGTGCTGTTCTTGAAGCCCACCGGCATGGATAGGCCGCTAGCAATCTCCCGGTGAGTCTGCGACTCGGTGGTGCGCGCACCGATGGCAGTCCAGCTAATGAGGTCCGAAAGATACTGCGGCGTGATGGGGTCGAGGGCCTCGGTTCCCGTGGGCAGACCAAGGTCGGCGATGTCGAGCAGCAGGCCGCGAGCCAGCGCCAGGCCCTGCTCGATATGAAACGAGTCGTCCAAGTAAGGATCGTTGATGAAGCCTTTCCAGCCCACCGACGTCCGTGGCTTCTCGAAGTAGACCCGCATCACCAGCAACAGGGTGTCGTTCACTTGTTCGGCCAGCCGCTTCAAGCGCTGCGCGTACTCTCTGGCGACGTCGAGGTCGTGTACCGAGCAGGGTCCGACTACCACGAACAGCCGCGGATCGCTTCGGTCGAGGATGGCCTCCACTGAGCGCCGACTCGCCAGCACCGTGCCACGCGCCCGCTCGTGCAGGGGGAAACGAGCCTTGATCTCAGCCGGTGTAGGAAGCAGATCAAGAGCGAGTACGTTGACGTTTTCGAGGCCTGGGTCTTGAGTCTTGTCCTTATCCATATCTCAGAGCCGCCATGACAGAGTGGCATTGTGACGTGTGGGGCGCGAGTCTAACCTCATGGCAGTCAACGAGCACCCTTCCGGATGCGGGCATGGCCTATGCTACCCTCGTGGGTTCCGTTTGGAGCCGAGAGTCTGATGAGCCAACGCCGCATTTTTAAGATCATCTTCATCAATCAAGGCAAGATCTATGAGCTCTATGCTCGTAGCGTCGCGCAGGGCGCCCTATATGGTTTCGTCGAGGTCGAGGAGCTGCAGTTCGGCGAGCGCTCGGCGGTGGTCGTGGATCCGTCGGAGGAAAGGCTCAAGGAAGAATTCTCCGGCGTCAAGCGCACCTACATACCTATGCCCGCCGTCATCCGTATCGATGAGGTCGAGAAACCTGGCGTGGGCAAGATCCGGGATGGCGGCGGAATCGTGACCCCGTTTCCCGGCGGCCTCTACGCACCCGGCGAAAAGTCACGCAAAGATTGAGCCGACGACGGCGGCCCGTGCCAGGGAGGCCTTGCTCGGGATGCCGTTGACCGCGGCGCGATGCTCCGCATCTGATCTCTCAGGAATCCGCCTTCCAGCCCGAGCCGGTGCTCGTAGATCACGCTGTATTCCATCACCCGCCTGAGGTAGCCCCGGGTTTCCTCGTAAGGAACGGTTTCCACCCATATGTCTGCTTCCGCACCTTCATTTTCCGGCAACCACTCCTCAACCCGCCGCGGCCCCGCGTTGTATCCCGCCGTCGCCAACACCGCACTGTCCTGCAAATTCTGGCGCGACATGCGCAGGTAGCGAGTACCGAGCGGGATGTTCACCTCGGGACGATATAGGTCGCTGATCCGCTGCAGGGGCTTCGGCAAGGTCTTGGCTACCAAGCGGGCGGTCGCCGGCATCAGCTGCATCAGACCCATGGCGCCGGCGCTGGAGTGCGCATCAGTTTGGAATGCACTTTCTTGTCGCATGACCGCGAACACCCACTGGGGTTCGAGGGACTCGCTGCTGGCTGCCGCCATGACGGCGTCACGATGGCTGACTGGAAAGCGCAGCTCGAGGTCGTCCCAATCGCGCGCCCGGGCCACAGTGAAAATGGCCGCAGAATGCCAACCCCAATCACTGGCTAACTGAGCAGCCGCACGGAATGCCGCGGCGTCCCGCCCTCGCAAGCCGTAATTCCATTCGCTGCGCGCCTCGGCGAAGCGTCCCAGCGCGACCAGCTCGCGGGCCCGGGCAATGGCCGGGTCGTGTGCCAGCTCAACTAGCAGCGCCGGTTCAATCAAGAGCGGTCGATGACCATAGCGATAGGGGAGGCCCACCCGTTCGGCGGCCAGGAAAGAGTAGTAGTCTCGCTGTCCGGCAATCTCACGATAGAGATCGGTTGCCTCGGCGGACCTGCCCAGCGCTTCCAAGGATCGCGCTTGCCAGTATCTCCATTGGAGACTCGAGCGCTTCGCATCCGGCATCCGAGCAATGTCGGTGACGACCTCCGCCCAGTCGCCGCGGGACATGGCTGCCCGCGCCAGCCATTCATAGATTCGCTCATCCTTGGCCGCCTCGGGAAGCGCCAGCATGCGCTGGCGCGCATCGGGCTCTTTGCGGGCCGCCATCAGAAGAGCCGCCGACCTGGCCGCGGAGGCGACCTTGGCATCGCTGAGGTCGTAGTGCAGCTGCAGCTTCGGTAGCGCATCGAGGGCAGTGCCTGGGTCGAATCGGGCCCAGCGCTGCAGGGCGTGTAGGACAATCTGCCCGGACCTGGGTAGGTCCGGATCCGGCTGCCCGGAAGCAAGGGTCGCAGCGGGTTCTCGGTGTGCCGCCAGCCACACATCGACGATCTTGCGGTCGCGCTGCGCCAGAAAACTGCGCAGATAGCGCACCAGTCGCAGTTCGCCCTGCCCGAACGCCGCCTCGATACGATCCCAAAGCTGTGACGCGCTCAGCCGGTCGGCGTCGATCCAGGCGTCGAAGGCTGGATCGCAGGCCGCGGGACGAGAGCGCCCATGGACCCAAAGCCCTGGCACCTCATCGAAGGCCTGCGCACGCTGACCGGTCGCCATCAGTGCCTGCAGACGCAGGCAGTCGAACTCTGCGCCCAGCCCGGGACTGTAGTCGACCAAGTAGTCACGCCAGGCGTTGGCCCGGCTCAGCCGCCTCAACCAGGCCCGTTGCAGCGGACGAACGAAGGGCTCATCCAGGTGATCCTCGAGGTATCGGCGCACCTGCGTCGGTCGAGCTAGCGTTAGCTGAGACAACAGCAAGTCGCGCTCGAGGTAGGGGCGCAATGGATAAGCGCCCGCGGTGGCCAGATACTGGCGCACGGTGGCCTCGTCGCCGGCGGCAAGCGCAGCCTCGGCGGCGAGAAATCGTTGCCTCGATTCCAGGTCGATGGGTGCGGCCGTAGCCGCGGACAACAACAGCAAAGGGAAGCACAGCGCGCCAATGAGCAGCGCACGCCACCACCTCGCGCTGCCCCGCCGAACAACGCTGCGATCACGCAACATCAATAGCCCCGAAAGCGCTGATAGAAGGTCTGCACTCGATGCACGTAGGTCTGGGTTTCCCGATAGGGGGGAACGCTGTTTCCGTAGCGCCGAACTGCGTTCTCACCGGCATTGTATGCGGCCAGGGCCAGTGGAATATCCCGAAACTCGTCCAGCAGATCCCGCAGGTATCGAGCCCCACCGATGATGTTTTGTATTGGATCCCGTCGGTCGGACACACCATACCGTGCGGCAGTCGCGGGCATCAACTGCATCAGACCCACCGCGCCCTTGTGGGAGACCGCGTGGGGATCGAAGGCAGATTCGGCTTGAATCACCGCCTCGATGAGCGCCGGGTCCAGCGACAGCGCCTGGGCCACGGACTGTACATGGTGGGAATACACTGTCCGGTCCGCCCTTGGCACGACCCGCGCACGATTGGTGCGCTTGACCAGCCTGTAACGCGGGTCATCGGGCACATTGCTGATGTGGCGCACGCCGAACTCATCGACGTATGAGTAGATGTCAGCTCGGCTGGGATTGCTGCCGGCCAGGAGCGCTACCAAGGCAAGCCACGCGAAGGGCATGAGTCTGTGGGTGGGTTTCGTTCGCGGTGGCATCGCTTCTGATCGAGTCGTGCGTTGCACAAAGGGACACGATCAGGAGTATGTTCGCCAGCCTCGCAGACTGCCAGTGGTAGATTTCGGAGTGAGCGGGCAGAAGGATGCCACTGCGTGGTTGAGGCCCCGGGGCCATCCCACCCAAGGCTCTGGTGTGGATCGACAAGAGGGCGATATGGAACCAGGACTAAGCTGCTTCAAGGCCTATGACATACGGGGCCAGGTGCCTACCGAGCTCAACGCCGAGCTGGTCTACAGGATCGGGCGCGCCTTCGCCCATTACCTAAGCGCATCCAAGGTGGCTTTGGGGCACGACGTCCGAACCAGCAGCGAGACCCTGGCGGATGCGCTCCGTCGGGGACTGATGGATGCCGGAGCCGATGTCCACGACATCGGTCTCGCAGGCACCGAAGAGGTCTACTTCGCCACCTTCGACCGCCAACTCGATGGCGGCATCGCCCTGACCGCAAGCCATAACCCGGTCGACTACAACGGGTTGAAACTAGTGGCGCGGGAGGCTCGGCCGATCAGCGCAGACACCGGTCTAGTCGACATCGAGAGAATGGTGCGGACCGGCGCTCTGGGGCCGCTGGCGAGAGCTGGTAGGCGGATCGTCGTCGAAGACAATCGGCAGCGCTATGTCAGTCATCTCCTGAGCTACCTGCGCCCGGAAGCGCTAGGGCCGCTCACGATCGTCGTCAACGCGGGCAACGGCGGGGCTGGCCCGGTGGTGGACGAGCTCGAGCCCCACCTGCCTTTCCGGTTCATCAAGCTGAACCACGTGCCGGACGGACGCTTTCCCAAAGGTATCCCGAATCCGCTGCTACCCGAGCGCCGTGCCGACACGACCGCCGCTGTCAGGGCCTACGGCGCGGACCTGGGAATCGCCTGGGACGGTGACTTCGATCGCTGTTTCTTCTTCGACGAGCATGGCGAGTTCATGGAGGGCTACTACCTGGTGGGTGTGCTCGCCCAAGAGATGCTGCAGCGCAGTCCTGGGGCCAAGATCCTCTATGACCCGCGTTTGATTTGGAACACCATCGAAGCGGTGACAGCGGCCGGCGGCGTACCGGTGCAGAGCAAGTCTGGCCACGCTTTCATCAAGGAGCGCATGCGCTTGGAGGACGCCGTTTACGGCGGCGAGATGAGCGCCCACCACTATTTTCGCGACTTTCACTACTGCGACAGCGGCATGATTCCGTGGCTGCTGGTGACCCAGCGCTTGTGCCTCAGCGGACAACCGTTCTCCCGCATGGTCGCGGATCGCATTCACGCGTTTCCCTGCAGCGGCGAGATCAACTTCCAGGTTGCCGACCCCAAGGCGGTCATCACCCGCATACTTGAACACTATGCTGCCCAAGACCCCATCGTCGATCGCACCGATGGCATTGGATTGAGCTTCCCCGACTGGCGCATGAACCTACGGGCATCCAACACCGAGCCACTGCTGCGCCTGAACGTGGAGTGCAGGGGTGATCCGGCGCTGCTTGCACACCGCACGGCTGAGCTAAGAAACCTGATAGCGCCGGTCACTGTCAACTAGCAAGGCGTCGCATCATGGCCGTGGTCGCGGCCCGGCGCGCCCGGCTATCCGAGGCCACCCGGCTATTGGCGTAGCTCTTGCTCGCCACCCCAGTGCGCTGCGCTATCAATCACGGGAGTCGAGCATGGCAAATGCAGAACCGGTCCTCCTCATCGTCGAGGACGACGCGGCTCTACAAGGCCAGTTGCACGGGGCCTTCCATGACCGATTTCCGGTGGTGTTGGCAGAAGACCGACGTGCGCTCAGTCAGCTGCACCGTCACCGGCCGGCGGTAGTCACCCTCGATCTCGGACTGCCGCCGGAGACGGCTGGCACCGATGAGGGCTTTCGTCTGCTATCCGAGATCCTGCAGACCGCGCCCCATACCAAGGTGGTTGTGGTCACCGACGCCGAAGAGCGAGAAACGGCGGCAAGAGCGATTGCCATGGGCGCCTACGACTATTATCGGCGACCGCTGCAAGTGGACCACTTGGCGCTCACGCTGGAGCGAGCCAGCAGGGTGTCGCAACTGGAGCAGCACAGGCTGCTGAGGAGCCCGCAGCCGAATGCGAGATCGCTCTCAGGCATAGTGGCTTACAGCCCACAGATGCGCGCCGTCTGCAACACCATAGAGCGGGTTGGACCAACCGACGTCACCACGCTGCTAAGTGGCGACAGCGGTACCGGGAAGGAGCTACTGGCGCGAGCACTTCATGACCTCAGCCCACGCAGGATGGGGCCCTTCGTGCCCATCAATTGCGCAGCCATTCCGGAGAATCTGCTGGAGAGCGAGCTGTTCGGCTACGAGCGGGGCGCGTTCACTGGCGCAACCCGAAAGTCCATCGGCCGTATCCAGTTTGCCGATGGCGGCACCTTGTTTCTGGACGAGATCGGAGACCTTCCCGCAGCGCTGCAGGCCAAGCTGCTGCGCTTCCTGCAGGAGCGGGTCATCGAACGGGTGGGAGGGCGCGAATCCATCCCGGTGGACCTGCGCGTGGTCTGCGCCACCCATCGGAATCTGGCCCAGATGATCACCCAGGGCACCTTCCGAGAAGACCTGTACTACCGGGTCGGTGAGCTGACGATCTCCGTCCCTCGACTGGCAGAACGCACCGGCGACGCAGTAGTCCTCGCCCGCGTTCTGCTCAAGCGCTTTGCCGGTGAGTTTCATCGCTCGGTCCGAGGCTTCACCCGCGACGCCCTCGAGGCTATCGAGAACCACGGTTGGCCTGGCAACGTCCGTGAACTCGAGAACCGCGTGAAGCGCGCCCTGATCCTCAGTGACAGCAAGCTAATCTGCGCACGGGATCTGCAGCTTGCCAGTGGCGGCGCGCCGGTGGACTTCAGCTTGCGACGCAGCCGCGACGAGGCCGAGCATCTGGCCGTGGTGCGCGCCCTGGCGCATACCAACAACAATGTCTCGCGGGCAGCAGAGTTGCTGGGTGTCACCCGTCCCACGTTATACGCATTGCTGAGCCGTCACGGCGTCCGCGCCTGAAGCCCCGCGAGGCCACGATCAAAGTGGCCACTCCAAACTACACTTGCTGGCGAATGCCGCGAGGAGGGAGCAGCGGGCAACGTGCATCATCCGGACCCCATCATTTTTCTGCTTTTCGTCGTTTTTACTGGCGCCGCCGTGGTGGCGACTCTTGCTTTGTTCGCGCGCCAGGCCCTTCCGGTTGCTTACATTCTCGTGGGCTTGCTGGCCGGGCCCTCGGGATTGGCACTGGTGAACGAGCCGGAGCTGATTACCGGCATGGCCCAAATCGGAATCCTGTTCCTGCTGTTTCTCCTGGGCCTCGATTTGGCTCCGAGCGGCTTGCTACACATGCTGCGAAAAGCGACCGTGCTGACCGCCCTGAGCTCGGTGTTGTTCGCCACTGTGGGCGCCGGAACTGCGCTGATATTCGGCTACCGCGGAGCGGACGCGGTCGTGATCGGTGCCGCCATGATGTTTTCCAGTACGATCATCGGACTCAAGCTACTACCCACTACAGCGCTTCACCACCAGCGAATGGGCGAAATCATCATCAGCGTGCTGTTGCTGCAGGACCTGCTGGCTATTGCAATCTTGTTGCTGCTGGAGGGGCTCGGCGCCGGTGCCGGCTGGGGTTCCGCTCTGGTGACGCTGCTGGGGCTGCCGGCCGTGCTGGGAGTCGCCGTGGGTGGGGCTCGTTACCTGCTGATCCCGCTGATCAGGCGCTTCGACAAGATCCGTGAGTACATCTTCCTCACCACCATCGGTTGGTGTCTCGGTATTGCCGTGCTGGCATCCTTGGTGGGTGTGTCCTCTCACCTGGGAGCTTTCTTGGCCGGGGTCGCCCTCGCCACCAGTCCGATCGCGCTCTACATCGCCGACAGCCTGAAGCCGCTGCGCGACTTCTTCCTGGTACTTTTCTTCTTCTCCCTGGGCGCCGGCTTCGAGCTCGAGATGCTGGCCGAGGTCGCTTTGCCGGCTTTGGTCCTGGCGAGTCTGATGATCGCCATCAAGCCCTTCACTTTCGGGGCGTTGCTGGAGAAGGTGGGAGAAGGGGGCAAGCGCGCCCTGGAAATTGGGGTGCGCCTGGGTCAGGTCAGCGAGTTCTCACTGCTGATCGCGGTGCTGGCGCTTGCTCAGGGCGTCGTCAGCTATCAAGCCTCGTCCCTCATACAAGCAGCGACGGTGCTGACCTTCGTTGCCTCGACTTATCTCGTGGTGCTGCGTTATCCGACGCCAGTGGCGATTTCTGATCGCTTGCGGCGGGATTGAGCCCGGTCCGATTCGGGTCAGCCCTCGGCGCTCGGCAGCAGGTTGCGCACCGCTGTCGGCAGGGGTATGGGGCGGCCGCTGCCATAGTCTACCCAGACCAGACGGGCCGAACCCTCACAGTAGAACGCCGCCTGGTCGGCGTCATCGCGAATCTCGTAGCTGGTCTCGAAGCTGGTGTTCCCAGCCGGACCTCCCCAGAGCTTGATCTGCAAGGTCGCCGGATATACCACGGCCCGCCGGTAGCTGCAGAAGGCGTTGGCGGTGACCGGGCCCTGGCGGCGGTCACCTAGGCCTACCTCTATCGCAAGCTGGCGCAGCCAGCCCACGCGGGCGCTCTCCATGTAGGTGAAGTACACCGCGTTGTTCACGTGTCCCACACTGTCCATGTCGCCCCAGCGGACAACAATGCATTCCGTGTGCAGCAGATTCCGGAGTGAGCTCACCGGGATCCTCCGGCCATCGATGGCGCCCAGTCTAATACAATAGCGGCCGGCAACTCCTGCAGACGGAAGCATGGACTGGATCAAACTGCTGTCTCGCCAACGCCTGGGCACCACCCGACCCCCGGAGCAAGCCCGCGCCCGCACGAGCTTTCAGAGAGACTATGACCGCATCGTTTTCTCCTCGGCGTTTCGGCGCATGCAGGACAAGACACAGGTCTTTCCGATGGCGGAGAATGACTCGATACGGACCCGGCTAACCCACAGCTTGGAGGTATCGAGCGTCGGCAGGACGCTGGGAAATCTGGTGGGCGAAGTGGTGGTTCAGCGCCACCGGCTGGCGCCGGAGACCGTGGTGCCCGCGGATTTCGGGGCCGTGGTTGCAGCGGCCTGTCTGGCTCATGATTTGGGCAATCCACCCTTCGGGCATTCGGGCGAAGACGCCATTCGCAGCTGGTTTCGAGAATCGCCGCTTGCACAACGTGCACTGCGGGTGCTGCCCGAGCCGCAGCATGCGGACTTCCTGGCCTTCGAAGGCAACGCTCAGGGCTTCCGCATTCTCAGCCGTCTGCAAGCATCGGATTTGCCTGGTGGCCTGCAGTTGACCGCCGCCGTGTTGACCACCTTCAGCAAGTACCCCCGGGCCGCCGGCGACTGTGCCGACGGCCTCGAGGGCGTCGGTTTCCGCAAGCACGGCTTCGTACGTCACGACCTGGAGCATTTCGAGCGGGTGGCGGCGGCCACCGGTCTACTGCCGGTCCCGGGCCGCAATGACGTCTGGCACCGCCACCCGCTGGCGTGGCTGGTCGAAGCAGCCGACGACATCTGTTACCGGATCATCGATATCGAGGATGGATTTCGGGAAGGGCACCTGCACTTCGATGAGGTCCGCGAGCTGCTCTGGCCCCTGGCGCGCGCCGATCAAGCGTTCGAAACGCGCTACCAGGCGCTGAGTCGCGATCGGGCGCGGGTCGAGTACTTGCGGGCACGGGCCATCAACGAAGCCACCGAGCAGGTCTTCGAGTTTTTCGTGGACAATGAGGATGCGCTGCTTGCCGGATCCATGAAACAGGAAATCCTGGCGCAGATTCCGGCGGCGTCTGCGCTCGCTGCGCTGCAGAGTGTCGCCATCGATCGGCTCTACTTCTCGCGGCCGGTGGTGGAGATTGCCATTGCCGGCTACGAGGTCCTCGGCGGCTTGCTGGAAGCGTTCGTGAACGCGGTGGAAGACATCGCCAAGCGTGGGTCCAGCGCCGATACCCGAAACCGCATGCTGGCGCATCTGCTGCCGGCACAGCTGAGCGACCCCCGCCATTTCCCCGTCGATGATCCTTACCGGCGCCTGTTGGGAATCACCGATTTCGTCTCGGGCATGACCGATGGGTTTGCGGTGTCGCTCTACAAGATGATCACCGGCATCTCGCTACCGGGCCGCTGATACTTTCATCGATTGCAAAGCGATTGGAGCACCAACCAAGCAATGGATAACGTTCGCGAGCTGCTCCGGGTCATGGCCGCCTTGCGGGACCCGGACACCGGGTGTCCCTGGGATCTGGCCCAGGATCTCGACACAATCGTCCGCCATACCATCGAGGAGGCGTACGAAGTGGCCGAGGCTGTCGAGCGCGGCCAGATGGACAATCTACGTGACGAGCTCGGTGACCTGCTGCTGCAAGTGGTGTTCTACGCCCAGATCGCGAAGGAGCGCGGCAGCTTCGATTTCGAGCAGGTGGTGGCCGGGCTGACGGAGAAGCTGGTGCGGCGTCATCCACATGTGTTTGCGGACACGGTCTACGCCGATCTGCAGGAACAGTCCGAAGGCTGGGAGCAGATCAAGCAAACCGAGCTCGCCGCGGTAGGCGATGCCCGTGCCAGCGTCATGGACGGCGTTCCCCTGGGACTTCCAGCGCTATCCCGCGCGCGCAAGCTTCAAAGCAGAGCCACCCGACTTGGGTTGGACTGGCAAGAGCTCGAGGCGGTGCTGGAAAAGCTTGGCGAGGAGCTCGAGGAGCTGCGCTGCGCCGTGCGTGACCGAGCCGGCAGGCGCGCCGCTGCTCACGAGCTGGGCGATCTCCTGTTCAGCTCCGCCAACGTGGCACGCTGGCTGGAGCTCGATCCAGAGCAGGTGCTGCGGGAGGCCAACCGTCGCTTCGACTCTCGGGTGCGCCACGTGGAGCGCGCATTGCAACGGGAGGGTGCGGCCGTGGACAGCGAGGCCCTGGACGTGCTGTGGGAATCCGCCAAGCGAGCGACCTCCGGACCCGAAGAGTAGATCAGGGAAGCCGTGAATCGCGGCAACGATCCAGGGTTTCCCTAGCCCGCTGCGGTCCTCGCCCTGGTGGCCCCGAACTCGCTCAGCGGTTGCGGGCGCGCGATCCAGTAGCCTTGGGCGTAGTCGACCCCCAGCTCGCGCACGGCTGCCAGAACGCGGGCGTTTTCCACATACTCGGCGATGGTCTTTTTGCCCATGATGTGGCCTAGATCGTTGATCGATCGCACCATGGCGCGATCGATGGGATCGACCACGATGTCCTTGACGAAGGTACCGTCGATCTTGACGAAGTCCACCGGCAGGTTCTTCAGGTACGCGAACGAAGACAAGCCACTGCCGAAGTCATCCAGGGCGAACAAGAACCCCCGCTGCTTGAGTCGCGAGATGAGGGACACGGCGTTCGAGAGCTTGGCGATGGCCGCCGTCTCGGTGACCTCGAAGCAGATCCGGCGTGGGTCGACACAGGTTTCTTCCATGGTCTTCAGCACGAACTCCAGGAAACTGGCGTCGGAGATCGTGGGGCCGGACAAATTAACGGAGACTACCGCAGGGCGCGGGGCAGTCGGGTGCGTCACCCACTCGAACACCTCGCGCACCACCCAGCGATCGGTGGCATTGATGAGGCTGTAGCGCTCGGCTGCAGGGAGAAAGGCCCCGGGCAGCGCCAGTCGACCTTCGGCGTCAGCGATGCGAGCCAGCACCTCGATATGCCGTCCGAGCTGCTGCCTAGGCATCGCCGCAGTCTCTACGATGTCCTGGTAGTAGAGCAGGAAGCGGCCCTGGGCCAGGGCTTCGTTGATTAGCGAAACCCACTGAATTTCTCCGCGGCGACGTTGCACGTCGCGATCCTCCGGGTGGTGAATCTGGACCCGGTTACGACCCTGTTCCTTGGCGAGATAGCAGGCAGCGTCAGCGGCTGCGAACAGTTCCTGCAGGTCATCGCCGACCTCGCTGAGATCCACCAGGCCGACGCTGACCCCAATGGAGAAGCTCTTGTCGTCCCAGGCAAAGCGAAAGTCCTGGATGGCCTCGCGAATGGTGTTGGCCACGCGGAACGCCTCGCTCAGTGGGCAATGTTCCAGCAACACGGCGAACTCGTCACCGCCCAGACGCGCAAGGGTGTCGCGTTGCCGCAGATGGCTACGCAACAGCTCTGCGATCTGACGCAGCAGCTCGTCTCCCGCACCATGACCACAGGTGTCGTTCACGACCTTGAACTGGTCCAGGTCCAGGAAGCAGAGCACCGATTCGGGCCGCTCCCCAGGATCGGTCTGGGTCAGCCGCTCCAGCCGGCTCTCGAACTCGCGACGGTTGATCATCCCCGTCAACGGGTCGTGGGTGGCCTGGTAGTGGAGCTGTCGGTGCAGCTGGCGGGACTCGCTGACGTCGCGGAACACGGTAATGAACCCAAGGGTGCTGCCGTCCCGGTCACGGATCGGCGAGCTGGTGTGCTCCACGTAGGTGGTTGCGCCGTCTCGATGCCGCAGCAGCACCGGGCGGCCATCCGCCGAACGCTCGGTCGCGCCTTCTCGCGCCCGTCCCAACGCCGACTCAACGGTCTCACCATCGCCTTCGAGCTCGAGCCTGAAGACCATCTCGATAGGTTGCCCCTTGACCTGCTCGGTAGAGGCCCCGAGCACTGCTTCGGCGATGGGGTTGAGGTAGCGCACGCGACCAGCTGCGTCGGTCGTAATGACACCTTCAGCGATGGAGTTCAGCGTAACTTGAGCGTGCTCCTTCTCCCTGAATAGCGCGATCTCCGCCTTCTTGCGCTGGGTGATATCGATGAAGGTCACCACAGTGCCCCGAATCTGCTGGCCCTTGATTACCGGCAGCGCCCAGTACTCCACTGGGAACAAGGTGCCGTCGGCACGCCAGAAGGTAGCCTCGGTGACGTGAATGGGTCGTCTGTCGGTCCCGCCCTGGCCGAGATGCCAGCGTGGCGCAGGCAGGACCTCATGCACCGGGCGACCAATCAGGTCGACTTCGCTGCCATAGCCAAGCAAGGAGGCACAAGCCGGGTTGCAGAAGGTGCAGATGCCGTGTTCATCGATGCCGTAGATGCCCTCGGCCACCGATTCCAACAGCAGTCGCACACTTTCTTCGCTAGCCGCTAGCGCCGATGTTCGAGCAGCGATCTCCGCTTCGATGTGGGCGCGGGTCTCCTGTAGCGCCTGCTCCGCGCGTATGACGCGGGCACGCCCTTCGAGAACCTCGCGACGCAGCGCCGCGACCGCCCGAGAGATCGGTTCCAGATTGGGATCCAGGTCCACGGGCTGCCCATCGTCGCAGGTCAGACGTCGACAGATCGCCCCAACAAGGGCGCATCGTTGGGCCACTGCAATTCGGCGATGGAAGGGGAGGACCACTAGGGTGAGCCCTCCGCCCAGGAGGCCCACCAAGGCGAGGGGACCCACGCTTGCCAGGTCGCCACCGGCCAGAGAGTAGGCGCCAGTTGCCGCCAGCATGGCGCCCAGGGGCGCCGCAGACAGCAGCTCCAACGCCCTCAGCCGAAGGTTCATCGCAACACCGCGAAAGCGCTCGCGGTTTCCGTTGACACCCTCTCGAGTCGCGAGATCATGATCTGTGTACAGTTCCGTTGCATCGCGCCCAGGTTGGGCCGCGACCGGGCTTGGAGCAGGATGCGTGCCACTGCCTAGGCCGTGACGAAAGGCTAAGGCACTGAAAACAGTGAACACTTCTGGACGGTTGCCGAGCCACCTGGATTGCACCAGCCCCACCGCCGCAGGACCCCTCCCATGCCCATACACTTCAGCCCCGAGGAAATACACCGGCGCAAGGTAGCCATGAATGAGCGCCTGCGGACCGCCGGGTTGGACGGCATGCTGCTGTTCCGGCAGGAAAGCATGTACTACCTGACCGGCTACGACAGCTTCGGGTACGTGTACTTTCAGGTATTGGTCTGGCCGCTGGAAGGTGAGCCCGTCCTGCTGACCCGCGCCCCAGATAAGTTGCAGGCGACGTTCACATCCAATATTCGTCACGTGCGGGTCTGGCGCGACACCGAGGGCGCCGATCCCTACGGTGCGCTGGTGGCTCTGGTCCAGGAGCTGGGCCTCGCTGGCTGTCGTCTCGGCGTGGAGTTCGAGGCCTACGGCTTGACCGCCGCCCGTGGTTTCGCGTTGACCCGTGCCATCGACGGCGCTGCCAGGCTGGAGGATGCTTCCGGCCTCGTGAATGCGCTCCGGGTGGTGAAGAGCGCTGAGGAGCTAGCCTACGTACGCCGCGCCGCCGAGCTCGCAGACGCAGCCTGGGTGGCAGCTCAGCGCACCGCGTGCCCGGGAGCCTTCGAGGGCGACATTCTCGCGGCCATGCAGGCCGCGGTGTTTCGTGGCGGCGGCGACGACCCGGCTAACGAGTACATCATCGGGTCGGGTCCCGGGGCGATGATGTGCCGCTATTTCACCGGCCGGCGCCACTTGGACGCCGATGATCAGCTCACCTTGGAGTTCGCTGGCGTGTATCGTCATTACCACGCCTGTGCCATGCGAACCATGCTCATCGGCAAGCCCCGGCCAGACCAGGTGGCGATGTTCTCACCGGTGCGGGATGCGCTCGAGGCCGCCACCGATGCGCTGCGACCGGGTCGCCCCGTGGGCGAGGTTTTCGACGCCAATGCCCGGGTGCTTGACGCCGCCGGCCTCCAGGAGGCTCGCCTCAACGCCTGCGGTTACAGCCTCGGCGCGACCTATGCGCCCAACTGGATGGACTGGCCCATGTTCTATCACGGCAACACCGCATTGGCCGAAACGGGCATGGTGTTCTTCATCCACATCATCGTCTTTGACGCAGCCAGGGGGCTCGCGATGACCTTGGGAGAAACACTGGAGGTTGCGGAACATGGCGCGGCGCCTTTGAACAAGGCACCCATCGAACTGGTTGTGGCACAGTAAGCCGCCCTTAGTCTGAAGCAACCGATGCCTTCAATTGCGCATAATGTATATTATGTTAAGTTGAATGCGTGAGCCTGCCAGGTGATGGCGGGGGATCTTTGAAGCTTGACCGAAGTCCACAGTCTCATGCTCGAAATCTCTCCCACCCTGTCCATCCCCGATCATGAAATCGAGCTCAGTGCCGTGCGGGCTCAAGGGGCTGGCGGGCAGAATGTCAATAAGGTTTCCAGTGCGGTGCACCTGCGTTTCGATATCCCGGCCTCGTCCCTGCCCGAGCCCTGCAAGGCCAGGCTGCTGGCACGGGCTGATCGTCGTATCAGCGCAGACGGCGTGTTGGTTATCAAGGCCCAGCGTTTCCGCAGCCAGGAGCTGAACCGGGATGACGCGTTGGTCCGCCTGCGAGCGCTCATCGAACGGGCACTTCAGGCCCCCAAGGCACGTCGTGTCACCAAACCACCCGCGGCGGCCAAGCGTAAACGTCTAGACGAAAAGACTCGGCGCGGTCGACTCAAGAGCCTGCGGGCCAAAGTGGCGGACTAGGGAGACGCCAAAGGGGCGTCACCCCTGACTGGAAGTCCAGAAATGACAACCCATCCACCATCCCGGAATGTCGGCGTCTTGCGCGCAGCGGTCTACTCAGCGGACGGCAGGTCGAGCACCTGGCAACAAGCGCTGCTGGCACACGTCCCGGACCTGAAGGCGGAGCTCTGGCCCGAGATTGCCCGCCCTGGCGAGGTGGACATCGCCGTAGCCTGGCACCCTCCGCCCGGCATGTTTGCCGCTCTGAGCGGGCTCCGAGCGGTCTTCTCCCTGGGCGCTGGCGTGGACCACATCATGGCATTGCCCGACTTGCCGCCGGACCTGCCGGTGATCCGTCTGGAAGATGCCGGCATGGCCGAACAAATGGTCGAGTACGTTCTGTACGGAGTTCTCCATTTCCACCGCGACTTCGATCGCTACCAGACCGAGCGCAGCGCTGCCCTCTGGCATCCCCGCCCGGTGCGGCGCCGCAACGAAACCCGGATCGGCGTGCTCGGGCTCGGGGCGCTGGGCGCAGCGGTAGCTGGTGCACTGAGCGGTTTCGGATTTCCTGTCGTCGGCTGGAGTCGCAAGCCGCGGCGGCTCGACGCAATCGAGACCGCAGCCGGAAGGGCCGGACTCAAAGCAGTGGCCGCCCGCAGCGATATTCTGGTGGTGCTGCTGCCGCTCACGGATTCCACCCGAGGCCTTCTGAACCGACGAGTTTTTGACCGCATGCCACCCGGTGCTGCGCTGATCAACTGCGCACGTGGAGAGCTGCTGGTTGAAGAGGATCTGCTGGCGGCGCTCGATTCGGGTCAGCTTCGAGGGGCGGTTTTGGACGTGGCGAGACAAGAACCACCCCCGCCGGAACACCGTTTCTGGCATCACTCGGGGATTGTGCTGACGCCTCACATCGCCGCCGCGACTCGAATCGAGGAAGCCTGCGATCAGATTGCGGAGAATTTGGCACGACTTCGGTCCGGACGTCCGTTGCTGCACCAGGTGGAGCGTGCCCGGGGATACTGAGTCATCGAATCAGTGTGACGGGACCTGGGAGTGGGTCGTGACTTATCCTCACTTTGCGGTTTGGTAATCCTACGGCATCGAACTTGCTAACGATTAGGGCGTTTCTGATCGTTGACGCGAATCAGCGAGGATTGCCCATGAACACATGTCAGGGTGGCGCCTACCGAGTCCTAGTGGCGGCCGAGAATCTGGTCCAGGCCCACCTGCTTCACAATGCCCTGGAGCGAGCTGGCTATAGCGTGATGGTCGCCGCCAGCGGTGAGGAAGCCATCGACCTGCTTAGCAATGAGTCGCAGCTTCCCGAGCTGCTGCTGGTGGACGAGGATCTGCCTGGAATCTCTGCCTACGAAGTGGTGGGAACCCTGCGCTACTTGGATCGGCGCGATGAAGTTCCGGTGGTATTGCGATCCCATTCACTGGACCAAACCACCCGGGTCGCCTGCCTCGCGGCCGGCGTGGATGCATGGTTGCCGATCCCGGTCGAGCGCAAGGTGCTGGTGGAAACTGTGGGGCGCCTGGTGTCGCCGGCGCCAGCGGTAGAGCAGCGCGTGGCGGTCTGAGCACCAACGTTAACTTTCTACGGCGTCAGAATCGGGTTGGATTGAGTCCCTGAGGTCTTAAGACTACTGCCGCGGAGCACGGCTCGCAGCTGCGGCAGCGACTCTGCGGTCCATCTCCCGAGTCCGTACGACACGACGGTCGGCCGGGGACAACGAGGCGCTGGCAATCTGGAGCACCTCGGCGAGCACGTCGTGTTCTGGTTGTTGGGTAGGCAGGGCGTTGAGCCGTCGCTCGCGCTCCTCGCGATCAAGCTCCGCGAACGCCTCGGCGAGATCCTCCAGCGATCCGCACACGATGCGTACATAGTCGGCGTGCCGGAAGTTGCACACCAGCGTGGCTTCGGCCGGCAGATGCTCGAGATCCTGGCCGAGGTTCTTGCGCCCGCTGCGGCGGCGCTCGCGGTGTTTGAGATCACCGAAGAACGTCTCGACCAGTGCGTTGGTCCTCGGGACGAGCCGCACGCCCGCGGCGGGCGGCGCCAAGCGCACCGTATGGCCCCAGAGGTAGGGGCCATGGGTGTCGAGGTGGGCGAGGATGAGATCAATGGCATTGCGAGTATCTTGGGCCGGACCGCGAGCGGGCCGGCGCTTGCGGAGCGAGTCGCCGAGCGCGTCGAGGCGCTTGCGCCGCTCGGTGAGCACTTTGACGGTGTCCTCGGGCGCTGTGTCGGGACGCAGCACGGCTCGCAGCTCATCGAACAGCATCGCTCGTCGATGCAGCCGCTCGGTGACCTGGCGAAAGGGAACCTCGCTGGCGAGCGGCTCGAGGTAGCGGTGCAGCCGCTTGAGTGCCGTGACCACAGGGCGGTCCGGCGGTGCGCTGCGCAGGAAGGCGTCGGCGGCGCGCTGCGCTTTCAGACAACGGCCATAGAGGTCGAGATAGGGTCGGTCGAAGGGGAAGTCGAGGCCGGAGGCGTCTGCGTTGGCGTCGAGCGTCCACTGCGCGAGGGCGCGCACGATCGCGAGGCCCTCGCGTCCCGACGGGATGCGATGCCCGGCCTCGGCGAGCGCCTGCCAGCGGCGCACCGCTTCGCGCGCGGCCTCGATGTGCGGGCCGAGCTCGCGGCCGAGGCCGCGGACCAGCTCGCGCAGCTTCGGCTTCACCTTGGTGCGGCGGAATAGCGCGCGCAGCTCGCCGTGGGCGGGCTCGAGCAGATCCTTGCCCACGTCAGCGAGGAAATGCTGATGGCAGGCGAGAACGGGGATCGGCCGCTCGAGCTCGGCGGCGAGCTCATCGAGTGCCGGGATCATCGCTCGGCCGAGATCACGCACGAGCGCACACGGAGCGCCGAAGCGCTGCACGGTGTGGCGCAGGCAGGGGCCGATCAGATCGGCGCGCTCGGTGGCGACCTTCCACGCCCCAAGCACCCACTGGCGCCAGCCCGCCATCGCCAAGAGCAGCGTGCCGCGGCCGGCCTCGCCCGTGGCGTCGACGTGCAGCGGATAGCCCCCGTCAGCTTCGAGCGCGGCCTTGAGCTCGCCCGCCCGCGCCTCCTGCAGCCGCGCCACGTACTCGGTAAACCGCCGCGCCAGCGCGCTCAGCTCGCCGCTGGCGAGCGCGATGCCGTGCTCTTCGCGCAACGCCGCCTGGATCTCCTCGCGCTGGCGATGGTGGAGAAAGCGTTGCAGGCCGACGAAGACCATCACGTCGTAGCCGACCATTGCGTGCGGCAGCAGCGCCGCTTCGAGACAGCCGGCACGCTGGGTGACCTGAACGCCCGAGGGCCAGCGGCAGCCGGCCGCGCAGACATAGACGGTTTGACGCGCCTCGAAGGCGCCGTGCGCCAGGGTCCGCCCGCGGCGCACTTGCGTCTTCTGCACGCGCATCGGCCCGGCGCAGCACGGACACGGCTCGGGCGGCTCGGCGATCTCGAGCGCCAGCGTTGCGAGGGTCTGCAACCGCTGCTGGCATTGCACACGCAATCCGTGCAACTGCGCCCTCAACGCCGCGAGGGTGGCGAAGTGGGCGGCGCCGTTTTTTTTCCTGCCTCCAGTCCATAGAAGCCAAAGACCCGCTCGACCGCGTGAAGGCCGACGACGACACCCCGCGCGGCGAGTCGGCTGGCCACCACCTCTGCGGCGGGGATCTCGGGTGCGCTCCGCAGGGCCTGTGCCAAAATCTCTACGCTCAGCTCGAGCGTCGCCGGGGGCGCAGCCGCCGCCACGGCGCCGCGCTCGGCTCGACGCGCGAGCTGCTGCGCCGCCCGCTCGCCATCGGCGCTCACATAGAGGTGCACGCCGGCGAAGGGCTCGCGGCCGATCGCACCGGCCCGCACGAGCTCGAGCAACACATTGTGAACGCGCACGCGCAGGAGCTCGCGCAGCTCCGCATGGGTGCGACCGACGTCGGCTTGGTCGACCTCGATGGCGACCGTCTCCTTGAGGGTGCCAGCGCGCGAGAAGCCGATAGCGCGGTAGAACCACAGGCCATGCGTATCGAACTCGGGGATTGTGCGCAGCGTGTAGTAGCGCCCCGCATGCGTGAAGCTCGTGAGGTAGCCAAGCGCGGCCAGATCACGGAACAGGCTGCGCCGCGAGCGTCCTTCGGCCTGCGTCTGCAGCTGCCCCATGTTCATCACCTTCTCGCGCTGGAACCGGCGCACAAGCCAGTGCAGATGCCCCTCCACCGCCCCCTCCCCATGGCAACATCAGGACGTCTGTTCCAGTATAGTCCTGATATTGCCATTCCGGGCGAAACATCTGGCACGTAAGTGCTTGATTGTTCGTTGAGTCGGAGGTCTAGACGGTCTTGAGGTGGCCAGATTAGGACTCAGGACGTACTGCAAAAATCTTCAATCTCCATGGGTTACGCGCGCCCAACCCGATTCTGACTCCGTAGTTAACTTTCGTCGACAAAGGCTTTGGATCGAGTTGCATCAGGCCCCGCGCCAGGCGCATTAAATTACTATCGTTGGATGCGGCGCCATCGATTGCCTGACGATTTTCCAGAGGCTGGTTGTCATGCGTGGGATCGTACTGTTGCCGTTGCTCGTTCTGGCCGGCTGCTCCAGCGCACCCGCGCCCGACCTCGGCACGCGGGAGGGGCAACTGCCCCCTTGTCCTGATACCCCGAACTGCGTGTCCTCGCAGGCTGAAGATGCCGATCATGCGGTACCACCCTTGCGCTACGAGGGCTCACCCCAGGCGGCCTGGAAGGCCTTGCGGGAGGTGCTCCGGGAGCAGCCGAGGGTCACCGAGATCGACCACCGGGCTGAGGAGTATCTGCGTGCAGAGTTTCAGTCCGCGGTGTTCCGGTTCGTGGATGACGTTGAGTTTCTCGGCGTCCCGGAGCAGAAGCTCATCCACGTGCGCTCGGCCTCGCGTATCGGCTACTGGGATCTGGGCGTGAATCGGCGGCGGGTGGAGAACATTCGCCAAGCTTTCACGGCTCGGCTCGGCGCAACTTCCGAGTAAGAATCGTCGGCCAAGCATCAACCATAGCGGCGCATTTGCGCCACCAGGACACCCTGGATCTGGACCCGGTCGGGATCTAGCGCCAGTGGCATCAACTGGCGATTGGCGGGAATCAGCAGCAGCCTCGAGCCGTCGTATCCCAACTGCTTCAAGGTCACCTCGCTTCGGTCCACCAACGCGACCACGATCTCCCCTTCGCGGGCCCACGCCCTGCTCTCGATTACCACGTAGTCTCCGTCCAGGATGCCAGCCTCCACCATCGAGTCGCCCCGAACCCTGAGCACATAGTCCCCTCGCCCCTCCAGCAAGGCTGCCGGCACCGCCACGGTCTCGTCCCGGGTGACGGCTTCCAACGGCTGGCCGGCCGCGATCACTCCCGCCAGCGGTAGCTCCACCACCTCCCCGGGTCGCTCGATGGAGCGCAATCTCAGCCCACGCCGGCGCCCCCGCGCGGGCTCCAGCAGCCCGGCATCCTCCAGCGCCCGCACCTGCTTGTGTAGCGAGCCACGGGAGCGCAGTCCCAGCGCCCGGCACGCCTCATCCAGGGTAGGCGGTGGCTCCGCCCTGGCCGCGCGCTGGATCAATAGCTCGAGGAGTGCCCGCTGCCGCGGCGTCAGTCCAAGCACGTCTATTGTTCGTTCTCCTTTCGTTCTCTAGACTGAGCCTAGTTCGCGCGGCGGGGGGAGCGCAATGGGGCAAATAGCGGAGCTCGATGCGATCGAGCCGGTGCCTGCCGCTAATGTCCTCGATCCGGGTCCACTCGGGGTCGAGGCGTTGGCGGCGCGATTGCGGCAGCGGGACCATGCCCGTATCACCGGCGAGCTGGTGCTTCCCGCCCGCCAGGGCAGCTACCAAGCGTTTCCCGAGGATCTCCATCCCGACCTCGCCAAGGCCCTGAGGTGCCGCGGCATCGAGCAGCTCTACAGCCACCAAGTCGCGGCCTGGCGCAGCGTGCGTCGAGGCCTGCACACGGTGCTGGTGACGCCCACCGCCTCCGGCAAGACGCTGTGCTACAACCTGCCGGCGCTGCAAGCGGTGCTCGAGCGCCGTGCCAAGGCGCTCTACCTGTTCCCCACCAAGGCCCTGTCCCAGGACCAGGTCGCCGAGATCAGCGCGCTCAATCGGGCCGGTGAACTGGGTATCAAGGCCTTCACCTTCGACGGCGACACGCCGGGCGATGCGCGTAAGGCGGTGCGCACTCGGGGCGATGTGGTGGTGAGCAACCCGGACATGCTGCATCAGGGAATCCTCCCCCACCACACCAAGTGGGCCCAATTCTTCGAGGGCCTGGCCTATGTGGTGATCGACGAAATGCACACCTATCGCGGCGTATTCGGATCCCACCTGGCCAACGTGTTGCGGCGGCTGCGCCGAGTGTGTCGGTTCTACGGCGTGCAGCCCACCTTCGTGATGTGTTCTGCGACCATCGCCAATCCTGGGGAGCTGGCTCAGCAGCTGCTCGACGCCGAAGTCGCGCTGATCACCGAAAGCGGCGCCCCGACCGGACCGCGGCACCTGTTGCTGTGGAACCCGCCGGTGGTCAATCCGGAGCTCGGCCTCCGTGCCTCGGCGCGGTCGCAGTCCGCGCGTATCGCGCGCCAGGCCGTCAACGCCGGACTCAAGACCATTGTCTTCGCCCACACCCGGCTGATGGTGGAGGTGCTCACCAAGTACTTGAAGGATACCTTCGACAAGGACCCGCGACGTCCGACCCGGGTGCACGCGTATCGCGGTGGCTACCTGCCCACGCAGCGCCGGGACACCGAACGGCTGCTGCGTGAGGATCGGGTCGATTGCGTGGTGGCCACCTCGGCGCTGGAGCTCGGGGTCGATATCGGTGCCCTGGATGTGTGCGTGCTCAACGGCTATCCGGGCACCGTGGCTGGTACCTGGCAGCGCCTCGGACGGGCCGGCCGCCGGCAGCGGCCCGCACTGGGGGTTTTGGTGGCCAGCAGTCGGCCGCTGGATCAATTTCTCGTGCGGCATCCGGATTTCTTTCTGGGAGCCTCCCCAGAGCACGCCCGGATTGCCCCGGAGCAGCTCCTCATCCTGTTGGATCACGTGCGCTGTGCAGCTTTCGAGCTTCCATTCAGCGACGGTGAGCGCTTCGGCCCGCAGCCAGCCGAACCCTTCCTCCGCTTCCTGGAGCAGGAGCAGGTGGTGCACCGCGAGCATGGCAGCTGGCATTGGATAGCAGACAGCTACCCGGCCAACGCCGTGAGCTTGCGCAGCGTCGCCGAAGGCAACTTCGTGGTAATCGACGTCACCGAAGGGCGCAAGGACGTCATCGCCGAAGTGGACTACTCGAGCGCCGCCATGACGCTCTATGAGGGCGCGATCTACCTGGTGCAGGCCCGACCCTGGCAGGTGGAGCGCTTGGACTGGACAGGTCGCAAAGCTTTCGTGCGCCAGACCGAGGCCGACTACTACACCGATGCCATCGATTACACCCGTTTGAAGATCCTCAGCGAGTTTCAGGCCACCGACTCCACGGCGGTTGCCGTTCGCCAGGGCGAAGTGCACGTGGTGCGGCGGGTTGCCGGTTACAAGAAGATCCGCTACTACAGCCACGAAAACGTGGGCTACGGCAACGTGAACCTTCCCGACCAGGAGCTCCACACCGTGGCGGTATGGTGGCAGCTCTCCGCCGATATCCTCGATGGTGTGTTCTGTTCACGTCAGGCGGCGCTGGATGGATTCCTGGGCGCGGCCTACGCGATGCACTTCGTGGCAACAGTGCTCGCCATGGCAGAGCTCGCCGACCTGGGCCGCGCCGTCGGAAGCTCGGATGCCACCTGGTACGGCCAGGTCGACAGCGATGGCAGGGGACGCGCGCTCTCCACCGAGGGCGACCAGGTCGCGGTCGACGATCCGGGGCGGCTGTTTCAACCAACGCTTTTCCTATACGACAACTATCCAGGCGGCATCGGTTTGTCCGAGACGCTCTACGAGCTGAGGCACCAGGTGGTGGTGAGTGCGCAGGGGCTGGTGGAGGCCTGTAGCTGCTCTCACGGATGTCCAGCATGCATCGGACCCGTGCTCGCCTGCGAGCACATCGCGACCCCTTCACTGAAGGTGGCAGCTCTCCAAGTGTTGGCCTTGTTGGCCGAGGCCACCGGCAACGGCGCGGGCGCGTGAGCACCGGCACTGACCTGCAGCAACGGCTGCGGGCCCTCATCGGGCAAAGCGGCGGAAGCCCGACCACCTCGTCCACGCCTTGCGCTGAAGTTGCCGACCCCATCCTGGCGCGCCTGCAACGACTCCGGGGGCGCACCCGACATTGCGGCGACCAGGCGGCGACGGCCGCCCGCGACGCTGAGGATGACCATGCGCTGGCCCGCCATCTCGGGGGCGAGGTCCACGCCCCTGGCGTCATCAAGGTCGAGCGCCACATCGCACTCCAAGGCCCGCTCGCGTCGGCCGGGTGCGACGGCCTGGCAGATGCGGTGGCTCACCTGCTCGGGGATTCACGAGTACGCGCAAACCCCTGCTTTCTCGATACCGAAACCACTGGGCTCGCCGGCGGGACTGGCACCGTGGCGTTTCTGGTGGGCCTGGCGCGTTGGGAGCATGGCGAGCTGCACGTGGTTCAGCTCATGATCTCCGCGTTTCACGGCGAGGCGGACATGCTGAGCGCGGTGGCGGAGTCGCTGGGCCTGCCCGCGGCCCCTGCTGTGACCTACAACGGCCGCAGCTTCGACGGCCCTCTGCTCAGTGCGCGCAGCCGTCTGGCCCACGTTGCAGATCCGCTGCAAGACCGCATCCATCTGGATCTATTGCCCTTCACCCGGCGCGCCTTCGTGCGAGCGTATTCCGACTGCCGCCTCGCCACGATCGAGCGCGAGCTACTCGGCGTGCGCCGGGTGGACGATCTGCCCGGCTGGGCTGCACCTAGGGCCTGGTTGGACTGGGTGCGGCGGCGGCGGCCTCACGATCTTCGCCGCGTGCTGGCCCACAACCTTCAGGATTTGGTCTCGCTGGCCATGCTGTTGCCCGTGTTGCGCAGTGTGTACCGGGGCGTTCCCCATCCAGCGGCGGACACCCTGGGAGTGGCGGGTTGGATGGTGCGAAACCTTGGACATCATGCCGCCCGGGAGTACTTGCTGCGCCATCGGGCCCGGCTATGCCCGGACGGAGTCGCCCAATTGGCGCGGCTGGCGCGACGTTGCGGCGAGTGGGAAGAGGCGGCCGCGCTATGGCAGGAGCTGGCGGCTACGGGCAGTGTCGAGGCGCTGGAGAACCTGGCCAAGTATGCCGAGCATCACTGTAAGGATCTTGCGCAGGCATTGACCCTCACCGATACGCTGATCCGCCTGCAGGGGGCGACGGCAGCGCACCAGCAACGGTTACGGCGGCTCCGGGGAAAGTTGGAGCGATGCTGAGCGGCTCCCGGCCGATGGGCTCCGGGCTCATCGAGCGGCCGCCAGCAGCCTGGGCCGGTGGGTGCTTTGGCATCATGATCTCCTGCCCTAGCCCTCCAGGGCATGCCGGACCACCATCGGGCCGGGTGTCGAGACCATCGCGGAGCTCGAAGTGGGACCGTCACCATGGATCAGAGCGACTATTGTTGCTCGTGATCGCCTAGGAGCCAACTGAGCCGAGAGTGATACTGTTTTTCCAG
>CAZLYT010000128.1:0-2616 GCA_964563515.1 uncultured Candidatus Competibacteraceae bacterium | reverse complement strand
TTCGCGAACAAGTCGCCCAGCAGGCTCTCCAGCAGCGCCGACACTCGGCTCAGCCCCTCGCCCACCAGCGCGATCGCCAGCTCGATCCCGATCAGGACGGCCAGGCGGGTCCAGGGAACCGGCCCGCCGCTCTGGGCGACGGCGATCGAGTGCACCACCTCGTCCACGATGAGCTTGCCGACCCAGAGCACGGCGAGCGGAACCAGCGACCGGGCGATCCGCAGCAGAAGGATCCCGACGACGTAGGCGGGGTTGGTGTCCCACACCATTCGCAGCAGCTTGGGCAGGTGCCGCAGCGCCTGGAGCCGCTCGCGCCAAGACACGTTAGGCCCGTCAGGCATGCGGCCGCGTCCGTTCCCGCGGATGACGGGGTGTTGGAGGGGAAGAGCCATCTATGGAAAGTAAAGCGGAGAGGACGGAAAGGTCGGAAGGGTACATAGCGAAGCCAGGTACCGGGCTGTACTATGGCATCGTCCCGCTTAGGAGTCCTAGATGTCTCTCATGCGCTCGCCAGCAGCGGCGTTCCTCCTCGCCTGCCTGCTCGGAAGCTGCCGCGCCACCACCCCTGCATCGGTCACCCCATCTCCCGAGCCCGACGCTGCTCCCGCTCGAGGTCAGGCAAGTACCGCCTCAGCATCAGAATCTTTCGCAGCCGAACGGCTGACCCGCGATACGCCAAGGACGACCACCACGGGAAACAGCTTCATCGCTCCGGCTGGATGGAGCATTGCGGTCCATGGCTCCACCGTCCTGCTCGAGCCGCCCGAGGGCAATTCGACCATCGCCCTGGTTGATGTGAAGGCTCCAAGTGCCGAGGCAGCGGTGGCAGCAGCGTGGCGGGCCTACAAACCGAATGCCATGTGGCCGCTCAAGGTGGTGAATCAGAAGGCCGATGAGGACGGCTGGACCGATCGAGCCGAGTACGTCTACCAGACGTCACCCAACGAGAAGCGGGATGTCACCGCGCAGGTGCAGCGGGCCGGGGGCGGGTGGACGGTTGTTATCTACGACATGGCTCAGGCGGTGGGCGAGAAACGTCTTGCCCAGGTGATCCTGCTGTATGGCGACCTCCTGCCGAAGGGGTATACCCGCGAATCCTTTGCCGGCAAGAAGGCCCATCAGCTCGATCGAGGCCGCATCGCCGACCTGGGCCGGTTTGTCGAGTCAGGCATGAAAAACAGCGGGGTTCCCGGTGTGGCCATCGGCCTGATCCAGGACGGCAGGGTCGTCTTTGCCGGCGGCTTCGGGACCCGCGAGCTGGGCGGCAACCAGCCGGTTGACGCGAACACGCTGTTCATGATCGCGTCCAACACCAAGGGGTTGACCACTCTCATGCTCGGCAAGTTGGTGGACGAGAAGAAGATCACCTGGGACACTCCGGTGACCAGCATCCTGCCGTCCTTCAAGCTTGGAAGCACGGAGACGACCAGCCAGGTCCAAGTCAAACATCTGATCTGCGCCTGCACCGGCCTTCCCCGGCAGGATTTCGAATGGTTGTTCCAGTTTGAAGGCGCTACCCCCGAGAGTGCCCTGCGTGCGCTGGGAGCCATGCAGCCGACCAGCAAGTTCGGCGAGATGTTCCAGTACTCCAACCCGCTGGCCGCTGCGGGCGGTTTCGTGGGCGGCCACGTGGCCTTTCCCAGCCTCGAGGTCGGAGCCGCCTACGACAGCGCCATGCAGACCCGGGTGTTCGGGCCGCTGGGAATGCGGGCAACCACGTTCGACTATGGAGCCGCGCTCCGGGGCAATCACGCCATGCCACACGCGCCGGACATCGATGGCAAGCCGACGCAGGCCCTGATGGAGGTTAATTACGCCGTGATCCCGGTGCGTCCGGCGGGGGCGGCGTGGAGCAACGTGCGAGACATGCTGGCCTATGTCGCCATGGAGCTGAGGGAGGGGACCCTGCCCAATGGACAGCGCTACGTCTCCCAGGAGGTGCTGCAAGCGCGCCGCGCGGCACAGGTCCCGATTGGGAAAGACGCCACCTACGGCATGGGGCTGATAGAGGACACCAGGTACAACGTGTCCCTGGTGCACCACGGCGGCGACATGATCGGCTTCCACAGCGACATGATGTGGCTGCCCCAGCACGGAGTGGGCGCGGTGGTGCTGACCAACGGCGACCCCGGGTGGATCTTGAGAACTCAGTTTCGCCGCAAGCTACTCGAGGTGTTGTTTGATGGCCGTTCCGAGGCCGAGGACAAAGTTGCCGCGAACGCAAAGACGTTTTACCAACAACTGGCAGCGGATCGCAAGCTGCTCACTGTGCCGGCCAATCCGGACGAAGCCGGCAAATTGGCGACGCGTTACAGCAATGAGGCGCTGGGAGACATAATGGTGAGCTGGAAGCAGGGCGCAACAGTATTCGATTTTGGTGAGTGGCAGAGCGAGGTCGGCTCACGCAGGAATCCCGATGGGACTCTGTCGTTCATCACGACCGTGCCGGGTATGAACGGATTCGAATTTGTGGTCGGCAGCGGCGCCAATCGCACCCTGATCGTGCGCGACGCGCAACACGAATACGTGTTTACGGCCTCTGGCCAGTAGCGTGCACCTCCAGCGAGCTCGCTCCGGACGCTCTCGCGCTGGGGGATGATTCCGGCGCGGCAAGAC
>CAZLYT010000127.1:0-10943 GCA_964563515.1 uncultured Candidatus Competibacteraceae bacterium | reverse complement strand
CCGTGTCCGACGTCTTCATCATGTTCTTCCGCCGCATGCGGGCACCGTTGTTGGTGCTGATCGCCGCCTACTCGATCTCCATCCTGGGCCTGGTGATGATTCCCGGCGTCGACGAGCAGGGCAATCCCTGGCGCTTCGACTTCTTCCACGCTTTTTACTTCGTCAGCTTCATGGCCTCCACCATTGGTTTCGGCGAAATTCCACACACCTTCAGCCCCCTGCAGCGCATGTGGACGGTTGTGACCATCTACCTGGCCGTGATCAGCTGGCTCTACGCCATCGGTACCATCCTGACCCTGATCCAGGACCCAGCGTTCCGGCGAGCCGTCGCCCAGCGCCGCTTCGTGGGTCGGGTTACGGCACTGCACGAACCTTTTTACATCGTCTGCGGCTGCGGCGAGTCTGGACGATTGCTGATCAAGGAGCTGGCGCGACGCAACATTCGCAGCGTAGCGGTGGACGCCGACCAGGGGGCGCTGCAGGATCTGGAGCTCGAGGAGTTTCCCTTCGAAGTTCCACACCTCCTGGGAGATGCTTCGCGCCCGGAGCTTCTGAACACTGCCGGGCTGACCAACCCTCTTTGCCGCGGGGTGCTGGCGCTCACCAGAGACGACCATCTGAATCTGAAGATCGCCATCACCACCAAACTGGCGAATCGCCGCCAGATGGCCGTCAGCACCGCGCGAACTGCCGACACCATGGCCAATCTGGCCTCCTTCAACACCGACCACATCATCAATCCCTTCTACCTTTTCGCCGATCATCTGGCGCGTGCGCTGCACGCCCCCAACTCACACTTGATCTATCGTTGGCTCCTGCAGAGCGCGGGTAGGCCGCTGCGAGAGGTCAAGACCCCTCCTCGCGGCACCTGGATTCTCTGCGGCTACGGTCGTTTCGGCAAAGCGGTGGCCCGCTACCTCGAATACCAGGGAATCGCAACTGTCGTCATTGAGCGCGATCCGGCGGGCAGCGGGGCGCCAGAGGGCACGGTGAAAGGGCGCGGCACCGAAGCGGTTACCTTGCGTGAGGCCAAGATCCACCAAGCCGTCGGAATCGTCGCCGGCACCGATGACGACGCCAATAACCTCTCGATCTTGATGACCGCTCGAGACCTCAAGCCCGACCTGTACTTCGTCGCCCGCGAGAACCAGCTGGATAACAATCTCTTGTTCTACGAGGCTGGGGTCGACTTCATCATGCAGTCCAGCCGAATTGTAGTCGGCCACATCGTCTCGATGATCATCACCCCGCTGATTGACCGCTTTCTGCGCCAAGCGCGGCATCGCGACGAGGAATGGTCCCGCCGCCTGCTGGACCAGATTCGCCAGGTCGGAGGGGGACTCACCCCGGAGACCTGGTCGGTGAGCATTGACGAGGCGGATTCCCCGGCGGTACTGATCGCTCTCTCCGATGGCCTCGCGGTCACCGTGGATAGCTTGCAGCGGGATCCAACCGAGCGCCGAAAACTGCTGCCGACGCTTGCGCTGATGTTGGTGCGGGGTGACGAGGAGGATCTGCTCCCCGAGGGCCACACCACCTTGCGCCCCGGCGATCAGTTGCTGTTTTGTGGCGCCAGCGGTCAGCATGGCCGCATGCAGTGGGCGCAGAATAACGAGCACGTGCTGCACTACCTGGTGACGGGGACGGAGCGGGCCGAAGGCGCACTGTGGCGGCACTGGTTTCCTGACCGCCGCAGGCGGCGAGGCGCCAGCGCCTCGCCCGAAGGCGACGCTGATCGATCAGCGATGCCCTGACTCAACCGGCATACCGGCCATCCCAACGCCTGGCTCGCCCCGACCGTCTCACCATCACGGGCGCTTCCCGGTCTTCGCGGTGGCGGAAGTGGTCAAGGTGGCAGTCCCTACCCGTTCGATTGCGGAGGTTTCTTGAGCCAGCAACGCCAGCTATCGCCGTATCTGCTGCTGGTGCTGACCACCTTGTTCTGGTCCGGCAACTTTGTGCTGGGACGGGCGGTGCGCGCCGACATCCCACCCATTGCCTTGTCGTTCTGGCGCTGGGCGCTGGCGCTGGTCATCGTGCTGCCGTTGATCTGGAGAACGCTGCCCCAAGCCTGGCACGCCGCCCGCGGCCACTGGCCGGCGCTGACGGCTTTAGGCGTGTTGGGAGTTGGAAATTTCAATACTTTCGCCTATCTGGGTTTGCAGCACACCACCGCCACCAATGCTGTGCTGCTGATCTCCACCGGGCCGGTGTTCATCATGGTGCTCTCGGCCTGGATACTGCGATCCTCGGTGGGCTGGCTCGGGATCTTCGGGGTCGCGCTATCCCTATCCGGCGTGCTCATCATTGTCAGCCAGGGCAAACCTCTGTCGTTGCTGCGCGAGCTGACGGCGAATCGCGGCGACGCTTGGGTGCTGGCGGCGGTGCTGAGCTGGGCCCTGTACTCAGTGTTGCTGCGCTGGCGACCGCCGGGGCTGGAGCCGATGCAGTTTCTGGTGCTCACCATCTTCACTGGCATGCTGTTGCTGGTGCCGCTGCAGCTGTGGGATATGACACGAGGAGCCCACCTGGTGCTCAACGCGCCGAACATGGCAAGTCTCGCCTACGTGGCGATCTTTCCTTCGATTCTTGCGTTCGTGTTCTGGAACCGGGCGGTGGCCGAGGTCGGCCCCGGCCGAGCCGGGGTTTTCCTGCATTTGATGCCGGCGTTCGGGACCGGGCTGGCCGCATTGGTATTGGCAGAAGAGTTGGCTGGATTTCACCTCTTGGGCATCGTTTTCATCGCCGCTGGCATCTGGGCTGCCACCCGCGATCGCAAATCGGTGTGAGCTTTCCAGGATCGAGCTATCGGTGACAAGATCGTATCGCCTCTGGCCACGCCGTGCGACGCTGCCGCCGGAGCTGTGGCGCAACATCGCCAGCGCTCCGCTGCTGTGCGCGCTGCCGGCCGAGCTCGACACGACCCTCTACACGCTCAGCAGCGAGTTTCTATCCCAGAAACACATCGAGGGAGCCGCCGGTCTGGAGCTGGACGCAGACGCACGGGTGGTGATTGCAGCCCAGGCCGCGCTCCCCCTGTTGGGGCTCGGCACGGATTGGTACCGAGGCTGGTACTCTGTGATCGTGTATCCGGGCGAGTTCCGCCGCCGCGGCGAGTACGAAGACGAGATTGGCGTGGTTCACCAGGCCAGCGAGGTGGCTTCCGGAGAGGCGTGGTCCCGAGGGCCCATCATCGTGTCCTGGGAAGACGCGCTGCAAGATCTGTCACTGACGGTACCGGGGCGCAACGTCACGGTCCACGAATGCGTTCACAAGCTGGACATGCTGAATGGCGGCGTCGCCAATGGTTTTCCGCCGCTTCATTCCGGTATGTCCCCCGAGCGCTGGACCCGGGTTTTCGAGATTGCCTGGGAGCGTCACTGTGAGGCCGTCGACCAGGGGCGAGCGACCGCAGTCGATCCTTATGGTGCCGAAGACCCCGGAGAGTTCTTCGCCACTGTGTGCGAGCTGTTCTTCACCACGCCAGCGGAGCTGGAAACGGAGCATCCGGAGGTCTATCGCGAGGTAAGGGCCTTCTTTCGGGTCGATCCGAGCACCTGGTCGAGATGAGACCGCCGCGGTCTCTCGGCAGGTCGCGTCGGCCCGCCCACTTGCTGAGTCGGGCTACCATCGAACCTTTGGTTGCGTTCGTCCATCCAACGACCAGGTTCGCGAGCAATACCAGTGGGGAATAGATTCATGGGGATCGTCGTAACGCGTCGCTGGCTGATCGGGGGCACCGCCGCAGCCTTGGCAGCGCTGGCTGGGCCTACCCTGTCCCGGGCCGCACTGGTGCCGACGCCCCGTCAGAGTCGTGGCCCCTTCTACCCCGACACGCTGCCCTTGGACACCGACAATGACCTCATCAGGGTCGCGGGCGTCGAGGCGAGGGCCCGCGGCACCATCACCCACGTCTACGGTTTGATCACCGATCTGGACGGGCGCGCCCTGCCCGAAGTGCAGGTCGAGATCTGGCAATGCGACGCCAACGGCCGCTACCGTCATTCCCGCGACCGCGGCGGCCAACCGCAGGACCCGGGATTCCAGGGTTACGGCCGCACCGTCACCGACGAGCAGGGCCGCTATCGATTCCGCACCATCCGTCCGGTGCCCTACCCCGGGCGAGCGCCACACATCCACTTTGCCGTCCATCCTGGCCGCGGTAGGCCGCTGGTAACCCAGATGTACGTGGCGGGGGATCCATTGAATGATCGGGATCTGTTACTGAACAGCATCGCCGATGCCACCCAAAGACAACACTTGCTGGTCGCGCTGCAAGAGGACGCGACGCAGCCCGGCGAGCTCAGGGGCCGCTTCGACATCGTGCTGCCAGCCATCGCCTGAGCCGTGGGCGAGCTCACCGGCCTTGGCCTGGGGTGGCGACTCGACAGCGTCCTCGGCTGGCCACCGACACGGCGCTCGACCGGGCCGGCAGGTGAGGCTTTCGCAGCGTGACTGCAGCCGCGATCCAGGGATGTAACCCGCTTCGAGTTGCGGTTAGGCTCTGGCTTCATCATCACAGTCGCGAGTCCATATGCGCAGCACTCTGCTGAGCCCGGCCCCTGAGCTCGAGGTTCTCTGCCACGAGCCGCCCCCCGAAACGGCGCGCAAGGTGCCAGTGCTCTTCGTCCACGGCGCATACACCTCGGCCACATGCTGGGAACCCTACTTTCTGCCCTACTTCGCCCGCCACGGGCACCCGGCATACGCTCTCAGCCTGCGCGGTCACGGCGGCAGTGATGGCCACGAAGTGCTTCACTTCGCGCGCATCTCGGACTATCTGGATGACCTGCTGCGGACCGAAGCAGCGCTCGACTGCAACCCCGTGCTGATCGGCCACTCGATGGGCGGACTGGTGATGCAATGCTATTTGGAGGCGCATCGGCCCCCGGCAGCGGTGCTGATGGCACCGGTGCCCCCCAGCGGTCTGTACCCTTCGGTGCTGAGGCTGTGGCTGCAGGATCCACTGCTGATGTACCAGCTCCAGCTGGCCCAGTTCGGTGGCCGCCGAGCGGTGACGCCCAGCGCCCTGTGCCGGGCGCTGTTCCGGCCCGAGACACCGTTGCAGGAGCTGCGCCACCTCCTGGTGCAGTTCGAGCGGGAGTCTGCCGCCGCGCTGCTGGATCTGACCCTGACCGGGCTACCGGGCCCTGCCGCGCCAGCGCCGTGTCCCATGCTGGTGCTAGGGGGCGGCGCCGACAATCTCATCCAGCCCGCCGGCGTCGTGGCCACGGCCCGCGGCTACGGTCTTGAAGCGGAGTTCTTCGACGGCATGCCCCATGCGATGATGTTGGACCGCGAGTGGCAACTCCCGGCCGATCGCATCATCCAGTGGCTGGCCTCGCTCTAGCCCGGATCTTTCATCGGGACGGCTGCGAATTCCGCCATCATTCGGGATCCTTTACGAACTATCCGGGCTGCTCTCATTCCCGCCGGCCGGCCTCGATCACGTTGCGCAGCCGGCCGAGCTTGTCCAGCAGCCGGGACAGCTGCTGCAGGTCGATGATCTCGACGGTGAGCTCCATGCGAGCCGTAGAGCTACCCTTGTCGGACACCGTCTGCACCGCCAAGACGTTGATGCGCTCCCCCGCCAGCACCGTGCTCACATCCCGCAGCAAACCGGTTCGATCCCAGGCCCTGATCCAGATGTCCACCGGATAGGTCGCTGCCGTGGGCGCGCCCCAGCTCACTTCGATGATGCGCTGGGGGTGCCGCGCGCCCAGATTCAGAACGCTGCGGCAATCCTGGCGGTGGATGGTAACGCCGCGGCCCATGGTGATGTAGCCAACGATGGGCTCCGGCGGCACCGGATGGCAACACTTGGCCACATGGGTGAGCAGGTTGCCGACGCCCTGGACTCGAACCCCCTCGCCGGCCGCCTCCTCGCCACGCCGCGGTGCGCGGGGCTCGATCTCGGGCAACGGCGGCAACGGCGGATGCCGGGGCTGGGTCGCCCCCACCACTTGCGCCAAGGTGACGTCGCCGAAACCCACCGCCGCCATCAGCGCGTCGACTTCACCGAACCCCAGCCGTTCGGCGATCTTTTGCAGATTGACGTTGCGCAGGCCCAGACGTGCCAGCTCGCGATCGACCGCCGAGCGTCCGGCCGCAGTGTTGTTGGCCTGGTCTGCCTGCCGGAACCACTGCCTGATCTTGGATCGAGCGCGCGAGCTCTTGACGTAGCCCAGGTTGGGGTTGAGCCAGTCCCGGCTGGGGCCGCCCTGCCGTGTCGTCAGCAGATCCACCCGCTCTCCGCTGCGCAGCTCGTGGGTGAGCGGGACGATGCGGCCGTCCACCTTGGCCCCTCGGCAGCGGTGGCCAAGCTCGGTATGCAGCTTGTAGGCGAAGTCCAAGGGCGTTGCGCCGACAGGCAGATCCACCACGTCACCCCGTGGCGTCAACACGTAGACCCGATCCACCATGGCCTCGGCCTGGAGCCGCGAGAACAGGTCGTCCTCGCTATCGTCCTTGGCCTCCAGCAGCCGCCGCAGCCAAGCCACCTTGCGGTCCTCGCCGCTGGCTCCGCCACCCTCCTTGTAACGCCAGTGGGCAGCCACGCCCAGCTCGGCGCTCTCGTTCATGTCTCGAGTCCGGATCTGAATCTCTACCGTCTTGCCGGCGGGCCCGATCACTGCCGTATGCAGCGACTGGTAGCCGTTCTCCTTGGGACTGGCGATGTAGTCGTCGAACTCGCGCCGGACCGGTGGCCACAGGGCGTGTAGCACACCCAATGCGGCGTAGCAGCCAGCCACGTCTTGAACCAGGACCCGAACTGCGCGCACGTCGAAGACTTCATTGAAAGGCACCTGCTTGCGGCGCATCTTTCGGAGAATGCTGTAGAGGTGCTTGGCGCGACCGACCACCTGGGCCCGAATGCCCTGACGCCCCAGCTCCCGGCGAATGCGTTCCACCAGACGTCCGATGTACTGCTCCCGGTCGGCACGGCGATCTTCAACCAGCCGCGCCAACTCCCGGTAGGTGTCGGGTTCCAAATAGCGCAGCGCCAGGTCCTCGAGCTCCCACTTGAGCTGACCGATACCGAGCCGGTTGGCGAGTGGCGCGTAGATATCCAGCGCCTCCCGCGCCATGCGCTGCTGCAGGTCTGTCGGCGCCCCCTTGATCTCCCGCAGCCCCTGGAGATGCTCTGCCAGACGCACCAGCACCACGCGCAGGTCTTCGGCGCTGTAAAGCAAGAGCTTGCGCAGCCCATCGAGCTGCTCGGGGCGCGCCCTCTGGGCTTGACCGGGATCCAGAAAGCCGAAGCCTTGCAACCGTATGACGTCGCCCAGCAGGCGGCCCAACCGAGGCCCGAAACGCTTGCCGGCCTGCTCCTCGTCAAGGCCCTGCCGCTTGACCGCCAGACAAAGCAGAGGAACCGCCACCAGCTCTTGGTTCGGCACCAGCGCAGACAGGATCGCGCTCACCGCAACCGCATGATGAAATGCGGTCTCCGCCTCCGCATCCTGCCCGCAGGCCGCCAGCGCCAACGCGTGCACTTCGCGCAAGCGCGCCTCCTGCTCAGGGGGCCAGTCACGCCCCAGCCCTTCGAGCCAACTGTCGCAATCCCCAGAACGCAGTGGTCGTTCGACCGATACCACCTAAGGCTCCAATTTCCGACCGATCACCTGCGCCACCGCCTCCGCAGAATGGATTGCAGCCACGTGCCCGACTTTGGGGGCTATCCTTTCCTCGATCATTGAATTAGTATATTAGATGTTAATTAAATACTACCGGGCGGCGGGCACCCCGCCGATACCGCGACCACGGAGGCAAAAACCATGGCTCATGTCGTTGTCCTCGGCGCGGGGACTGGAGGGCTCCCGGCTACCTACGAGCTCCGCTCGGTGCTCGGGTCGGGTCACAAGATCACTCTGATCAACGCCGTCGACTACTTTCAATTCGTGCCTTCCAATCCCTGGGTTAGCGTGGGCTGGCGCAAGCGCAACGACACTGCGTTCCCGCTGGCGCCCTATCTGTCTCGCAAGGGCATCGACTTCATCGCCGAGCCCGCCATGCGCATCGACGCCGCGGCCAACCGCATCGAGCTGCGCAGTGGCAAGTCCGTCGATTACGACTACCTGGTCATCACCACCGGGCCGAAGCTCGCCTTCGAGGAGGTCGAAGGCAGCAGTCCCGATGGCGGCCACACGCATTCCGTCTGTACGCTGGACCACGCGGAGAAAGCCTATGAGGCCTTCGAACGATTGTGCGAGGACCCGGGCCATGTAGTAGTGGGTGCCATGCCCTTCGCCAGCTGCTTCGGCCCCGCCTATGAGTACGCCTTCATCCTCGACACGGCGCTGCGCAAGCGCAAGCTCCGCAACAAGGTGCCGATCACCATGGTGACCAGCGAGCCTTATATTGGCCATCTCGGGCTCGGGGGTGTGGGCGACTCCAAGGGTCTGCTGGAATCCGAATGCCGAAATCGCCACATCAAATGGATTACCAACGGCCGGACCACCAAGGTGGAGCCGGGCAAGCTCCACGTGGAAGAGCTCAATGGCGACGGCCAAGCGGTCAAGAACCATGAGCTCGGCTTCAAGTTTGCCATGATGTTGCCGGCCTTCAAGGGCGTAGAGGCGGTGGCTGCGGTGGAAGGGCTCTGCAACCCCCGCGGCTTCGTCATGATCGACGAGCACCAACGCAGCCCCAAGTACCGCAATATTTTCTCCGCTGGCGTCTGCGTCGCCATCCCACCGGTGGAAGCGACCCCGGTTCCCACCGGCGCACCCAAGACCGGCTACATGATCGAGTCCATGGTCAGCGCCATCGTGCAAAACATCAAAGCCGACCTGGAAGGGCGGGTAGGCACCGCCAAAGCCACCTGGAACGCCATCTGTCTGGCCGACATGGGCGATACCGGGGCGGCCTTCGTGGCGCTGCCGCAGATTCCGCCGAGGAACGTCAACTGGTTCAAGAAGGGCAAATGGGTTCACTACGCCAAGGTCGGCTTCGAAAAGTACTTCATCAGCAAGATGAAGAGCGGCAACTCGGAACCCATGTACGAGCGCTTCCTGCTGAAGCGGCTGGGTATTGAACGGCTAGAGTAGTTGCCGGGCTGACGGCGCTGACTGACATCACGCCGCGGGCGATCCCGCCACCTCCGGCAACGCGCCCTCGCGCAGGAGATAAGCTCCGGTCTGCAGGCATGATGCCACTCGGGATGGCGCCCGCGAGCGCGCCCCCATGCGCCGCAATCACAGCGGGGCGCGTTGCACCCCATCGCAGGGGCATGTGATGTTTGAAGGGACCACGCGGGGCCTGGCCAAATCCAGGCACCGCGCGGGTGAACTACGCCCCACCCTGCTGGAGTGCTCGAATGCGCTCTTCCAGAGGCGGATGGGTCATGAACAGTCGCTTCAAGCCCTCGCCCAGCGAGCCGTGGATGCCGAAGGCTTTCATTTCCGCGGGCAACGCCGAAGGTTGCTGCATCTGCTGCAGGCGCCGCAGCGCGCCTACCATCTTCTCGCGGCCGGCAAGCTTGGCGCCGCCCGAATCGGCGCGAAATTCCCGCTGCCGGCTGAACCAAAACACGATCGTGCTGGCCAGAAAACCCAGCACTAGCTCGGCAACGATCGTAGTCAGGAAATACCCCGGACCGACGCCGCCGCGGTTGTCCTGGTTGCCGCGAAGCGCCGAGTCAACGAAGTAGCCCACCACCCGGGCCAGAAACATTACAAAGGTGTTCACCACACCTTGAATCAGCGCGAGGGTAATCATGTCGCCGTTGGCCACGTGACTGACCTCGTGCCCGAGCACTGCCTCGACCTCGTCGGCTTCCATGTTCTGCAACAGCCCGGTGCTCACTGCAACCAGCGCGGCGTTACGCTTGGCGCCGGTGGCGAAGGCGTTAGGATCCGGCGAATCGTAGATGGCCACGTCCGGCATCCCGATGCCCGCACCCTTGGCCTGCCGGCGCACCGTATCCACCAGCCATTGCTCGGCGGAGTTGCGGGGGCTGTCGATCACCCGAGCCCCCGTGCTTCGCATGGCAATCCACTTGGACATGGCGAGCGAGATGAAAGACCCGCCCATGCCGAAAACGGCCGTGAAGATGAGCAACGACACCGGGTCGATGCCGGACTCGGTCAGGAATTGATTCAGGCCCAGCAGATTGAGGATCGTACCCAAGACCACCACGATCGCCAGGTTGGTAGTCAGGAAGAGCAACACTCTTTTCATCCAGCGGATCTCTCGTGCAACCAAGTTGCGACAACATGGGGTACCGACGGTGCCATTTCAAGAAGGCCGCCACGGCGGCAGATCCCGGCGATCGCCGGGGGTCAGGAACATGGCGTCGCCGTAGCTGAAGAAACGGTAGTGGCGCTCCAGGGCATCGCGATAGGCAGCCATCACCCGGCAGTAGCCCGCAAAGGCGCATACCAGCATCAACAGACTGGAGCGGGGCAAATGGAAGTTTGTCACCAGCCGGTCGACCACGCGGAAGTGGCAGCCCGGATAGAGAAATAACCGTGTGTCGCCATCGAAGGTGCAGAGCCGCCCGGACTGCGCGGCGCTCTCCAACGCCCGCACCACCGTCGTGCCGACTGCCACCACCCGGCCTCTACGCGACTTGGTGGCGATCACTGCGTCCACCAGATCCGCACCGACACTGACTTGCTCCGCGTGCAGCTCGTAGCCCTCGGGGGTTTCGGCCCGGACCGGTTGAAAGGTGCCTGCGCCCACGTGCAAGGTCAGCCGAACTCGGTCCACGCCGAGACGGTCAAGCCGCTCCAGCAGGTCTTGGTCGAAATGCAAACCGGCAGTGGGCGCAGCCACCGCGCCAGGCTCACGGGCATAGACAGTCTGATAGCGCGAGTCGTCCTCCTGGTCCGGTTCGCGCTCGATATACGGGGGCAGCGGCGCCCGCCCCCAGCGCGCAAACACCGCCTCCAGCGGCTCGCCCTCGGCGCAGATCCGAAAAAACGGACCGCTACGGCCAA
>CAZLYT010000126.1:0-4162 GCA_964563515.1 uncultured Candidatus Competibacteraceae bacterium | reverse complement strand
GGCATGTTGCTTCGAAGCGCGCTCGGCAAGGCGTGGGAGCATGGCGCCAAGCGGCCACCTCCGCGCAACCCGGCCGCCCCAGGGGTGAGCTGGCGCGAGGCACTGGTCTGGGCGAGCATCGTTGGCGCCACGGTGGGAATCGCCAAAGTGATCATACGTCGGCTACTGTCGCGGCGCTAAGCCGAAGGCCATCGTAGCCGCCGGATCTACCCAGATCGGCACCGTGTCTTTCAGCGGATCATAGGCGCTTGCAAGCGCCTCGCCGCGGGTGGCGACACTATCCTCCATTTTGCTGCTGGCTTGCGCGGCCGCCGTTTTTCGATCCAGCCAATAGCGCGCATTGGCCTCCTGCACGAAGAGCCCTGACTCTACCGACGGATGAACGTTTCAGGCTTCTTGGTGTCGCGAGATAGGGCGCAGGCGCCCGCTTCGAACAGTTGCTCGGGACTCAAACAACAAGATGCGCTTATTGGTACGTCTCATCATCGTTGTGGTCGTAGTGGCCGTGATCGTCGGTGGCATTGCCTACGTCAAATACGGTCAGTTCCAGCAAATGCAGGCCCAGACGTCGCAGCCGCAAGCGCCGGCCGCGGTGGAGTCCGTGGAAGTCGAGGCTGTGAGTTGGCAAGGCGGTCTGCAGGCGGTGGGCAGCTTCACCGCGGTGAGCGGCGTCGACGTGACGAGCGAAATCAGCGGCACGGTCAGTGAGATCTCATTCGAATCGGGCCAGCGGGTCGAGCAGGGTGACGTGCTGGTGCAGCTGGAGGACTCGGTGGACCAAGCGGCGCTACAGGCATTGATCGCCGACCAAGAGCTGGCCCGCGTGCAGTTCGCGCGTTACGCCGAGCTGCTGCCGGAGCGGGCCGCCGCGCGCTCCCAGTACGACGAAGCCAAGGCCAACTACGAGGCCGCCCAGGCTCGAGTCGCCGAGCAGGAGGCGCGGAACCGCAAGAAGACCATCCGCGCACCGTTCACCGGGGTGGTGGGGCTGCGACGGGTGGATATCGGCGAGTACATTGCCGCCGGCACGCCGATCGTGCGCCTCACCGCGCTGAAGCCGATCTACGCCGACTACACCGTTGCAGAGCGCGACCTACCGCAGCTCGAGGTCGGGCGCACCGTGGAGGTCGAGGTGGGCGCCTACCCCGAGCGAACCTTCACCGGAGAGATCACTGCCATCGACACGGACGTGAATCCGGGCAGTCGGTCGGTGGACGTGCGTGCCACCCTGGACAACACCGAGGAGCTGCTTCGACCCGGCATGTTCGCCCAAGTGCGCACTCTCGATCCCCAAGAGAAGCGGGTGCTGACCCTTCCCCGTACCGCCATCTCCTTCAACACCTACGGCGATTACGTCTATCGCATCGAGCGCAGCGATCAAGACCAACTGGTGGCCAACCAGCAGCAGGTGAGCACGGGCCAGACCCGTGACGGGCGCGTGGCCATTCTCGAGGGGCTGGATGCCGGCGACCGGGTGGTCGCCGCAGGGCTGCTCAAGCTGCGCAATGGCCAACCCATCGAGATCCGGGACCAGGGCGTGGGGCGCGCCCCCAACGAGGAACAAGCTCCCGCAGCTGCCGAGGTGGCGGCGCAGTGACCTTCACCGACATCTTCGTGCGCCGGCCGGTGCTGGCCAGCGTCGTCAGCCTGTTGATCCTGTTGATCGGGCTGCGTTCGCTGACGCTGCTAGACCTGCGTCAGTACCCGGAGTTGCGCAACACCGTGGTGACCGTCACCACGGCCTATCCCGGCGCCAGCAGCGAGCTGGTCAAGGGCTTCATCACCACGCCGCTGCAGCAGGCCATCGCGGAGGCCAACGGCATCGACTATCTCTCCGCCACCAGCCGGCAGGGGGTCTCGACCATCGAGGCCCACATGGAGCTGAACTACGACCCCAACGCCGCGGTGGCAGAAATCCAGGCCAAGGTGGCCAGCCAGCGGGGCGTGCTGCCGGAGGAAGCCGAAGACCCGGTGATCGAGTCTCAGACCGGCGACGACACCGCGCTCATGTATATCGCGTTCTACAGCGAGACGATGCCGGTTCCGCGCATCACCGACTACCTGGTGCGGGTGGTGCAGCCCCAGCTCCAGGCGCTCCCGGGCGTGGCCAAGGCGCGCCTGTTCGGCAAGCTGTTCGCGATGCGGATATGGCTCGACCCGGAGCGCATGGCTGCCCTGGCCGTGACGCCCCAGCAAGTCGCCGAGGTGCTGCAGGAAAACAACTTCCTGGCCGGGGTCGGGAAGACCAAGGGCGAGCTCGTGGCCATCGACCTGACCGCCGACACCGACGTCAGCGAGCCCGAGAACTTCGACGCCCTGGTGGTGCGCAGCGAAGGTGGCACCCTGGTGCGCCTGCGCGACATCGCCCGTGTCGAGCTCGGTGCCGAGGACTACGAGAGCGAGGCCCGTTACAAGGGGATCGCGGCCGCCTTTTTCGGCATCGAGCAGGCACCGGGCGCCAACCCGCTGGACGTGGCCGGCGAGGTGCACCAGGCCTTGCCTGAGATCCGCCGTCAGCTGCCGGATGCCTTGAGCGTGGAGCTTCCCTACGACGCCAGCGAGTTCATCCAGGACTCCATCGACGAGGTCTTCACCACCCTGGCCGAGGCCGTGGGCATCGTGCTGCTGGTGGTGTTCCTGACCCTGGGCTCGTGGCGTGCGGCGCTGATCCCGGCGGTGGCGGTGCCGCTGTCATTGGTCGGCGCCGGCTTCCTGATGCTGGCGCTGGGCTTCTCCATCAACCTGCTCACCCTGCTCGCCATGGTGCTGGCCATTGGCCTGGTGGTGGACGATGCCATCATCGTGGTGGAGAACATCCACCGCCACATCGAAGACGGCATGGCAAAGCTCGATGCGGCGATCACCGGCGCCCGCGAGCTCGCCGTCCCGATCATCGCAATGACCACCACCTTGCTCGCCGTGTACGCACCCATCGGCTTCATGGGCGGGCTGGTGGGCACGCTCTTCACCGAGTTCGCCTTCACCTTGGCCGCCGCCGTGCTGGTGTCCGGGGTGGTCGCCTTGACGCTGTCGCCGATGCTCTCGGCGAAAGTGCTCAAGCCCCACGGTAACCCCTCACGTTTCGAGAATTGGGTAGAACGCTTCTTCGATGCGCTGTCCAGAGGCTACAAGCGGCTGCTGGGCAGCCTGCTGCAGACAGTGTCGGTCCTGGTGGTATTCGCGGTGGTGTTGCTGGTGTCGATCTACTTCATGTTCGTCACCAGCCAGAACGAGCTCGCGCCCACCGAGGATCAAGGCATCATCTTCTTCCAGGCCAGCGCGCCGCAGACCGCCACGCTGGACTACCTGGGCAAGTACGCCACCGACATCCAACAGCAGTTGGAGGCGCTGCCGGGCTACGACGAATCCTTCATGATCCTCGGGCAGAACAGCACCCCCACGGTGTTCGGCGGCTACAAGCTGAAACCCTGGAGCGAGCGCCAAGTCTCGCAGTTCGAAGTTCAGCCCCAGCTCCAGCAGGCCCTGAATCGGGTCACCGGTTTCCAAATAGCGGTGTTCCCGCGGCCATCGTTGCCGGGCTCCAGCGGGGGGCTGCCGGTGCAGTTCGTCATCACCACCGGCCAGAGCTACGAGGCTCTCGACGGTGTCGCCGACGAGCTCCTGGGTCGCGCGTTGCAAAGCGGCAACTTCATGTTCTTGCAGAAATCCGTCGACATCGACCGGCCCGTTACCCGGATTCTGGTAGATCGGGAGCTGGCGGGCGACCTCGGGATCACCATGCGGGACATCGGTCGGGCGCTGGGCAACATGCTGGGCGGTGGTCACGTCAATCGGTTCAGCATGCAAGGCCGCAGCTACAAGGTCATCCCCCAGGTGGACCGACCGTTCCGGCCAGACCAGCAGGCGCTAGCGAACTACTACGTGCGGGCAAGCACGGGGGATCTGGTGCCGCTCGGCAGCTTGATTCGCTTCGAGCGCGATGTGGAGCCGTCCCAGCGCACCCAGTTCCAGCAGCTCAACTCGGTGACCTTGGAAGGCGTGATGATGCCGGGGCTCGCCTTGGGGGATGCCTTGGGGTATCTGGAGAGCCAGGCCGCAGAGGTCCTGCCGGCGGGCTTCGGCTACGACTACAAGGGCGGCTCGCGTCAGTTCAAGCAGCAGGGCAGCGCGCTGGTGGTGACCTTCTTCCTGTCGCTGCTGG
>CAZLYT010000125.1:0-4085 GCA_964563515.1 uncultured Candidatus Competibacteraceae bacterium | reverse complement strand
GGTGGCGAGCGAGATCGATCCCAAAAGGGCTGTGGCGGCGCCCAGACGGGCGGCGAAGCGCCATTCGCTCACCGCCAGCGCCACTACGATGGGAAAAAAATTGAGCAGTGCCATGGCGACGGTGCTGTAGCCCAGGTACTTTCAGCAACGCGCGCAAACGTACCGCGTAGCTCAGTGGCTCCAGGCGACGGGCGAACGCCATGATGGCGGTGCCGGAATCCGGTTAGTCGGATCCGAGAGTGGGTCGGCCGCTCACGTCATCTGGAATCGCAGCGACAGGTCGACGGCGCGCAGATCCTTGGTGAGCCCACCCACCGAGATGTAGTCGACACCGGTCTCGGCGATCGACCGCACCGTGTCCAGATCTACGTTGCCCGAGGCCTCGAGCTTGGCGCGACCCTCGTTGAGAACGACGGCGTTGACCATGGTGGCCAGCTCGAAGTTATCCAGCAGTACCACGTCAGCCCCGGCCTCCAGGGCTTCTTCAAGCTCAGCCAGGTCTTCCACCTCGACTTCGACGCTGAGCTCGGGGCCTTGACTGCGGGCCATGCGAACCGCAGCACTGATGGAGCCCGAGGCCATGATGTGGTTCTCCTTGATCAAATAGGCGTCGTACAGGCCCATCCGGTGATTACGACCGCCGCCTTTTGCCACTGCATACTTCTGCGCCTGGCGCAGACCAGGCAAGGTCTTACGAGTGTCGAGTATCTTTGCGCCGGTGCCTGCTACCGCCTCCACGAACCGGCGCGTCATGGTGGCGGTGCCGGACAAAGTCTGCAGGAAGTTCAGGGCTGTGCGCTCACCGGTCAGCAGCGTGGAGGCCGGACCCTGCAGGCGGCACAGCAGCTGGCCGGCGGAGATCGTGTCCCCATCCTCGGCCATCCACTCCACTTGGATGCCGGTATCGAGCTGCCGATAGACCTCGAGAAACCACGGCTGTCCACAAAGCACTGCGTCTTCCCGCGTGATCACGGTGGCCTGCGCCGTGCGCTCACTGGGGATCAGCGCTGCGGTCAGATCACCCCGACCGATGTCCTCGGCTAGCGCTATGGCGACGATGTCCTTGATATCGGGCGGATGCATGTCGGTCTCAATGGGAATCCGGCCGCCGGAAGCATGCCCCAGCGCCGCAGACGGGGCAACGGTCGGGCCACCGTCCCCGGCGTGGTCCCTCACTCCCAATCCAGCCAAAGCTCCTGGTAGCAGCGGCGCGCGCCGCGATCGCTTGCAGCGCGCCCACTGTCCGGCCCGGGCGGGAACCAGCGCGCTGCCGCGTGCCATCGCGACGGTCAACGCTCCCATCTAAAATTAAGCGCTATTTCGATTAACAAAAAACGACGAAATTTTGGGACTCCACCTGGATTTCGCTAGCTGCCCTCAGCAACCAATTCCCTGCGCAAGGCCCTCGCCCGAGCCCCGTGCCATCGTTGCCGCGAAAAGCCTGCCCTCGCGAAAGCCGGGGCGGGAGCCCGGTGAAAGAATTTGCTCGACTGGATTCACGCCTGCGGGGGACCGACGGGAGGCACTTGAACCGCGCAAGCTAAACCACGGCGCGCTGCCGAAGACCGGGTGGAATCTAGTGCAGCTTTTTAGTTGCCGAGCGCAGCTTCCAGGTCGAGCAGCTCGGGTGGCTGCTCGGGGTCGAGGATGAGCACGCAGTCATTGGGCAGCGGATGCCAGAAGTCGGTCTCCGTCAGCGGCTCCGAGGCCACTACTTGAGCCTCGGGAAAGTTCTCGTCGTCGGTGGTGTAGTAGCAGGGAGGGGGCTGCGTGTTGAGGCCCAAGCGGGCCGCGTACAGGCGTTCGCCGTCGCTCAGCAGGAAGCTCAGGTCCGCGCCGGCCCGGCCCAGCCAGTCCCGACACAGCTCGTAGATCTGGGCGACTGACTCTTCGACACTGAGCTCTTCGTCGCCCCCCAGCAGATGCCTGAGCAGAGCGAACAGGTGCGTGCGGGGGTCGCCGCCACGCATTTCCGCTTCGATCTCCGTAGCCAGGAAATCGCGGATCTGGGGTCTGAGAAGGTAGCCAAAATCGGGCACTCGGCCGTCGAAGAGGAACAGCAGCTCGTCGTCGTGGACCGGTGCCGAGCACTCGACAGACTGGTCCTCAGCGGGCGCTCCGAACGCCGCACCCAGCCAAATGTCGCTCTCGAGCCCACGCGCGAGACTGGGAAGGTTCTGATCCAGCCAGATTGGCAGCTCCGAGGTGTAGCTGCAGGGACCGCCGTCCCCAGCGTACCAGCCAAAACCGAAACCGTGGGCGCAGATCTCGCCGGGGTGGAGCGAACCCGCACCCCGAGCTTGCGCAAGAATCGAATGCGGAGCTTTCAGGACGATTTGGTCCAGGGTGCTACTTGGCCCGAGGTAGCCGAAGAACCGGCTCACGCTCGCCTCCCGCGGCAGCGTTGCGACTTTCGATCAGATGTTAGCGTACAGCGATGCGGAATCCAGGGCGGGTGCCAAACTGTGTCCAGGTCCTAGGGATTGAACAGCGCTTCCTATGTTGGAATCAACCATGAGCCCCGGTCGCGACCCCACCCAGCGATTCACAAACCGGGTGGCCGATTATGTACGCTTCCGTCCCGGCTACCCGGAAGCGCTGTTGCATTGGGTGCGCCAGGAGCTGGCGCTGCAACCGCCTGCTGTGGTGGCGGACCTGGGCAGCGGCACCGGACGCTTGAGTGAGTTGTTCCTGGGGGCGGGTTTGCAGGTAATGGGAGTCGAGCCCAATGTAGCCATGCGCCAAGCCGGTGAGCGCATGCTGGCGGCGTATCGGCGCTTTCGCAGCGTAGCTGGCTGCGCCGAAGCAACCGGCTTGCCTGCTGGCAGCGTCGATCTGGTTGCGGCTGGACAGGCCTTTCACTGGTTCGATCCTGAGGCCACGGCGGCGGAATGCCTTCGAATTCTGCGTCCGTGCGGGGCGGTGCTGCTGGTTTGGAACGAGCGGCGCCGCGACGCGCCGGCTTTCATGGCGGAGTACCAGGCGCTGTTGTGCCGTCACGCTCGTGAGCCCGCCTTGTTGCGTGAGGACCACGATGATCGGGCCCGCATCGAGCGTTTCTTCGGCTCGAACCAATGCCTGCACCGCGGCTTCCAGCATCGGCAGCGCCTGGACTGTGAGGGTCTCTGCGGCCGGGTTTTCTCGTCCTCCTACGCACCGGCTGTCGATGATCCGGAAGCGGGACCCCTGCGCAGCGCGCTGTGCGACATGTTCCAACGCCACGAGGATAACGGGTGCGTCGAGCTGATCTACGAGACCCGCGCCTATCTAGGGAAGCTATCCACTAGCGACCGCGCAGGCGGCTGACCACCTCGTCGGCGATGGCGAGCGAGGCGGTCAGGCCGGGCGACTCGATGCCGAAGAGGTTCACCAGGCCGGCGATGCCGTGAACCTCGGGGCCGGCGATGCAGAAATCCGCGGCCCGGCTGCCGGGGCCGTGAAGCTTGGGTCGGATGCCCGCGTATGCGGGCTGCAGCGCGCCGTCGGGGAGATTCGGCCAGTATCGGCGGACTGTGGTGTAGAACGCTTCCGCCCGTTGCGGATTGACGCGGTAGTTGAGCTCATCGACCCACTCCACGTCGGGTCCGAATCGGGCCTGCCCGGCCAGGTCGAGCGTCAGGTGTATTCCGAGGCCCCCCGGCTCGGGTACCGGATACACCAGGTGAGTCATTGGGGCGCGACCGGACAAGGTGTAGTAGTTGCCTTTCGCCAAGTACAGGGGAGGAATCGATTCCCGGGGCACGCCCCGCAGGCTGGCGGCCACTCGCGTGGCATGTAACCCGGCGGCGTTCACTACCACCTTGGCGATCACCTCGCAGGCGGCGGTGCCGCCCACCTGCAAGCGAATCCCGTACGACTCGCAGTCGCCGCCGGTGACCGGGCTTAGTAATGCAACCGCGGCGCTGGCGGACTCGGCATCGGCCTGCAGGGCCAGCATTAGCGAATGGCTGTCCACAATTCCGGTGGAGGGTGACAGCACTGCGCCCACGCATCGCAGGGCCGGCTCGAGTGCTTTCACCGCCGCCAAATTGAGCGCCCTCAAGTCATCGACGCCATTGGCCAGAGCTTGGTCGCGGAGCGCTGCC
>CAZLYT010000124.1:0-11159 GCA_964563515.1 uncultured Candidatus Competibacteraceae bacterium | reverse complement strand
CAGCGCCACACCCTCCTTGAACGGCTTCTGGAAGGCCTTGCGCCCGGAAATCATCCCCATGCCGCCGGCGCGCTTGTTGATCACCGCCGTTTTCACCGCCTGGGCCAGGTCGTTCTCGCCGGAGGCTCCGCCGGAATTGATCAATCCAGCCCGCCCCATGTAGCAGTTCGCCACCTGGTAGCGCACCAGGTCTATGGGGTGGCCGGTGGTGAGCTCGGTGTAGACTTTCTTGTGGGTCTTGCCGAACTTGATAGCGGTATAACCGCCGTTGTTCTCTGCCTGCTTCTGCTTGACGATGTCGGCCTTGATGGTCGCCGCCAGGTGATTGGCCTGACCGGTGAGGTCGGCGGCCGCATGGTAGTCGGTGTCGCCCTGCTTGAAGTCGGCGTTGCGCAGGTAAGCCCACAGCACGCAGACCATGCCGAGCTCGTGGGCTCGCTCGAAAGCCTCGCTAATCTCCTGGATCTGGCGCCGGGACTCCGGCGAGCCGTAGTAGATAGTGGCACCCACCGCCACCGCGCCCATGTCGAAAGCCTGCTCAACGCTGGCGAACAGGGTCTGATCGTAGATGGTGGGGTAGGTGAGCATCTCGTTGTGGTTGAGTTTGACCAGGAACGGGATGCGGTGGGCGTAACGGCGCGCCACGGCCCCCAGCACACCCACGGTGGAAGCGACGCAGTTGCAGCCGCCCTCGATCGCGAGCTCAACAATGGTCTTGGGGTCGAAGAAGCTTGGATTGGGCGCAAACGACGCACCCCCCGAGTGCTCCACACCCTGGTCCACCGGCAGAATCGACAGGTAGCCGGAGCCCGCCAGTCGCCCGCTGTTGAATAGTGTCTGCATGGACCGCAACACCCCCGGTTTGCGGTCGCTCTCTGACATCACCCGGTCGACGAAGTCCGGGCCCGGAAGGTACAGGCTGTCCTTGGATATGGTCTGGCAACTGTGCCCCAACAAGCTGTCGTAGTCCTCGCCCAGCAGGGCGGCGATATCGGTCATGTGAGCTTCCCCCTGAATCTAGTTCTCGGTCCGCAAAGCACTTTCTCTGTCCAAAAACCCGGTGACCGCCGGCCGACGAGCCGCGGGCCCAAGCGCAGCGAATCTAGCGGTGAAACGCCTCGCGGGCAACCTAGGTTCCCGCTAGGATACGCGCCCCGCGGGGCTCATGTGACAAGCTCCAGCGCCTGCTCGATGCGCCGCACCGGATGCAGGGTCAGGCCCGCCGCGGCGCCGCCGCGGGGGGCATTGGCATGGGGGATGACCAGCTCGGTGAAACCCTGCTTGGCGGCCTCCCGCAACCTCTCCTCGCCGTTGGGCACAGGCCGGATCTCCCCGGCCAGCCCCACCTCGCCGAAAGCCGCCATCCGTGGCGGCAGCGGCCGGTTGCGGAAGCTCGAGAGCACCGCCAGCAGCACCGGCAGGTCGGCGGCAGTCTCGCCGATGCGCATCCCACCCACGGCGTTGACGAAGACGTCCTGATCGAACAAGGATACGCCGCCGTGGCGATGCAGCACCGCCAACAGCATGGACAGCCGGTTCTGCTCGACACCCAGGGTCACCCGCCGTGGGTTGGAGAGCTGGCTGCCGTCCACCAGCACCTGGATCTCTACCAGCAGCGGCCGGGTACCCTCGCGGGTCACCAGAATCACCGTCCCCGCGACCGGCTCCGAATGTTGCGACAGGAAGATGGCAGAGGGATTGGTGACCGGTTTCAGTCCGCTGTCGGTCATGGCGAAGACACCGAGCTCGTTCACCGGCCCGAAACGGTTCTTCACCGCCCGCATGACCCGGTAGCGGCCACCGGAATCGCCCTCGAAGTAGAGCACTGTATCCACCATGTGCTCCAGCACCCGGGGACCCGCGATTTGCCCTTCCTTGGTGACATGCCCGACCAGGATCACTGCGGTGCCGGTGAGCTTGGCGTAGCGCACCAGCTGTGCTGCGGATTCCCGCACCTGAGCCACCGAGCCCGGCGCCGACTGCAGGGTCTCGGTGTAGAGGGTCTGGATGGAGTCCGCTACCAGCACCCCGGGCGCCTCCCGCCGTGCCAGGGCGAGAATGCGTTCGACGCAGGTCTCCGGTAGTAGCCGCATCCGCTCCCGGGTCAGCCCCAATCGGCTCGCCCGCAGGCTCACCTGCTGCGGCGACTCCTCGCCGGAGACATACAACGCCGCCAGCCGGTCGCCCAGCCCAGCGAGAGTCTGCAGCAGGATGGTCGACTTGCCGATGCCCGGATCGCCCCCGACCAGCACCACCGACCCGGCCACCAGGCCGCCGCCCAGCACCCGGTCGAGCTCACCCATGCCGGTGGGCGTGCGGGTCGCCTCACTGGCCTCCACCTGGTGCAGAGAGACCACCTTGGTCTCGGCCGCACCCGCGTAGCCCTGAAAGCGCGGATTCTGCCGCCCCGTCGCCGGCTGGGAAACACTCTCCTGCAGCGTGTTCCAAGCGCCGCAATCTGGGCACTGGCCACCCCAGCGAAGCTGGCGACCGCCGCATTCGGTGCAGACGTACTCGACCTTGCTGCGGGCCATTATGCCAGGTGAGACATGGGCCCCCTGGTCGCAGCCGCGATCCATGGACGGCTAGCCATCATTGCTCCAAACCACCCATTATCGTCTTTCCCGCGAACGCGGGAATCCAGTCAATCGAGGCCGCGAAGCGGTCGGCGCTTGCCTCGAAACCTCGAGGAAGCAGCATCCGGCCCCGCACGGATCGAATCGAGCCTCCCACCTTGCGCAAACCGCGTAGGGTGCATTAGCGAACGCGTATTGCACCAACCAGCGCCGCAAACGAACGGTGGAATACGCTGCGCTGATCCACCCGGCGGGAATCGATGCTCCCCACGGATTGTTTAGCGCCAAACCCGCCGCACGCGCTGGGTCACCCGGCACAGCAGCTCGTAGGGGATGGTGCCCGCGGACGCTGCAATCTCCTCCACCGGCAGGCCCTCACCCCAGAACACCACCCGGGCGCCGACGTGGACCTCGGGCAGCTCGGTGACATCGATGCAAAGCGTATCCATGGACACCCTCCCGACGATGGGGGCGCGCCGTCCGGCTACCAGCACCGGCGTGTCGGGTTGAAGCACCCGGGGATAGCCGTCCCCGTAACCCATGGCGGCCACCGCGATTCGTCGTGTGCCCGGCGTGCGCCAAATGCCGGCGTAGCCCACCGGCTCCCCGGGACCGAGCTCGCGCAGCGCGATCAGCCGCGACTCCAAGGTCATCACCGGGCGCAGATCGAAGTCGCGGCCAACGGTACCTAGCAATGGCGAGCAGCCATAGAGCATGATGCCGGGCCGCACCCAGTCGGCATGGGTATCGCTCCAAGCCAGCAGTCCCGCCGAGTTAGCCACCGAGCGCTCACCCGGCAAGCCCTTCAGCGCGCGCGTGAAGGTCTCCACCTGGCGCTTGGTGTAGTCGTCATCCCGGTCGTCGGCATTGGCCAGATGGGTCATGAAGCGCAAGCCTGGCGCCACCCCCGGCGCACCGTCCAAACGCTCGACCAGCTCGGCTGCCCGGCTCGGCTCGAAGCCCAAGCGATGCATGCCGCTATCGAGCTTCAGCCACAGCCGAAGTGGGATCTTCGGCGGATGGCGCTGCACCAGATCGAGCTGGGAATCGTCGTGCAGCGCACTGTCCAGGCGATGCTGGCAGCAGGCGTCCAGGGCCTCGGTGTCGAAGAAGCCGCCCAGCACCAGGATCGGCTTGGTGACGCCGTTCTCGCGCAGGGCCACGCCCTCTTCCACCCGCGCCACGGCGTAGCCGTCGGCGTCCTTGAGGGCCTCCGCCGCCTCCAGCATGCCGTGGCCATAGGCGTCGGCCTTGATCACCGCCAGCACCCGAGCGTCGGGATCGGCATCCCGAGCGCGGGCGAGATTGTGGCGCAGGGAATCCGCGGAGAGCTGGGCGACCGCCACTGCGTTCACGAATAGACCTCTTCCCGATAGTGCTCCGGGGCAAAGTTCTCGAATCGGGTGTAGTTGCCGAGGAAGGTGAGCTTGACGGTGCCTATGGGCCCGTTGCGCTGCTTGCCGATGATAATCTCGGCCATGCCTTTGTCCGGGCTTTCCGCGTTGTAGACCTCGTCACGATAGATGAACACGATGAGATCCGCGTCCTGCTCGATGGCGCCGGATTCGCGCAGGTCCGAGTTGATGGGGCGCTTGTTGGTGCGCTGCTCCAGGCTGCGATTGAGCTGCGAGAGCGCGATCACCGGCAGCTCCAGCTCCCGTGCCAGGGCTTTCAGGGAGCGCGAGATTTCGGAGATCTCGTTGGTGCGGTTCTCCATGTTGCCCGGCACCTGCATGAGCTGCAGGTAGTCCACCAGCACCAAACCCAGATCCGGGTGATCGCGCTTGAGCCGGCGGGCGCGGGAGCGCAGCTCACCGGGGCTCAAGGCTGCCGAGTCATCGACATAGATGGGCGCATCCTTCAGCAGCGTCAACGCCGAGGTCAGCCGCGGCCAGTCGTCGTCCTCCAGCTTGCCGGTGCGGACCCGATGCTGGTCGATGCGCCCCAGGGAGGACATCATGCGCAAGGCGAGCTGCTCGCCGGGCATCTCCATGCTGAATACCGCCACCCCAACCCGGTCCTTGATGGCGGCGTGCTCGGCGATGTTCATGGCGAAGGTGGTCTTGCCCATGGAGGGCCGCCCCGCCACCACCACCAGGTCGCCCTTCTGCAGGCCGGCGGTGCGGTTGTCCAGATCGTCCCAGCCGGTGGCGACACCGGTGATGGGGCTGTCCTGTTGATAGAGCTGGTCGATACGGTCGACCGCGCCCTTCAACAGGTCGCGGATGGCAGCGAAACCGCGATGGCCGCGGCGGCCGAACTCGGCAATCTCCAGCACCCGTCGCTCGGCCTCGTCCACCAGCTCGCTGGTGGAGCGTCCGGCGGGCTCGAAGGCGTTGCCGACGATCTCGGTGCCGATGGAGATCATGCGTCGCAGCACCGCCCGGTCGCGGACGATCTCGGCGTAGGCACGGATGTTGGCGGCGCTGGGAGTATCGCGGGCGAGGCTGGCGAGATAGGCCTGGCCGCCGGCGTTTTCGAGCTCGCCGCTGGTGGCCAGGCTCTCTGCCACGGTCACCACGTCGCAAGGGTCGCTGCGCAGCGCCAGCCGCTGGGCAGCGGCAAACACCAGTCGATGCTCGGGGCGGTAGAAATCGTTCTCGGTGAGCACGTCCGCCACCCGGTCGTAGGCGTCCGGCTCCAACATCAGCCCGCCCAGCACCGCTTGCTCCGCTTCGACGGAGCTCGGCGGTACCCGCAGTAGGTCCCCGCCGCCGGAGCTGCTGGTTCGACTGGGTGACATGACGGCCTTCATGGTAACGACTCTACCCGGCCGGTGGGCAGAGGAGAAACCAAGTTTTGGCCGATCATTCTTCCGGCAGCACCTCCACCTTGATCACCCCGTCGACGTCGGCGTGCAAGTGCACCCCAATCTCATAGACGCCGACCTGGCGGATGCTGTCAGGCATACGGATCTGGCTACGCTCGAGCACGATACCGGCGCGCCCGGCAGCGGCCACGATGTCGGCGGAGCCTACAGAGCCGAACAGCCGACCCTCGGACCCCACCTTGACGGGAATGGCCAGGGTCACGCCCTGCATCTCCCCCACCTTGGCCCGGGCGGTGGTCAGGGAGTCGGCCGCGGTCCGCTCTAGCTCCGCCCGCCGAGACTCGAAGGCTGCCAGGTTGGCGCCGGTGGCTTCGGTGGCCTTCCCTGTCGGAATGAGATAGTTGCGGGCGTAGCCGCGGCGCACCTTGACCCGATCGCCGAGCTTGCCCAGGTTGTCCACCTTCTCCAGCAGAATCACTTCCATCAACTCGTCTCCACGCGCTCGCCCGACCCGCGGGCAAGTATCACTCCGTCGGCCCGCGGCCGCCGCTCAAGCGGCGCCGCAGATCCAGCCATTTGTCGGCGGCGCCCACCAGGGCCAGCACCGCCAGCACCGGGTACATCAGAAACGCCATCCCCACATAGAGGGCGATCAGCCAGCCGCGTCCCTTGCCGGCCCGATTCACGGCGGCGTGCACCACCGACAGCCCAAACAGTCCCAGCACGATGCTCAGCGCCAGTGCCAGGTTGACCAGAAACGGCTGCCCGGTCAGTGTGGCGCCGGCGAATATGACGATGGAGACGACCGCCACCGTCTGATCCATGCGCAGCGCCCGGAACTCCTCGCCGAAGCCCCCCGGATTGTAGAGCTGAGCCTGCCACCAGCGCCCCAGCAGCAGGCTCAACAGCACCAGCGCCGCGAGCTGCGAGGCCACCAGTCCGGTGAAGCTCGGCGCCACTGCTGCGATCTGCTCGCGCACTACCTCTTCGGGGATCTGCGCGTCCATGTTCTGCAGCACTATCGGCACGATCTGGCCCAGCGCCTCCTGCCACCAAGCCGCTGGATCACCCAGCGCCAGATACGTGAAGGCCAGCCCTACCGCCACCGCCGCGGCCAACACCGAGAGGGTCAGGCTCAGCGACACGGTGGCCCGCAGCAGGGCCGAAAGCGCCCACACCGGCAACCACAGCAACACTACGTAGCCCAGTATCGCCCCCGGCGCCCCCAGCGCCAGGGCGGCCAGCACGCCACCGCCCGCCAACGCGATGGCAACCACCAGCGCGCCCTCCACAGGTCCCCGGCGCAGAGTTACCAGCGCCAGGACTGCGCCGCTGATGATCACCAGTGGCGGTAGCGCCACCGCCGCGATGGCGAAAGCTGCTACGACCAGGGCCGCCCGGAGGCGGCCCTGCATGGCGAAGCCGGCAAGTGCTTTCACAAGACGCGTCCGCCGGTACGGCCGGCGGTCAAATGCTCAGTGATGGTCGGTGTATGGCAGCAACGCCAGATAGCGCGCCCGCTTGATGGCGCTGGCAAGCTGGCGTTGGTAGCGGGCGCTGGTCCCCGTGATGCGGCTGGGCACGATCTTACCGGCCTCGGTCACGTTGTTCTTGAGGGTGTTGAGATCCTTGTAGTCGATCTCCTCGACACCCTCGGCGGTGAAACGGCAGTACTTGCGGCGGCGAAAGAATCTAGACATGAGGCACCTCCTGACCGGTTACTCGTCGTCGCTATCGGCTTCGGCCTCGGCCGGTGCCTCGAATCGGTTGCCGCGACCTTCGCCGCGGTCGCCGCGCTCGGCCCGGTCTCCACGATCGCCCCGGTCTCCGCGCTCTCCGCGATCGCCCCGATCTCCGCGCTCTCCGCGGTCGCCCCGATCTCCGCGCTCTCCGCGATCGCCCCGATCTCCGCGCTCCTCGCCCTCGCGATGCTTGGCCAGGGGCGAGGCTTCGGTGACGGCCTTCTTGCGGCGCATCACCATGTGCCGGATCACCGCGTCGTTGAAGCGGAAGGCGCTTTCGATCTCGTCCAACGCGGCCTGATTGCACTCCAGGTTCATCAGCACGTAGTGCGCCTTCAGCACCTTGGCGATGGGATAGGCCAGCTGACGCCGGCCCCAGTCTTCCAATCGGTGAATCTTGCCTTGGTCGGCCTCCACGATGGCGCGGTAGCGCTCGATCATCGCGGGCACCTGCTCGCTCTGGTCAGGGTGGACCAGAAACACGATCTCGTAATGTCTCACTCGACACTCCCTACGGATTGAACAGCCTCCCGACCGCGGGCCTTGCGCCCAGTCCGGCTCGGTGAAGCAAGGAGGTCTGCGCTACGGCAGGCGCGGGATTCTACCGGCCGCCTCCCGGCGCTGCAACGCCCGCGCGCTGGCGCCGGGCCTCGAATAGCAGCACGCCACTGGCGACGGCCACATTCAAGCTATCAATGGCGCCCTGCAGCGGGATGCGCACCAGCACATCGCAAGTCTCGCGGGTGAGCCGCCGCAGCCCTTTGCCCTCGGCCCCCAGCACCACCACCAGGGGACCGCGGAGATCCGTATCGTAGAGGCTCGCCTCGGCTTCGCTGGCCGCGCCGACGACCCACAGACCGCGCTGGCGCAGCGTGTCCAGCGCCCGAGCCAGGTTCGTCACCTGAAAGAAGGGCAAACGCTCGGCCGCACCGCTGGCGACCTTACGCACCACCGGCGTGAGCCCGGCGGCCCGGTCCTTGGGCGCAATGACGGCATGCACGCCGGCGCCCTCGGCGGTGCGCAGACAGGCCCCCAAGTTGTGGGGATCACTGACGCCATCGAGACACAGCAGCAGTGGCGACCCCTCGAGCGCCTCCAGCAGTGCCTGCAGCTCCCCCTCACCGCCCACCGGTCGGGCGTAGACGCTTGCGATGACACCTTGGTGATTGGCGCCCGGCAGCATCCGATCCAATGCCACCCGCGGCACCTGCTCGAAGCCGACACCCGCGTCCGTGGCCGCCTCCACCACCCGGTGCATACGCGGATCGTGGCGCTGCCGGTCCAGCCACAGGTGCAGCACCCGCAGCGGCCGCTCCCGCAACGCCGCCGTCACCGCATGCAGCCCAAAAACCAGACTCTCGCTGTCACTCATTTAGATTCAGGCGCCATCAAACGGCCCGGCGAACGAACTCCGAACCGGAGCAGCGACGCCAGTCGCGATGGCGCGCGTCAGCGCATCCTTTCAATTCCACACCCCAAACCGGCGTAGGGTGGATCAAGCGAAGCGGATCCACCGTCTTCGGCTCCCCGTCTTCGGCTCCCCAAACCCCAACACCGCTCAGCGCCCCCTCCGCCCCCGACGCCCCCGTCGCGCGCCCTTGGGTGCCTTCCCCACCGGCTCGAAATCGATGCGCCGATCGTCGAGCTGCACCTGCACCACCTTCACCTGAATCCGATCGCCGAGCCGATACACCGCCCCCGAACGCTCCCCGGTCAAACGCCGTCCCACCGGGTCGAAGTGGTAATAGTCGTTGGCCAGCGCCGTCACGTGCACCAGCCCTTCAACGTAGACCTCGCTCAACTCAACGAACAGCCCAAAGCTGGTGACGCTGGTGATGATCCCGTCGAAGTCCTCGCCCACGTGATCGAGCATGTACTCGCACTTCAGCCACTCGATGGCGTCCCATACCGCCTCATCGGCGTTGCGCTCGGTGTTGGAGCAATGCGCACCCAAGCGCTCCATCTCGGCGGAGCCATAGAAGTAGTCCGCCGGCTTGCCGCCCCGCAGCAGGTGACGGATTGCCCGGTGCACGATGAGATCCGGATAGCGGCGGATCGGCGAAGTGAAATGGGCATACGCCGGTAGCGCCAGGCCAAAGTGCCCGTCCTTGCCGGGGGCGTACACGGCCCGCGCCAGGGAGCGCAGCAGCACGGTCTGGATCAAGTGGAAGTCCGGCCGCTCCGCCGCCTTCTCCAGCAGCGCCCCGTAATCATGAGGCGTCGGCTTTTCCCCGCCTGGCAGAAACAGCCCTAGCTCGCCCAGGAAGCTCCTGAGCTCCTCCACCCGGGGCTGGGTCGGCCCATGGTGCACCCGGAACAGCGCCGGCATGCGCCGTCGCCGCAGCAGCCGCGCCGCCGCCACGTTGGCGGCGATCATGCATTCTTCGATCAGCATGTGCGCTTCGTTGCGCTCGCTCGGCACGATGCGCTCGATCTTCTGCTCCGGACCGTACTCGATGACGGTTTCCTGGGTCTCGAAGTCGATGGCGCCGCGGCGGTCCCGGGCCGCCCGCAACACCTTGTACAAGCCGTGCAGATTCTCCAGGTGCGGCACCAGGGGCTCGAGCTCCGGCTCGAGCCGTCGGTCATCCTCCAGCAGCACCCGGGCGACGGTGTCGTAGGTGAGCCGGGCGTGGGAGCGCATCACCGCCTCCACGAAGCGGGCGCGCACGATCTCGCCTTCGGCGTCGATGGTCATGTCGCAGGCCATGCACAGCCGGTCCACCTTCGGATTCAACGAGCACAGGCCGTTGGAGAGCACCTCCGGCAGCATGGGTACCACTCGATCCGGAAAGTAAACCGAGGTGCCGCGAGCCTTCGCCTCCTCGTCCAGGGCGGTGCCGGGGTGCACGTAGGCAGAGACATCGGCGATGGCGACGATCAGCCGCCACCGATCCCGCCGCCGTTCGCAATACACCGCGTCATCGAAATCCCGGGCGGTAACACCGTCGATGGTCACCAGGGTCAGCTCGCGCAGATCCGTGCGCCCGGCTTTGGCCTGCTCCGGCACCTCCTCACCCAGATCCGCAATCTCGGCCTGCAGCGCGTCGGGCCAATCGGAGCGAATGCCATGGGCGCGGATGGAGATCTCCACCTCCATTCCGGGTGCCATGTGATCGCCGAGCACCTCGGAGACGCGTCCTACCGGCCCCTCCGTCGCGCTGGGTTGCTCGACGATCTCGACGCTGACGATCTGGCCGTCGCGGGAGCCGGCGGTCTCCGCTGGAGGCACCAGGATCTCGTGGAATAGCCGCCGGTTGTCCGGCACCACCCGCCCCACCCCGTGGTGCTCGTGGTAGCGCCCCACCAGGCGCTGGGTGTTGCGCTCCAGCACCTCCACCAGCTTGCCTTCCCGGCGACCTCGGCGATCGAGCCCCGCGACGCTGGCCTGGATCCGGTCGCCGTGCATCAGCGCCCGCATCTCGCGGGCGGGGAGAGAGAGATCGTCGCTCCCGTCGTCGGGGACCAGAAAGCCGTAACCCTCCGGATGCGCAATCACCCGACCTGCGAGCACGTCCATCTTGCCGGCGGGGCCGTAGGCGCCGCGGCGGTTGCGCACCAGCTGGCCGTCGCGGGCCATGGCGCCCAGGCGGCGCCGCACGGCTTCCCGCGCCCAGTCCTCCTCCACATCGAGCTCGCGACAAACCTGGTCGGCGGTCAACGGCTCGCGTCGGCTGAGGTGCTGCTGCAAGAAATCGCGACTCGGGATGGCGCGCCCGTACTGCTCTTGCTCGCGCTGGTAGTTCGGGTCCTGGCGGCGCCAGTCGGTGGTGCGCTTACCGGCACCGGTTCGGGATCGGCTCTTAGCCACGTTCGGCTTTCTTCTCAATGGGATGCGTTCAAGCGGGGGCTGCCATCATACGCGTCGCCCGAAAGCGAGGCGACCCCGCCCCGGCGGTCACCCGGAAGGTTTGACAACCCCCAGGGCCAGTTTTACATTACGCGCCCTGCGGCAGCCGGGTTCCCGGCCGCCCCGTCCCCTGCCGAGGTGGCGGAATTGGTAGACGCGCACGGTTCAGGTCCGTGTGGGCGAAAGCTCGTGGAGGTTCAAGTCCTCTCCTCGGCACCACT
>CAZLYT010000123.1:0-8801 GCA_964563515.1 uncultured Candidatus Competibacteraceae bacterium | reverse complement strand
AGAATCGCGTAGGCCGCGAACGCCAATCCCACTCGGTCGGCCCGAACGCCCAGATCCATCATCCCGCCCATGATGACCGGCCCCAGTGCCGAGGCGAAGACTCCCAGCGCGCTGGCCAGGCTCTTGATCGCACCCAGATGCGCAACTCCGTAGAGCTCTGCCCAAATCGCCGAAGACGCGGTGTGGCCGATGCCGACGGTGAATCCTATCAGGGCCAGATACGGCCAGGTCACTGCCCGGCTGTCGAATGACGCGAACAGGATCAGCCCCAGGGCCATGGGTATGAGCATCACGGGCAGCAATCGAGCCGCTCCCAAGCGATCGATGAGTTGCCCGGCAATCAGGGCAATCAGCACGGTTCCAGCGGCATAGACCACATAGCCCGCGGTGATCCACTGGTGCGACCAGCTTTTGGCGTCGGCCACGCTCAAGTGGTGGAAGAACAATGCGGTGACGATGAGCGGCGGGGCCAACACGCCTGGCAACAGCAAGTAGAAGCGCCGGTCTCTCAACATCTCGCCCCGGGACCAGGAGCGCTGACGAGGCCCGTCGCCATGAACGGCGGCGTAGAACTGCGCCAGGTGGGCGCGGTGTCGGGCCTGGTGGCCGCGCAAGAGCCAGAGAATTGCCGGCACCAACAACACGACCAACAGCATCACGTTGCCAAGGTACGCGCCGCGCCAACCCAGGAAACCAATAGCGAACACCGCCAGCAACGGCAGCACGCCCTCGCCGGCCGCGAAACCTAGCGAGGCGATGGCAATGGCTCGACCGCGCTCGGCCGAGAAGTAGCGCGCCATGCTGGCGAGCGACACGTGGCTCATTAGCCCCTGACCTGCCTGGCGCAGTAGGAAGATAGCCACGGTTAGGGCGAGCACATCTCCGGCACCAGCCATGGCCGCGCAAGCCAGGATGAGCAGCCCGCACACCAGTGGCGTGTAGACCTGCAACGGCAGACGATCGATGAACTTTCCCGACCACGGCAGCAGAGCCGCGCTGGACAGGGTCCCGACCAGGTACACGGTGCCCCAGGCGGTGTGGCTCAGAGCGAAGTCGGCCCGGATCTGAGGGCCGAAGACACCAATGAAGTAGGTCTGGCCGAAGCTGGAGGCAAAGGCGGTCAGAAATCCGAACCCCAGGAACACGCGGTTGCGTGACAGGAACTGCGAGTAGCTCGTGCTTCCGGCGGCGAGTGCCGGACTGGAGGTGGATCGCGTCACCGTTGCTCTCGTTGCGGGGCCCCGTCCAGGGGCCATCAGGTGTAGTGGGGCTTCAGCTCCGGCCGAGAAGGCGCACAGGATACCCCGAGGTCACGGCAGGGGATCGAGCGGTGTAGACCAGGTGAAGGGGTTGCCCAGCGGTTTCCGCTTCGGTGGACCATCACGGCGGCACTGCCTTGCGTGGGACCGCAAACCGTGAGTCCTTGATTAGCCGCTCTCGATGGCCCGCTGCAGGTTCTCGCAGAAGCTTCGTAACACGGCGATGCGGGCAAAGCGTTTGTCGTTGCCTTCGATCAGGGTCCAACGCGCGTGGGGGGTGCTGGTGTATTGCACCATGTCGTGGACTGCGTGCTCGTAGAGATCCCACTTCTCGCGATTGCGCCAGTCCTCGTCAGTCAGCTTCCAGCGCTTGTGTGGCGTCCTCTCGCGCTGCTTGAAGCGCTTGTACTGCTCCTCCTGGGTGATGTGGATCCAGTATTTCATCAGCACGATGCCGTGCTCGGTGAACTGCTGCTCGAAATCGTTGATCTCGGCGTAAGCTCGCCGCCACTCGCTGTCGCTGGCGAAGCCTTCGACCCGCTCCACCAGCACCCGACCATACCAGGAGCGATCGAACATGCCGATATGGCCATCCCGGGGAACATGCCGCCAGAAGCGCCACAAATAGTGCTGGGCGGCTTCCTCGTCGGTGGGCTTGGCGACGCCGTGCACCTGGTAGTTGCGCGGGGAAAGTGCCGTGCATACCCGCCGAATCGCCCCGCCCTTGCCCGCGCTATCCGGCCCCTCGAATACCAGCATCGAGGCGATACCTTTGTCCTTGGCCCGCAGGTGGAGGTGGTGCATCTCCGCCTGCAGCACTGGCAAGCGCTCCTCGTACTCCTGCTTGGTCAACTTTTTCGACATTTCGAGGCGGGATAGAACGGTGAGAGCACCGGCCACCCGGTCCACCGACTTGGTCTTACGACCCTTGCGCTTCTTGACCTCCAGGGGAGGCGGGGGCGGGGGTGAGGGCGCCGGCATGGGCTCCAACGCTCGGTCCAGGGCGTCGCGAACCACCTGCGCCACGGCCAGGCTGCGGTAATGCCGGTCGGCACCTTCGATGATGACCCAGGGAGCATTGCCCGTATGGGTTCGCGAGATAGTGAGCTCGGCCACGTCGATAAAGCGGTCGTAATTGCGCCAGTTCTTCCAGTCCTGCTCGGTGACCCGCGCCTCCGTCAGCGGGTCCTGCTCCAGGTTGTGGAGCCGCCGCTCCTGCGCCTCGCGGCTCAGATGCATCCAGAATTTCACAATCACCGCCCCGTCGTCGGCCAGCGCCTGCTCGAAGCGGACGATGCGCTCCAGGCAGTCATCGTAGGCGCTCGGCTCGATGCGGTCGTACACGCGGTCAAGGAAGGGCTCGGAGTACCAAGCGCTCATGAACAAGCCGATGCGCCCCCGGGGCGGCAGATCCCGCCAATAGCGCCAGAAGCGCGGCAGGCGGCGCTCGACCTCGTTTGGCAGCTCGTAGGCATTGGTGATCAGCCAGCGCGGATCCATCCACTCGTTCATCAGGGCAAGGCTCTCGCTCTTGCCGCCGCCGTCGACTCCAGAAAGCAATAGGATGATCTGCCGCCGGGCCTGCTGCAGGTATTCACTTTGCAGCCGCAGCAGTTCCTCACGGAGCGGCGCCGACTGCACCTTGAAGTCGCTCTTGCTGACCGCTCGGCCCAGCTCCGCCGACTCGAACATGGCCCAACCTCTTTGCTACCTGGGCATGACAACCATAGCGCACGCGGCACCCACAGCAATGCGCGTCGGCGCAGGCAATGAGTAGTCTCTGGGTCTACTCTGCCTGTAGCACAGGTTACGACTCAGTTCCCGCCCCCGACCCAGGCTTGACGCAATGCTCGAAGCTCGGATGGACCATTTGGATGTTACAGCGCCTTTGCTGACCGTCGGCGTCGAATACATCGAGCAGACACTTGGCGTCGTCCCGCAGGCCGGGGGCTCGCGTCCGCCCCTGGAGCCTCACAATCTCCTGCAAAGGCTTGGACCCATGCTCTAGCTGGAGGTGCTCGCACTCGACCCGGCCGCGCCCCAGCCGCAACGCGCCCGCTGGCTCAATCTCGACTCGATGGGGAAGGAGACCCTCCCCGACTGACGACATGGCTGGCGCGCAGCAGCGATATCCGAGGAGGTTTCAGTGAAGTACTTGTGCCTGGCATACGAGGAGGAAGGGGTCCTGAACGGCCTTTCCCAAGGTGAGTGGGACGCGATCAGGTCCCAGACCCTGGCCTATGTGGAGGCTCTTCGGGGCAGCGGGCGACTGGTCGCCACGCAGGCCCTGCAAAGTGCCCGCACTGCGACCACGGTGCGAGTTCGGGACGGCCAGCTATCGGCAACCGACGGGCCTTTCGCCGAAACCAAGGAACAGCTCGGCGGCTTCTTCCTGATCGAGGCCCGCAACATGGACGAAGCTGTTCAGATCGCAGCGAGGTGGCCTTCGGCCCGCCTCGGAAGCATCGAGGTGCGACCCATCGAGGAGGAGCTCAGACACGACCGCCGCTACGCTTAGGCGTGGCTGCTGCTTGGAGGCAGGTGGCGAATTTGGCAATTGAGAACCTGGCTCCAAGGGTACCCACGCGGACTTTCGCAGGGTGCGCGACTATGCCGTCGGGGGAACGATCCAACCGCCGCTGGCTGCAACCTACCCGCTCCGCGAGCTGGCCCGAGCGCAGCGGGATTTCATGAGCAAGGACTTCATCGGCAAGCGGGTGATAAAGATGCCCGAGGCGGCGTAGATCCTGGGCCCTTGCCAGCAGGCATCAGGCCTGTATGGGGCAGCCGATCGCCCGACAAGCGGCCATGGAGCCCAGGCAGACGGCCACATCCTCGAAGCCCTTCTGCTTCAGCACCGAGGCCGCCACCAGGGCACGCTGCCCGCTGCCACAAAATGTGACGATGGGTCGATCGGCCGGCACCTGCTCCCGCTTCTGATCGAGCTCGCCCACATAGATGTGGACGGCGCCGGGCAAGCGGCCCTGCCGCCACTCGTCGAGCGAGCGCACATCCAACAAGGTGAACTCATCGCCCGACTCGATCCGCTGCTTCAGCTCTCGGGCGTGGATCGCCGGAATGGTGTCGTAGTCACGCCCACTGATCTCCCAGGCATGAAGCCCTTCATCCAAGAACACCTCGATGCGCTCGAAACCCAGCCGCAGCAGGTGTCGCACCGCCGTCTCGAGCTCCTGATAGTCGTGCACAACCAGGCCCAGGGGCCGATCGTAGGGCAAGTACCAGCCAGCAAAGGCGGATAGCATGGGTAGCGGGATAGCGAGGCTTCCCGGAATGTGGGCGCCGCAAACCGCTTCCGGGCTGCGCACATCGACGAGCACGAGCCCCGCCGACATTGCCTCAGCAATCTGCTCGGCGCCGACTGGCTTCGGCGTCGGTCGCGCAGTCAGTCGCCGCCCTTCTTTGTTGGCCTGCTCCATCTCGCGGAAATAGGGCGGCTGGTAGTGATGCTCGTTGACCTTGTAGTCGATGAATTCATCTCGTGAGAGCTGCAGACGCGGGTTGTGCTGGCGTTCGTAGCCGAGCGTGGAGAACTCGCGGGACGCCATCCCTGAGCCGCACACCGAGCCGGCGCCGTGGGCGGGATAGAGCAGTACCTGGTCGCCGAGTGGCAGCAGCTTCCGGTGCAAGCTGTCGTAGAGCAGCCCCGCGACTTCTTCGGCGCGATCGGGATAGAAGTCGGTGCGCCCCACGTCACCGATGAAAAGCGCATCGCCAGTAAAGACGGCCACCGCCTCATCGGCGCTGAAGGCGGTGTCGTAGGCCACGATGGAAATGCTCTCGTCGGTGTGGCCAGGCGTTTCCAGCACCACCAATCGGAGATCGCCGAGCTGAAACTCCGTGCGGTCGCCAACGCCCTCACCGTAGTCGAAATCGAAGTTGCGACCGTGATGGATGGCGGCACCCGTACGCCCGGCCAGATCCAGCGAGCCGACCACGTAATCCTCGTTGCGATGGGTCTCGAAGATGTGGCTGACGCGAGCCCCGTTGCGGTGCGCAATGTCGATGTAACGCTCACAGTCGCGCTGCGGATCGATGACCGCGGCATGCTCGCCGTCACCGATCACGTAGGACAGTGCTGCCAGACCTTCGGCGCGTAGCATTTCGAGAAACATCAGGATCCTCCGCAGTGGCAAGGTTGGCCGACTCGAATGCCGGCTCTCATGGGCGGAAAGTGTGCGAGCTGGAGGTGCAATCGGACTTCTACCAGCAGCCGCATCCGGGCCGAGGCGGCGCTCGGCTTCCAAGCCCGAAGCCTGCTCCAGAGCTGCTCCTTAATCAGAACGCAGGCGATCCTCCACAGGTTCCGGCGGAGGAGTATGCGGAGTTGTCCAGGGACAGGCCACCGACACTTCTCGTGCTTCGCCCGCGCCCAGGAAGCCCGATCGCGCCCGTCGCCCCCGCTGTCGCAGCGGCTTCGGAGGGCCCGCTCCCCCACATTGTCCGGACCAGATCGGCCCCTCGCCAGTTTGCGCCGAGCCCAGGTCGCGAACATCCTCGGTAGGCACGGGCTCTGGTCCAGGAAAGCCTGGGCGAAGATGTTGGAAATGTCGCTGCCACTTACACGGGTCGCCGAGCCATCGCAGATCGTGCTGCGCCCCCGTCCCGCGATGCCTTCGAAGCAGAAGTCTGCTGCGGCCTCATCCCCGGAGTCTCCTGTGCGTTGGCCAAGGCGACTATCGATAGCAGGCGCAGGTGACTGTCCTGGTGACAGGGCGGGGCACCGGGCAATCGCAACTTGTTGCGGGCCAACGACGGGTGCAAAGTGGCCGCGCGCTGCGAATCTGCACGCCTTGACCAGCCGATTAGCAAAGCAGCCAATCCATCGTTGCTCTTGAACCTTGGCGGAATTCACTCGTGATGATGAAGCCTGGAGAACCAACGCCGGACGCTGAGCAGTTCCGGACGAGAGCCGTAGAGGCCGCCATTCGTATTGGCATGATTGCCCTCCTTGCCCTGTGGTGCTTTCAGATCGTTGAGCCTTTCATCGCACCCATCGTCTGGGGGGTGATCATCGCGGTGGCGGTCTATCCACTGTACCTGCGACTAGTGACGACCCTCGCAGGCCATAGAAAAGTCGCCGCCACGGTGTTGACTCTGCTGGCGCTGGCGCTACTCATTACACCCACGATCATGCTCGGCGCCTCACTGGCGGAGAGCGCACAGCGGTTTGCAACAACGCTTACGGATGGCAGCATGAACGTGCCGCCGCCGCCCGCGTCGGTGGCTGAATGGCCCCTGGTCGGCGATCGGCTGCATGCCTTTTGGATGCTGGCCTCGCAGAATCTGGAGCAGGCGCTGGTGACGGTAGAGCCGCAGCTGCAGGTAATTGGAAGGTGGCTGCTGGCGGCCGGGGCCAGCACTGGCCTCGCGGTGATCTACTTCATCGTCTCGATCTTGATCGCTGGTGTGTTGATGGCCAACGCGGATGCCGGAGCCGACATCGCCCGGCGCATTGCCATCCGTCTAGCAGGTAGCGGTGGCGACGAATACGCCATTATTGCCGGCAAGACGGTGCGCAGCGTCGCCCGCGGCGTGCTGGGCGTGGCCTTGATCCAGGCGCTCCTGGCCGGTATCGGGTTGCTGGTGATGCAGGTGCCGGGCGCGGGGCTGTGGGCGGTGCTGGTACTGCTGCTGGCCGTGGTGCAACTGCCGCCAATCCTGGTTCTTGGACCCATCATCATTTACGTCTTCAACGTCGCGGACACCGTGCCGGCGGTGGTGTTTACCATCTGGAGCCTCTTCGTCAGTATGAGCGACACCTTCCTCAAGCCGATGCTGCTGGGGCGCGGATTGCAGACACCCATGATCGTGATTCTCGTTGGCGCCATCGGTGGCATGCTGCTTTCGGGCGTGATCGGATTGTTCGTCGGCTCGGTGATCCTGGCGCTAGGCTATGAGCTGTTCATGGCGTGGTTGCGACAGGTAGATGCGTTGGCGCCGTCGAGCGAAGCGCCGACTGCGCGGGAGCCGGAACCGAACACTTGAGGCAAGCGCAGACGCGCGAGCTACGCTCTCGGGTCTCTCGGCGTGCTCGAGTACATCGCAACCAGATTGCTAGTGCAGGCTAGCACTGCCCTTTGCCCAGATATCGCGCGGGGCGAGTTGATCGGTCATTTTTCAGGTCGTTATCCTCGAAGCTCATAGCCGACACACAAGGTGGTCAGGTACTGGTAGCCATACCACATCACCTCGTGTCCGGGTGGGGGATCGTGTTTGCGCCCGGGGTAGCCGCCGAGCATGGCAACCAGCCGGATGGCTTCGCCGAGCTTGCGCGGCGCCTTGGCGTAGCGTCGCCCGTTCGCCCAGGCGCTCAGGACCTCGATCTCGATGTCCGAGAACAGGACCTCGGCGGGCAGGTCCGGGACCTCGCGCCCGAGCAGCGTCATCACCATGATCCGCCAGCCGATGACCAGGTTGATGGCAATGGAGCGTTCCAGACGCTCGAGGCGCTCGTGCGCCAACTCTTGCACCCGGCAGCCGGTCTTGATCACCCGATGCCAGTCTTCGATGCGCCAGCGAAGCGCATAATCGCGCAAGCATCGCTCGGCGTCGGCGGGTTCGGTGAGGGCGCGGCTGGTGAGCAGGCACCATTCGAGGCGCTGGCCGTCCGCGGGTGGGTTCTTCTCCCGCGCCAGCACCGCCCACAGGCAAAGGGGCGCTTTGCCTTTGAGATGGGCGGGGGCGGCGAACTCGATCTTCTCGTAGTGCAGCTCAAGGGTCGCCACCCGAGCGGCTCGGCCCGGGCGCGGCTTTTGTTTGGCGCGCTTGGGCCGCGCGCTTTGGCGTTTGAGGTGCAGCTGCGCCGTGCCACGGACCGGGCTTTGGCGCAGCCGATCGAAGATCTTGAGCTGGGTGCTGGTCTGGCGGTTGTATTGGGCGCGGATCAGGAGATCCACGCACGGGTTTTGTCGATGGCGATCGAACAGCTCGAAGAAATCCGCCTCGCGGTCCATCACACAGGTGATGCGGGTCTCGGGCAGCTGCTCGGCCAGCGCCATGCAGCTGTCCAGCCCCAACACCCAATCGACACTCTTCTTCTCTTCGAGCGGGGTCTGTGGCGTGCTCGGCTCGGCCTCCGGGTCCGGCGTGCGGCAGCGCACATCGACGATCCCGAGCGGCACGCCTTGGGCGTTGATCGCCAGCGTCGAATGCATCTCGATGCCGCGGCTGTGGGCCCCGGTCTGATTGCTGCCCGTGCGGCCCAGGCCCGTACACTCGGCGAGGCCCGAATAATCGAGCGTGGTGCGGTCGGCGACACACAGCACCTCGCGCTCATGGGCCATCCGTTGGCGGGTGCGCGCCTGATGCGGGGCGAGGATGGCCGCCATGGTCACCGCCGAATCTTGCGGTTTGTCGATCAGGCGGTAATAGCCGCGAATCGCCGCCACATCGCCTTGGGCCGCGGCGGAGAATTCCCGCCCGGGCTGCTCGGCCAAGCGCGCGACGCTCGCCACCAGCCGCCGACTCAAGCGCTCATCGCCCAACGGCGCACCGGCAAACTCCTGCCCCACCCAGCTCGGC
>CAZLYT010000122.1:0-4341 GCA_964563515.1 uncultured Candidatus Competibacteraceae bacterium | reverse complement strand
CGTGTCCGGATTCCTGGCGGCCGGACTGCTGGACCGATTGCACCTGGCCGTGGCGCCTTTGCTCATCGGGGCCGGTCGCCCCGGCATTCGATTGCCGGCGCCGGCCACCCTCGAACGATGCCTGCGCCCCCGCCATCGTGTGTTTCAAATGGGGCAGGACATCCTGTTCGACTGCGATCTGCGAGTGCGCAGCGAGTCGCGCTGATTGAAGCTGGTGTCAACCAGGCGACGGCAGCCCAAGCAGATCCTGGTGGCCCACACGCAGCGTCGACTTGCCGCTGGCGAGGGCCGCCGCCCGGAGCCGCGACCACGCCCGTAGCTTTCGCTTCGCGGTCGGCTGCTGCTCGCAAGCCGCCTGAGCCCACCCCGCCAGGAGCTCTCGCTGCAGCGCCGGGTAGTCACCCCCGACCTGCCAGTCGCTAGCGGAGAGCCACACTCGATAGCCTCGGTGCTCCAGAATCCGCCGGGCCACTTCCGCCGCGGTGGCCCCCAGCGCCGGGCCAAAGCCCTTGTCGCCGCGTTGATGGTGGTTGACCAGCCGTTGTAGCCAAGCGTCATGGGGGCTCGGCGGGCGCAGCCTGATGCGCCCGTCGTAGCTCAGCGTGCACAACAGGGCCGCGCCTAGGGCCTGGCAGCGATCGGCGAGGCCTTCGAGCCAAGCCGCGGACACCAGGTCCAGCAGCGCGTTACACACCACCACCTGGGTGTCCGACGGAATGGCTCGCTGCAGCGCTTGGTAGAGGTCCAGCTGAGCCACGCGCGCATGGCAATCGAGGCGCCGGCCAGCAAGTCGCAGTACCTCTTTGTTGGTGTTCCGTTCGCAGCTGAGACCGCTGCGGGCGGACCAGCGCGCCAGCAGCCGTGGCAGCTGTGCCACCAGCTCCGCGTCATGGTCCACCAGCAGCCAGTGCTGGGTGCCGCCCAGACGAGGCGCCAGGTGGCGCAAGTTGGCGCCGGTGCCGCAGGCTAGGTCCACCACTCGCCATGCCCTGCCGGAGGGCTTCCAAGTCCGCAGCCGTTGTTCCAGGGCGCCGGAGCGGGCGCGCCGATCGTGGGGCTCGCGCAGCGCGAGCCAGTCGGCGCTGAATCCGCTCATCCCGCAGCGATGGCAGCGAGCACCTGCGCCATGCGCTGGCTGGCGTCTTGCCAGGTGGGGAACTGCCCGCGAGCGGCGCGGGCGCCGGCGGCCAGCTGTGCCAGCGTCTCCGGTTGGTCCATCAGCGCCGCCAGCGCGGCGGTCAAGGCTTGCAGATCTCCGGGCGGGACCAGCATGCCAGCATCAGCTGGCACCGTATCGGGTACCGCGCCCACCCGAGTGCTGAGCACGGGCAAGCCCCGGGCCAGAGCCTCCGCCAAGACCATCCCGTAGCCTTCGTGGTAGGTGGCCAGCACGAACAAGTCGGCGTCGTGGTAGAGCTGCTCCAAGGCCACGGGGTCGAGCTCGCCCAGGAGCGTGATCCGCCCCGCCAACGCTGGCGCCTGCAGGCGCTGCCGCACGGCCGCCGCGGTGGCGGGGTCCTGTTGCAGGCTGCCTGCGCACACCAGCGTCCAGGGCCTGTCGGTGAGGGTCGAAAGCGCATCCAGCAGCAGTGCGTGACCCTTGCGAGGGGTGAAGCTCGCCACGCACAGCAGCCGCAGGCCCGGCCCGCCCGACCCTGCCGCCAGAGGAGCCGAATCAGTGCCCGGCAGGACCACGTCGACCCGGTCCGCCGAAACGCCATAGCCCGCCAGTGCGGAGGCGGTGCTGGGGCTGGTGACGATCACCCGCCGCACGCCGGCCAGGGCCCGGCGCTCGGCCGTCGCCAGCTGGGCGGCGGCGGCCGGATCCAGGCCCGTCTCGTCGGCCAGGGGGTGATGTACCAGCCCCACCAAGCGGAGTCGTTCTGCTTCCGCCTCCGCCAGCTCCGGCATGCCGCCCAATGCAAGTCCGTCGAGCAGCACCACTCCGCCGCTCGGAATTCCCGCCAGCACGCTGCGCGCGTGGTCCAGGGCGGGGGCATCGGCGAGCGGGAAGCTCGAGTCCAGTGAGTGCACGTGCACGTTCCAGCCCAGGGATCTCAAACCCTCACAAATGCGGCGGTCGTAGATATAGCCGCCGGTGGCAGTGGTGGGTTCCCCGGGAAGCAGCAGATGGAGGGTAGCTAGGCGCTCATTGACCACGGCTCGCCCTCGCCACTCGAGACCTGCATGCAGCCACGGCGTCAGACCACGGTGCCGCCGGGTAGGTCGGCCTCGTAGCTGGCCCAGGCCAGGTGCGACTCTCGCAGCACCACTCGCATGCCATTGAGCCCGCGCGCCGAGGCGCCCAGCTCGCCCTGTTGGATCGCGGCCGCGAGCTGATCGAACAGGTGGCGCGCGAGCACCTCGGTGGTGGTGTTGCGGCCGCCGAAGGTGGGATCTTCGTCCAGGTTGCGGTAGGCGAGGGGTTCTAACACCTTGTGCAAGGCCGCGCTGGCCAGGCCAATATCGACCACGACGCCGTCGGCATCGAGCGCCTCTCGCTTCAGCTCCACATCGACCACATAGGTGGCCCCGTGCAGGCGCTGAGCCGGGCCGAATACATCCCCTCTGAAGCTGTGGGCGATCATGAAGTGGTCGCGGACGCAGACGGTATTCATTGTGGGCTTCTCCAGTTTCAGTCGTAACGAATCCGATGGCACAGGCTACCGTCTGGATCATTCGCCAACCGAGCCATGATCTCGGGGAGGGCTTGGAACGGGCTCTCTCCAGAAATCAACCGATCCAGCGCCGGCGCCTCGAGGAGTCTCAGCGCCAGCCGCAAGCGAGCGTTGAAATCCCAGCGCGCGCGGCGCTGGCACGGGATGGCGCCGACCTGTGACGAGCGCAGGATCAAGCGGCGGCTGTGGAAAGCCTGTCCCAATGGTGCCGGCACTTGCTGGTCGCCGTACCAGCTCAGCTCGAGCACCGTGGCCTCGAAGCCGGCCATAGCGAGTGCCGTCTCCAGCCCGGCGGGCGTTCCGCTGCTGTGGACCACCAGGTCGCATTCGCCGGCCGCCTGCTCCGGCGTGGCGAAGCCCACGCCCAGAGCGTCCGCAAGCGGTTGGCGCCGCTGGTCCACGTCCACTAGCTGAACCCGGCTCCCCGGAAACTGGCCAATGAGCCAAGCGGTGAGGCAACCCAGGGTTCCGGCCCCCACCACGGCGACCCGATCGCCGACGCTGGGACGCGCATCCCACACCGCGTTGACGGCAGTCTCCAGGTTAGCCGCCAGCACTGCCCGGGCCGCGGGCACTCGCTCCGGCAGTGGTAGCACGGCGCTGGCTGGGACCACGTAACGAGTCTGGTGTGGATACAGGCAGAATACCGAGCGTCCCCGCAGCTCGGGCGGACCCTGTTCCACCTCGCCCACGCTGACGTAGCCGTATTTCACGGGCACCGGAAAGTCGCCGCTCTGGAATGGGGCCCGCATGCGCTGATACTCGCTGGCCGGGACCTGGCCCCGGAACACCAGCGCCTCCGAGCCGCGGCTGATGCCGCTGTAGAGGGCGCGCACCAGCACCTCCCCCTCGCCCGCTGCAGGCAGTGCTTCACCCCGGATTTCACCCTGGTTCGGCGCGGTCACCCAGAACGCGAGCGCGGTATCGGCTGTCACAGGCATCATGAGCGGGACAAGCGGGGGGCTCCTAGGTTCACCCGGTGCGGGCACGTGGGCCCGACCCGCGGTGGCAAGATTGTAGACCCGGAGCGCGATGGTGGCAGCGAGACAAGGGGAGACGGCACTGGTAGCTAGCGCTACCCAGAGCGTTCTAATAACCGCTGGCGGTGTGTTGGCGGCAGCGCTAGGGCTGACCCATCACCTGGCGCTCAATCTTGCTTTCGCGCCGAAGGTTATGGCCGCCTTCTGCATCATCGTGGCCTTCGTGCTGATCAACCTGTCGCGCGCGCATTCCGGCGATAGGTTTGGCGCCGCCAACCAAATCACCCTGGTTCGAGCGGCCGCGGTGGCCATGCTTCTCGGGCTGGTGGGCGAGCCCGGCAGCCTGCAGGTGGCCTGGGCGGCGGTCGGCGTTGCGCTTCTGGTCGGCATATTGGATGGCCTGGATGGGTGGCTGGCGCGCCGCTTGAGGCTCGCCAGCGAGTTCGGAGCCCGCTTCGACATGGAGACCGATGCGCTGCTGATAGCCGTGCTGGCGGTGCTGGCTTGGCAGCTCGACAAGGCGGGGTCGTGGGTGCTGCTAACGGGATTCATGCGCTACGTTTTCGTTATGGCCGGCGCGTTCGTGCCTTGGCTGCGGCGGTCGTTGCCGGCGAGCCGACGCAGACAGACCATCTGCGTCGTCCAGATGCTGACGCTGGTTGCCTGCATCGCACCGGTGATCA
>CAZLYT010000121.1:0-2855 GCA_964563515.1 uncultured Candidatus Competibacteraceae bacterium | reverse complement strand
GTAAGGCGAAATCGCGCTGAGGCTGCCGTATGCAGTAGACGCGCTGTCGCCCACGAAGCTCGGCCTGGCCTACGACGCGGTGGGAATGGACTACGACCGTTTCCTCGCCCGAGCGCCGATGGCTACCTCGCCGCCTTCGGTGACGTGGCCGACGTCCGCCTGCTGGAGACACTTGCCATGGCAGAGCGCTCGGCTGTCATCGTCACCATCATCCGTTACGAGCTATCTCAGGCGCTGACGCCGATCATGCGGGACCGCTACCCGAACCTCATCCGCTTCATCGCCGAGAGATGGGTTCAACAGAAACGGGATCGTCTGACAACCCATGGCGGGTGGCACCGCAAGCCACGATCTCGCGACAATCGAACTCGCCGTATCCACAGAAGACCAATCGAGTATCGGGCATGGCCTGCCACAGGGCGAGAGTCCAGTGATACGGCAACGGTGGAAAACGTGGGTGCTCACGGCTCTGTTGGCCGGTGTCGGCGGATGCGCTAGCAATAGCTACAGCAGCCACGACGCATTCGGGTACGGTTTCAACTCCAGCAAGTACTCAATACTTCTGGACTTTCGTGACCGAGTTGGACCTTCAACCAAACCCCACTACCGCGAGCGCAGGCACTGGGAGAATAGAAGCCTCGAGCACCCGTATGGAGGGTATCGGCACCAACGTTACGGGGCCCGTGGACCGCAGACCTACATCTACGGGCGACCCGCCTCCCCTCGATTCGGTCACGGCCATCGGTCGAGATTTGCACACTGATGCCTCGCCCGCGGTCTGTCCGCAACCGCAGAGACTGGCGCATGACCGCCGCATTGGTACCTACCGGCTACCGAGGCGTTTCGACGCCAGGCTGAGACCCCCATCAACCTACTCGCCTCGCTCCTCGGTCGTGCGTCACGGGCTTGGTTCGGGAACCTCTGGCACCAGTCCAAGAACAAAATGCTCGGGCCACCACGACGAGCCTTCATCATGCGACCGATCCTGCTCGCGACCGCCTTCCTGCTAGTGGCACTGCCGACTTGGGCAACGGAGACTTTGGCCCCAGACCCTCGGCTCAAGCCCGCCGAAGTCGTTGCCATCCAGCTCACTGCCTTGCAGGCAAACGATAGCCCGCGAACCGACGCCGGGATCGAACAGAACTGGGCCTTTGCCCATCCAGACAACAAGCGCATGACGGGACCACTTGAGCGCTTCACACGCATGATCAAGGGCCCGACGTACCGAATGCTGCTCAATCACCGGTCGCACCAGGTAGCCGAACGCTTGCGATCCGAAGACGAAGCAGTTTTCGCGGTAGTCATCATCTCTCAAAACAATGAGTCCTTCGGATTTCGCTGGACTGTTCGCAGGGTCACCGGTGGCGAGCATGCAGGGGCTTGGATGACCGTGTCAGTGTCACCGCCGGTGGCGCTCGGCCGCACGGTATGACTTCCTGCGGCATGCAGACAGACCTCCAGCGGCCCAGACCTCCCCCTACAATTCACATCAGACCAAAAGATGCCGGTCGAGAAACCGTGGTCCGCTCCGCTCTTCCCTCAGCAGCTGGGCTCGGTATGTACCTGCCCGAGCTCGGCGCGTGCCTATCTGCGGCAGCCTACTTGCCAGATTGGATAAGGCGTTGAGTACATTGGTGCCGGAACGCAGACTCGAACTGCGGACCTACTGATTACGATTAGCGAAATCTGGGTTTGACGGTCTTTGACCCAGTTTGCACAAGCTTCGCAACCCACCGTCAGTGCTTGCTTATTTTTTTGAAGAGGGCCTAAGCTCTCCGCGGTGATTTGATGCGGAGCGTCTACATGGCGTCTACACGGAGCCCTGATCAGAAAGTCCGACTAACCAAGACCGTTGTCGATCGCTTGCGGACGCCGGAGACCGGGCAGACCTTTCTGCGAGACGCTGAGCTGAAGGGCTTCGCGGTCCGAATCACGGCTGGTGGGGTGAAGGCTTTCGTCGTGGAGAAGCGGGTCGATGGGCGGGTGAGACGGATCAAGCTCGGCCGCTACCCGGAACTGACGGTTGAGCAGGCGCGCAAGCGTGCGCAGGAGATGCTTGGCAGCATTGCCGGCGGCGGCAATCCGGTCGCGGACAAGCAGCGGGCGGAGTTCGAGGGCGTCACGCTGGGCAAGGCCTTCGAGGACTTCCTCCGGGCACGCAAGAACCTGAAGCCGAAGACCGTCTACGACTATCGCCGGCTGATGGCGGTGGCGTTCGAGGACTGGGAGTCAAGGAAGCTGGTCGACATCCGAAAAGATGCGGTGCTGCGGCGGCACCAGCAGCTCGGCGACGAGCGGGGCGAGGCCTACGCCAACTTGGCGATGCGGTTTCTGCGATCGGTGCTGAACTTCGCCATTGCCCATTACGAGGACGAGACCGGGCGGGCGCTGCTGCGGGATAACCCGGTTGCCAGGATCACGCAGACCCGCTCCTGGTACCGAAGCTCTCGACGCCAGACTGCCATTCGCCGCGACGAGCTCGCGCGCTGGTACGAAGCCGTCACTACCCTCGGCCGCGAGGGCCCCGATAAGGCCGCAATCATCTCGGACTATCTGGTGTTCCTCCTGTTCACCGGACTTCGGCGACAGGAAGCCGCGCAGCTGCGTTGGTCAGACGTGGACCTGGACCGGCGAACCCTGGTGATTCCGGATCCCAAGAACCGTATTCCACTCGTTCTGCCGTTGTCTCCGTTCGCGGCTCAAGTACTGGAGCGTCGGGCAGCGGCGCAGATCAACGGCTACGTCTTCGCTGGAAGTGGCGCGGCGGGCTTCCTGGTGGAGCCTCGCAAACACATGACCAAGGTCAGCATCCGGTCGGGAATCCCCTTCACGCTCCACGATCTCCGCCGCACCTT
>CAZLYT010000120.1:0-4012 GCA_964563515.1 uncultured Candidatus Competibacteraceae bacterium | reverse complement strand
GGGCCAGAAAAGCCGGTATGCCCGTCATTTATGTGAACGACAACTTCGGGCGGTGGCGTGATCAGTTCAAGGAGGTGATCACCCATTGCCAGCGATCAGGTAGCCGCGGCCGGGCGCTGGTGGAATGCCTGCTGCCCGGCGACGACGACTACTTCGTCCTCAAGCCAAAGCATTCGGGATTCTACGGCACCGCCCTAGAGGTCCTGCTCGCGCATCTTGGCACGCGCAAGTTGATCCTGACGGGGCTCACCGGCGACATCTGCGTCCTCTTCACGGCCAACGATGCCTACATGCGAGGGTTCCGGCTCTGGGTGCCGGAGGACTGCGTCGCTTCGGTCGATCCCGAGGAAAACCGCCACGCGCTCGCCTACATGGAGCGGGTGCTGAAGGTGGATACGCGGCCCTCGGATCGGCGCCCGGAAATCTTCGAGTCGGGGAGCAATGAAGGTGAGTGAGAGTCTGTGCCGTTCGAGTGCAGCGTGGTGCAGAAGATTCCCTTCCAAACTCGCAATGCTAGGGGGACTTGGGGAACGCCATGGTGAAGCGCGTCGTCCCCGCGTCCGAAGCTGCCGACACCTGGCCGCCGTGCGCCGCCACGATGGCCTTGGTAATCGCCAGCCCGAGTCCGCTGCCGTCCGATTCTCCGTGGGCTCGAGCCTTGTCGGCACGAAAGAAGCGGTCGAACAAGTGGGGGAGGTGAGTGGCCTCGATGGTTTCGCCGGAGTTCTCGACCGAAAGGCTGGTTTCCCGCCAGTCCTCGAAAATGGCGATAGCCACTTGCCCTCCGCTGGGGGTGTGTCGCAGGGCGTTGGACAGCAGGTTGCTGATCGCCCGGCGCAACATCAACCGGTCACCCTCGAGCTTGCCGCTCCCGACGAACCGCAAGGTGATGTTTCTCTCATCCGCGACGGCATCGTAGAAGTCACAGAGCGCCTTGGCCTCCTGCTCCAGGACGATGGGCTCGCGGGAGGGCAACATCAAACCATGGTCGGCTTTGGCAAGGAAAAGCATGTCGGTGATCATGTGTGCAAGGCGTTCGAGCTCCTCGGCGTTGGAGCCGAGCACCTCGCGATAGGCGTCCGCACTGCGGGTATGAGAGAGCGCCACCTGGGTTTCTGTCATCAAGTTGGTGATCGGTGTTCTCAGCTCGTGGGCAAGATCGGAGGAAAACTCCGATAACCTGCGAAACGCATCCTCCAGCCGTTCGAGCATCTGGTTCAGCGCCAGGGTGAGATCAGCCATTTCCACTGGTACCGAGCTCACGGGAAGGCGCTGATCGAGTCTCTGCGCCGTCACCTCGGCAGCGCGTGCCCTCATCTCTCGCAGCGGGGCCAGCCCCCTGCGCGCCACCATCCAACCCAGAACGCCGCTGATCAGCGCGGCGCCGAGAACGAACAGCGACAGCGTCTTGCCAAATGCCGCCATGAACGCGTCGTGGTGTCCGGTGTCGGTGGCGACCGTAACCACCACTGGCGGCGCTCGGGGATTGGCAGTCTCGACCATGGCCACCAAAGCCATGAACTCACGATCTCCGTCGGTCCATGACAGCGCGGTCGTGGAGTTGGCGTTGGCTCGGATTGACGGGGGCGGCAGAGGAAGGCTGAACCCGGGGGTGGCGAATAGCACTTCTCCCCCTGGCCCCACCACCTGCCCCACGAGAGTGTCGTGGCCGACGAAGGCGTCGCGAAGCGAACCGGCCAACGCCGTCAGTTCCTCAGGGGAACCGGCCGGGGCGACCACGTGGCGCACCAGCTCGATCTTCCCCTCCAGCATGCGTCGATCCTGATCGGCGAAATGCTTTTCGACCGCCGTCGTGATGACCCAACCGAGCCCCAACAGCACCCCGCTGGATACCAGCGCGAACAGCAGCGTGAGGCGGGTGGTGAGGGAGAGCTGTCGGATCACCCTTGCGCCGGCGCTTCCAGAACGTATCCCATGCCGCGTACGGTCTGGATCAGTCTGTGCTCGAAGGGTTCGTCCACCTTCCTGCGCAGCCTGCGCATAGCCACTTCGATCACATTGGTGTCGCTGTCGAAGTTCATGTCCCAGACCTGAGAGGCAATCAGCGAACGCGGCAGCACCTCGCCCTGGCGCCGCATGAGCAGCGCCAGCAGTGCGAACTCCTTGGCGGTGAGCTCGATGCGTATCCCGCCCCGCACCACCCGTCGCCGCAACATGTCCAGCTCCAGGTCGGCCACTCGCAAGATGGCGGGCTCGCTGCTGATTCGCCCGCGACGCAGCAGCGTGCGCACTCTCGCCAGCAGCTCCGAGAAGGCGAAAGGCTTCACCAGATAATCGTCGGCGCCGAGCTCGAGCCCCTTGACCCGGTCCTCGACCTCATCCCTTGCGGTGAGGAATAGCACCGGCATCGTCCGTCCGTTGTCGCGCAGTGCTTGCAGTATCTGCCAACCGCTGAGGCCCGAAAGCATGATATCGAGGATCAGCAGATCGTGGTCTTCAGTCAGGGCCAGATGGAGCCCATCAGTTCCGTTACGCGCGAGGTCCACGTTGAAGCCAGCCTCGTTGAGCCCCTGGCGTAAGTAATCCCCAGTCTTGGCTTCGTCCTCCACGATCAGCAGCTTCATTGCGGTCATGGTTCCTCATGGTTGCGAGCATTGTTCGACTCGACGGGCGCCAGATTACGAAGATGTAACCTCGGCGTCAGCTTGCCGACGCTCCTCTCACAGCATTCTGCGCACCGCGGTGAGGCACTTGGCACGGGCGAGCAGTTTCGGCACAGGTCAATGAGGGCGCTCTATGAAGCGGATTGCCACTCCATCATTTTCCCTTTCGCGCCGGCGCTTCGTGCAGGGGCTTGCTGCCGGTGGCGTCATCGCGAGCGTGCCGGTGCTAGCGCGTACCGCCGCCAGTGAGGACGCTGTCACCCTGTCTGGCGCCGTCCCTGAGTTGTCCGGGGACGATATTCCGTTGGTTGTGGGCGAGTCGCTGGTCAACTTCACGGGCAGTCCCCGAGTAGCGACCACCATCAACGGCTCCATTCCAGCCCCGACCCTGCGCCTGCGCGAAGGTGACACGGTGACCATCCGAGTCACCAACACGCTGCGTGAGAGCACCTCCATCCACTGGCACGGCATCATCCTGCCGTTTCAGATGGACGGCGTGCCCGGAATCAGTTTCCCCGGCATCGCGCCCGGGGAGACCTTCACCTATCGCTTCACCCTCGAGCAAAGCGGCACCTACTGGTACCACTCCCACTCCGGCATGCAGGAGCAGACCGGCATGTACGGGGCCATGATCGTGGAGCCCCGCAACGGTGAAACCATCCGCGCCCACCGTGACCTGGTGGTGCAGCTCTCCGACTGGACCGACGAGGACCCGATGCGGGTGTTCGCCAAGCTCAAGGTCCAGAGCGATTACTACAACCACCATCAGCCGACGTTGGTCGACTTCTTCCGCGACGTCTCGAACGGCGGCCTGCGCTCTGCGCTGGATCAGCGCAGGATGTGGAACCAGATGCGGATGAACCCGACTGACCTGGCGGATCTGTCGGCCGCGACCCTCACTTATCTCATAAACGGCACCACACCGGCCGGCAACTGGACCGGGCTGTTCCGGCCTGGCGAGCGGATGCGGCTTCGCTTCATCAACGGAGCCGGCAACACCTTTTACGACGTTCGCATTCCCGGGCTCGCCATGACGGTGGTGCAGGCCGACGGCGTCGACGTGGAGCCCGTCACCGTCGACGAGTTCCGCTTCGGGCCGGGCGAGACCTACGACGTGATCGTCAAGCCGATCGACGACGCCTACACCATCTTCGCCCAGTCCATGGACCGCAGCGGTTATGCCCGCGGCACCCTGGCCAGTCGCCCCGGCCTGGAGGCACCGGTCCCAGCGCTCGACAAGGTCGAATGGCTGACCATGGCGGATATGATGGGCGCGATGGGTGCCGGCGGCATGGGCCAAGGGGGGCTGGGCATGAACCACGGCGCCACGACCACGGGTCAGGAAGGGGCCGCCATGGATCACGGAGCCATGGATCACAGTCAGCACG
>CAZLYT010000119.1:0-4739 GCA_964563515.1 uncultured Candidatus Competibacteraceae bacterium | reverse complement strand
CCCGCCGGGACCGGCGCCAGGTGCCGTGGGGTAGCGGTCGGCAAAGCCTGGTGTCGCGGTATCGCGCAACAGGAACAACCGCCGTGCGGTGTCGTAGAGACCGATGCCATCCTGCCCGTTGCCGCGCCAGTCGCCCGCAATCGGTCGCACCGCGGGTGAGATAGGACCATAGCGGAAGGATCGGTCGGCAACACCCGGCGCCGCCACGTCCTTCAGCCAGAAGTGCGCCAGCGCGGGATCATAAAGGCCGATGCCGTCGCGACCATCCCTGTTCCAATCGCCGACCACCGGGCGCAACCGCGCCAGCACCGGGCCGTACCGGAACGCGCGTTCGGCGTGCCCACTGCCCGCAAGCTCTCGCAGGTGAAAAACACCCCTCACCGGATCGTAGAGACCGATGCCGTCCCGACCGTCGGCATCCCAGTCACCGCTGACCGGAAGCCAGCCCTGGCCAAGCGGACCGTAGCGGAACGACCGCGGCGAGGCGGCGACGCCGCTGCCGGAGCCCTCGTAGAGCTCGAAACGGCCTTCGGAGTCGAAGTGGAGGCCAACGCCTGCATAGCCGTCGCCATCCCAGTCGTCGCTCAAGGGGACGGCGCCATTAGTTCCTCCGGGGGGGACGAACAGCGTGCCCGCGCCCCCGGCCGCCAGTAGATGAATTCTGCCGTCAAACACACCGACACCCTGCGGTCGCAGGCTGGGCGCGAGTCGCCGCTTCCACACTACGTCGGCGATCTGGGCCTGGCCGCTGCGGTTGGGGTGAAAGCAGTCCAGATAGGAAACGATCGCTCCGGAAAACTGCCAATAATCAAATATGTCGGCGATGAATACGGTCACGCCATTGCGACCCCGGTAGCGCAGCACCGCCTGGTGAAGGATGTTGTTGACCTGTCGATTGAGACGCTCGGCGGCGGCACGCAGGGCGGGAGACGCGGAGCTACTCAGTATCGAGCTGCAGGAAGAATCCGAATCCTCCACCTGATCGATGATCAGCTCGCGAGATTCTTCGATCAGGGTGTCGGAGCTGCATACGGTGCTGCCGAAGGCGCCGTCACAGGCGTCTTGCACGGCCTCCTCCTCGAGCGCGGCGGTGTTAATGTCCCACAGCGCCTGACAGTTCTCGAAGGCGAAGTGCGGCAGGGTGGCGCCCACCTCGCGCAGTCGACTCACGTCCGGCGCCTCCACCAGCGTGACCGTGCCTCCAGCCGGCAGACGGTCGGTGAGCAAGGCGAGGGTAGCGTCGACCTGTTGCGAGATCGCCGGGTAGCGGTCTTCGGCGGCGCTCTGGACCCCACAAACGTCGTTCCCGCCAAGCTCGACCACCACATCGGTCACGCCCGGGCTGGCCATGACCATCTGGGCCTGCCCCAGGGCATCTTCCAATCGTGCCCCGTTGGCGGCCGCCGACACTACGCCGGTTGCGCCCAGCCGCGGACCGAGCGACCAGGGCTGAATTCCCGCCGAAAAGCTATAGTCCGAAGTTCCAGGGCGAAATTGGAAATTCCCTATATGAGTCAAACAATTATAAAAATTTATACTTCTCTATACTGGGAACAGATAACTCCTTGATAATTCATGGAACACTATAACCGTTGCTTGGGCAAAACTTGAACTTACATGGGAACATATTGCCGCTCGAAATTAAGGTCTTCGAAAGAAATATTACTTATATACAAATAGTTAAGGAAATTTCGAGAATAATTCTCAACGGAACTTCGGTATAGTCGGTATCGGCGCCGAGATTCTCGAGGCACTCGAAGGCATCGTTACACTGGTCATCGGCGTCGGCGGCGACGCTGATGCTATCGCCGATGACCCCCAGGCCGCCGGACGCAGCCGCCCCTGGCAAAAGCACGGCAGGAGCCAGCACGATCCCCCAGATCCAGAACCTTGCGGCGGATTGGGAGTGTTTCTCCTGTGCGGCAGACTGGGCCCGAATCACTGGCGGGCCAGTCAGAGCAGGCGCGATGGAGCGACGCCAGTCGCGATGGCGCGCCCGAGTGCGCCTGCCTTCCCCGAGGCAGCTGTGCTTGCAGCGGTGCGCACCGCTCCTGTGAAGAACGCTGAGGCCAATTTCTGGAAACCACATATTTTTTGTAATCAGTCGGTTGCGAGAGTCGCCTGGGCACGAAGGTGTAGCCGGCACGATAGGCCGGGGCGGGCGGAGCGCCAAGAGCGGCCGCGCTGGTGCGCATCATGCGCCTGCCGGAAGCATAACGCGGAGCAAGCGCAGCGCATTCCCTCCCATGATCGCTACGGTCTCGGTCTCGTCGAATCCAGCCGCCAGCAAGGCCTCGGTGAGCGCCGCCATCCGGGCGGCATCGAAAGGCGTCGACACCGCGCCGTCGAAGTCCGACCCCAGCGCCACATGGGCGACGCCCACCGTGTCGGCGGCGTGGCGGATGGCGTTGGCGATGGCCTCGGGGCCGTCGCCGCACACGGCCGTGGGCCAGAAGCCGATACCGATGAGGCCGCCGGTCCTCGCCACCGCACGCAGCTGCGCGTCGCGCAGGTTACGAGGATTGTCGCAGGTGCCCCGGACGCCGGTGTGGGAGACCACCACCGGGCGCGTAGCGATTGCCACCACGTCCCGCATCAGGTCCTCGGAGGCGTGGGCCAGGTCGACCACCATCCCGAGGGCCTCCATGCGCCGCACCACCTGGCCACCAAGCTCGGTCAGGCCACCCTGCCGCACGCCATGGGTAGAGCCGCCGAGGGTGTTGTCGAAAAAGTGCACCAAACCCATCATGCGGAAACCGGCTTCGAATACGCGCTCGAGGTTCGCGAGCTTGCCCTCAAGAGCCTGCCCACCCTCCACCGCCAGCACGCCGGTCACAGACTCTGCCGGGCGTTTTCCGGGCACCGGAATGTCGCCGGCCGTGAGGGCAATCCGCAGCCGCCCGTCGGAGCGTTGCGCCAAGCGCTCCAGGCGCTCGGCCTGATACAGCACCCGCTGCAACGGACTGAGCCAAGTGCGCGGCGGCCAGCCCTGGGCCGCCGTCAGCAGGCTGAGCTGATCGAAGCCGTCGGCGTGATTGCGCTCGATGTTGAGGCCATAGGGCACCTGGTTGACGGCGCTGAAGACCTGGAGCGCGAAGCCACCCTCCCGCAACCGAGGCAGATCCACATGGCCATGCTCGCCCCGCGCCATCAGGTCGCGGCTCCACAGCAGCGCATCGCTGTGAAGGTCCGCCACCGCCAGGGACTCATGCAGCGTCTTGGCGCGCTCGCTGATCGGGGTGGGCGCACCGGTCAACGCGTGGTAGCGCCTCGACACCAGGTCCGGGACGACGAATCGGAACATGGCCAGTGCGATGACCAGCGTAAGGGCCACGGCCGCAGTAGTCGGCCCAGGGCGAAGACTCATGCAGTCAAGCCCTAAGCGGCCGCCTGGTAGCCAGGATCAGTCGGCCCAGATGCAGTCAACGGCGTGGACTTCCTCGTTGGGTTGGTGATCGAACTATTCTCTGTGATGGCAGCCTCTAGTGCGGGTGTCGGCGAAGTAAGTTAGGCCACCTCGGAAGGAGCGGGCAAAGCGTGGAGGCATTCCTTCCCCTGATCGAGGCGCTGGTCGCCTTCGCGCTGACCATGCTGGGGCTGGCGACAGCGGTCTCGGCTATCGTCGGCGCCTGGATGCGAGCGCTTCGATGGCGCGCCTACGGTCTGCGGCAGAGCATCCTCCTCTTGTACGACCGCGAGATTGCCCGCCAGCTCGCGACGCCCGCCGCCGACCACGCCGACGAGCATCGCCTGGGTCTCGTGGTGGACATGACCATGACGCTGCCACTGGAGGGGATGACCACCCTGGACCAACGTCGCGCCGAACAGATCCAAGCGATCCGCGCGTCCGAGCCGGCCACCAAGAGCGAGCTAAAACAAAGGTTCCGACGTTGGCGCACCCTGCGCTTTGGCGTCGATGCCCTAACCGACCAGCAGTTTCTAGTGCGCCTGGCGAGCAGCCAAGTCGGACGGGCGCTCACCAAGCAGCTGCCAGCCGAGGACTGGGCCGCCGAGCAGGCGCGTCTGCTGGCGGCGTTTCGTGAGATCGGCGCCACCGCCGCCGAAACTTTCACCCGCAACGCCCGCGTGCGCACCATCATCGCCAGCTTCCTGTTGGCGGTGGGCGTCAACGTGGACGCTTTCAATCTCCTCAACACCTATCTCACCGACCCCGGCGTGCGCCGCGCCATCATCGAGCAGCAAACGCTGCTGTTGGCGGAGCAAGGTCTGGTACCAAGCGCACCGGAGAGCGCAGCAGAACCGGCACCGACAACACCGGCCAACACCACCCTCGACACAGTGCGAGACCAGCTGCAGGCGCTGGAACAGAATCTCCGGGCCACCGCAATCGAAGGCGAGGCAGCGGCTGCGATCGGCGCCGCACTGCAGCGCCTCGACGGCACCCTAGATGAGATAGCCGCAACCGCTGCGCAGGCACATGCAGCAAGGGCCACGACCCTTCAGATCGCGAGCTCACTCACCAACAGCTTCCCCATCGGCTGGGACCTCTACCCCAACTGCTCAGCCCCGGAGACAGACCGCCGCTGCGCCCGCCTGGTCCGGACGGCCCAGAACGCCACCGGGGATGGCTTCTGGCACAACCTGGCCCAAGCCGCCCGTCAAGAGCCGGCGCTTTTCATCAAGTGGGCGCTGGGCGTTTTGCTGACCGGGATCATGACCGGACTGGGCGCCCCGTTCTGGATGCAGGCCGTCGATCGAGCCCTGAAACTTCGAAGCCA
>CAZLYT010000118.1:0-14917 GCA_964563515.1 uncultured Candidatus Competibacteraceae bacterium | reverse complement strand
GCAGGAAGTCAACGGCGTCGAGAACATGCTGTATATGGCCTCCAAGTCGACGAATGACGGTCAGATGTATCTCGACGTCACTTTCAATGTGGGCACCGATCTGAACATGGCCCAAGTGCTTACCCAGAACCGCGTCGCGATCGCCGAAGCGAAACTGCCGGAGGAGGTCAAGCGGCAGGGGGTCACCACGAAGAAGAAGTCGCCGTCAATCCTGTTGTGCATCAACCTGATCGCGCCCGATGGCCGTTACGACCAGCTCTACCTGAGCAACTACGCCACCATTCAGATCAAGGATGCCCTGGCGCGTCTGCCCGGCATCGGCGACGTCAACTTCCTTGGGGCCCGGGACTACAGCCTGCGGATCTGGCTGGATCCGGAGAAACTGGCGGCGCGCGGTCTCATCGCCAGCGACGTCACCCGGGCCATGCGCGAGCAGAACGTGCAGGTGGCTGCGGGCCGCCTCGGTCAACCGCCGGCTCCGGCCGGCCAGGCGTTTCAACTCACGATCAGCACGCTGGGGCGCTTGCTCGATCCGGAGCAATTCGCGGACATCATTATCAGGACCGGCAGCAAGGGAGAGATCACGCGGCTGCGTGACGTGGGCCGGGCCGAGCTGGGCGCCAAGAGTTACGACGTCACCAGCTATCTCGATGGCCAGCCGTGCATCACCCTGGCAGTGTTCCAGCTTCCGGGATCGAATGCCCTGGCAACGGCGGATGGCGTCCGCAAGACCCTGGAGGAGCTGCGCGGTCGCTTTCCGGAAGGGCTCGAGTACCGCATTGTGTATGACACCACCGTATTCATCGACGAGTCCATTCACGAGGTCTACAAGACGCTCTTCGAGGCCTTCGTGCTGGTGTTTGTGGTGGTCCTGGTGTTTTTGCAGAACTGGCGGGCGACGATCATTCCGATGGCCGCCGTGCCGGTGTCGCTCATCGGTACCTGCGCAGTCATGGCGCTCATGGGTTTCTCGCTGAACAACCTGTCGCTGTTCGGACTGGTGCTGGCCATCGGCATCGTGGTGGATGATGCCATCGTCGTTGTGGAGAGCGTCGAAGCGCACATGGCCAAGGGATTGGCGCCGCGCGAGGCGACCCACCAGGCCATGACGGAACTGTGGGTGGCGCTCATCGCGATCGCCGCCGGATTGAGTTGCGTCTTTGTTCCGACGGCCTTCATCACCGGAATCAGCGGCCAGTTCTATCGACAGTTTGCCCTGACCATCGCGGTCGCGACCCTGCTCTCCGCATTCAACTCATTGACGCTCAGCCCGGCGCTGTGTGCATTGTTGCTCAAGCCGCACGCCCACGGCACCGAGGGCAGGCACCAGCGAGATGCCCTCCCGCGACTGGGCATCGTGATCCTGGCCGGCTTGATCGCCTTCGCCGTTCTGCCAAAGTACCTGGGGTCGCTGCTGGGAGTTGAACCGCCCGGCGGCCACAGCGCAGCGGAAGCGGCGGGCCCTGCGGCCGGCGCACCGGCCGTGTGGGCAATCCGGGCGGTGGCTTTCGCCGCGGGAGGCATCGCCGGCTGGCTGCTCGGCGGCATCGTCAACCGCGTGCTTGGCCGATTCTTCCAGTTGTTCAACTGGGCGTTTGAGAAGCTGGTTGGCGGCTATGGGCGCGCGGTGAGCGGGGCCCTGCGGGTGGGCATCGTCATGCTCGCGGCCTACGTCGGCCTGATCTACCTGGGCTACCGGGGCTTCATGACCGTCCCGGTCGGATTCATCCCGGAACAGGATAAAGGCTACCTGATCGTCAACGCCTTGCTGCCCGAAGGCGCGAGCCTGGAGCGAACCGAAGCGGTCGTTCAGAGAATGGCGGCGATGGCCAATGAGACGGCCGGGGTCGCCCATACCATCGCGATTCCCGGGTACTCGATATTGAACGCCACCAACATCCCAAACATGGGCGGCATGTTCGTCATTCTGTCGCCTTTCGATGAGCGCAAGACCGAGCCAAAGTTATACGGCGCCCTGATTGCGGCCGGTTTGCGTGACCAGTTCGAGGACGTCCAGGAAGCCATGGTCTCGGTTTTCGGGGCGCCGCCGGTGGATGGACTGGGCAATACCGGCGGCTTCAAGCTCCAGATTCAGGACCGGGGCGATTCCGGCGTCGCGGCGCTGCAAGAAGGGATTGACGCGGTCGCCGCCGCCGGGAACGCGAATCCGAGCCTGGTGGGACTGTTCAGCAGTTTTCGCGCGAATCAGCCGCAACTCTTCATTGACCTGGATCGCACCAAGGCCAAGTCGCAAGGGGTGGCGCTGACGGACGTGTTCGACACCTTGCAGACCTATCTGGGCTCGGTGTACGCCAACGACTTTACGCGTTTCGGCCGCAACTGGCAGGTGAACATTCAGGCCGAGCCGGAGTTTCGCCTGGACCCCGAGGACATCGATCGTCTGAAGGTGCGCAACGCCGCTGGGGAAATGGTGCCGATCGGGGCGCTGGTCGCGGTAGAAGAAACCAGCGGGCCGTCAATCATCAACCATTACAACATGTACCCATCCGCCGAAATCACCGGTGGCACGGCCCGCGGAATCAGCTCCGGCCAGGGGATCAAGATCATGGAGGACGTCGCCCAGGCCGAGCTGGGGCCGACAATGGGATACGAATGGACCGAGCTGGCCCTGCAACAGAAACTCGCCGGCAACACCGCCATTTTCGTATTTATCCTCGGCGCGATCCTGGTGTTCCTGGTGCACTCGGCCGAGTACGAGAGCTGGTCTCTGTCGCTCTCGATCATTCTGATCGTGCCCATGTGCCTGGTCGCGGCCATCGGCGGGGTGTGGGCGGCGGGCATGGACAACAACATCTTCACACAGATCGGACTGGTGGTGCTGATCGGACTGGCGGCCAAGAACGCCGTGCTGATCGTCGAGTTCTCTAAACACCAACAGGAGCAGGGGCTGGGGCGGCGTGAAGCAGCCATTGAGGCTTGTAAGCAGCGGCTGAGGCCCATTCTCATGACCTCGTTTGCCTTCTCCCTGGGCGTTCTGCCGCTGGTGTTGGCGAAGGGCGCCGGTGCCGAGATGCGCGTCGCGCTCGGTTATGCAGTGTTTGTCGGCATGATCGGCGTGACTGTCTTCGGCGTTTTCTTCACACCTGTTTTCTACTCCACGATTCGCTGGTTCACAGAACCGAAGGGCGGCGCGTCGAAATCAGCCGGGTCACAAGGAGGACACGCATGACGAGGCACGGCCATCGTGAACGCATGCTGGTCACCGGGGGTCTGGGGTGTGCGCTGGCGGCTGCCCACGCCGGCTGCCTGAGCGGGCCGGACTACGCGGCGCCAGGTCCACCGGTCGCCGCGGGCTGGTTGGATCCTGCGACGCCGGAACTTGCCCGCGGCGCGCCCATCGTCACGCGCTGGTGGGAGGTGTTGCAGGATCCGGTGCTGAACCGGCTGGTCGAGACGGCCCATCGCCGGAACCCGTCGTTGCACGCCGCCGGTGTCCGAGTGCTCGAAGCCCAGGCTCGAAGAGCCGTGGCCTTTGGCCTGCTGTTCCCGCAGCAGCAGGACGCCTTTGGCGAGTACTACTGGAACCAGGCCAGCGAGCACTCCGGCGCGCCCACACCAGAAAGCAGTGGCATCCAAAGCCCGGCCGGCCTCTTGCCGAAGCCGGTTGGCGCGCTCGTGCGCTCCGCGGTCGGCGACCCGGGGATCGACTCGATCTATCAGAACTGGCAGTTTGGCTTCGGTGCCTCTTGGGAACTGGACATCTGGGGCCGTTATCGCCGCGGCATTGAAGCGGCGGACGCCGGAATCCTCGCCCAGCTTGCCAGTTATGACGACGTCCTGGTCAGCTTGATTGCCGAGGTGGCGGCCAATTACGTACTCCTGCGGTCATTCGAAGAACAATGGGTCGTGACCGCAAGCAATGTGGCGATTCAGCGTCGCGGTCTGGAGCTGGCCCGGACCAAGTTCGAAGGGGGGACCACCACCGCCCTGGACCCCGAGCAGGCCGCCGCGCTGTTCCATAACACCGAGGCCCAGCTCGTGGATCTCGAAGCCCGCATGGGTCAGACCAGGAGTGTGCTGTGCGTGCTATTGGGCCTGCCGCCGCAGGACCTTGGTGATCTGGTCGGAGAACCAAAACAGATTCCGTCGACTCCTGAAGCGGTCGCAATCGGAATCCCCGCGGAACTCTTGCGCAGAAGACCGGATGTACGTGGCGTCGAGCGCATCCTGGCGGTGCAGTCTGCCCGCATTGGGATCGCGACCGCGGACCTTTATCCAAGCTTCTCGTTGTCCGGCGAGTTGGGCTTGTCGGCCGAGCACTTCTCCGACCTGTGGCGGGGCAACAGCGTGCAAGCTTTCGTCGGACCGTCCTTCCGTTGGGCGATTCTCAATTACGGCCGCATCAAGAACAACATCCGCGTACAAGACGCCGCGTTTCAGGCACTCATCAGCGATTACGAAAGCGTGGTGCTCCGCGCCCAGGGAGAAGTGGAGTCCGCCATTTCGGGTTATCTCGGTGCACGGAAGCAGATCGTGTCCCTGGCGAAGAGCGTTGACGCAGCCACAAAGGCCGTCGATCTGGCCGAGCAGCAGTACCGCGGCGGGATTGCAGATTACACCCGCGTACTCAACACACAGGATTTTCTGACGGTCGAACAATCCCGCCTGGTCGCGACGCGCGGCGCGGTGGCCCAGAACCTGATCGCACTGTATCGGGCGCTGGGCGGTGGGTGGGAGCTGCGCCATGGGCAGTACCTGGTGCCGGCTGAGATCAAGCAGCAAATGAAACAACGAACGAACTGGGGCGATCTCATCGACGCGGATCGCTTCCCGCCGTCATAGTGAGTGCGCTGGGTCATCGCTGTCGCGCCCGGCGGTTGCCGCGGCAAAGGCCTCGCGGAGTGGGCCGTTGCATTCCGGAACCAACCCTGGGGTGCTCACGATTCGCAGGGGACCCCCCGGCACCAACCGGGCTCCTCGCCGCCGCCGGCCCGCCCCGGCACGCGGTCGGGTGAGGCACGGTTGGCGTCTCACGCATCCTCCCTGGACGACGGTTGCGCCTTGCCACGCAGCAGCCCGGCCTCGCCGGCCATCCAGATCACGAAACGCCCCAGTGGCGTGGCGCGCGGCACTTGCGTTGCATCCTGCGGCCCCAGCGGCAACCGGCCGGCGAAACCGCGCTCAAGGCCGGCTCGGGCGCTGGGGCGCGCTGCGGAAGACCCACGGGCGCCGGCGGCATCCGGCGGTGGTGTATGCAGTCAATTCGTCTTCGGGACCTTTTTCTCCCAGAAGCGATGGCTGCGAAGTACATCCAAAAGTGTCATACGCCGGCCGTGATGCTTCACTGCCAGGACCGGCAGTTTCGAAGCGGCCATGGTTTCGGAGGTGGTACTTCCCAATAGAACGCTTGCGGCGTGGCTTCGACCTCGGGTAGCGATCACGATCAGATCAGATTCATGTCGCTCTGCGACCCGCAAGATGGCCTCGGCCGGATGGGTGCTTTCGTGGAAGATCGGTTCGACGCAAATGCCTTTGGTGTCGATCTTCCTGACGAACTTCTCGAACGCCGCCCGCTCCTGGCCGAGCACATCTTCGACGTGCTCGTCGTACCGTATCGTCGACGAATCGAAAAATACGTGCAGCGCCTCAACGTGCTTCAGGTGGTTGGCTTGGGCAATCGATGCGGCGACCGAGAGCGCGTCGGCGCTGTCATCCGAGAAGTCAATCGGCGCGAGGATTCCGCGAATGCCGGCTCTTGATCCTTCGGGCACCAGCAAGACCGAGCAGGGCGAGACCATCGCCAGTCGTCGGGCCAGCGATCGGCGACCGCTGCGCATGCGGCGATGCCCCAGCAAGACCAGATCGCGCTCGTGGTCGACACTGAGGGCCACCAATTGGTCGATGCGCGAACCGGGGACCGCGTGAAAGCAGGAACGGGAATTCGGCGCCGGCTCACCGAAACCGCGATTCACTTCTTCTCGAAGTGTGGCGAGCGTGGCGTCCGGATTCCATGACTGATGACCGCGCCGCTCCGGTACGACGTGGGCGAAATGCACGTCGGTCCACTGGAAGACCCTGGCCAAGTGGGCTGCATATTGCAAGAGTCCCACATCGGGTTCGGTGAGGGAGAGCGCCACCAATGGTTTGGAAAAAGGGTTCATCGAATCTTGGCTCCTTGCAGGACTGTAGGTTCCCGCTCGTCAGAGGCTTCCTGTTCGTCCTCATCCTGTGTGTCTTCGAACTCCGGTGGTTTGCGCGAGGGCGGCCGATCTAGGAACTTAAAGAGCAGGCCATAGATGACCAGCGCCGAGAGCACTCCGATGAGGAAGTCCGTGGCTGCCACCATCACTGCGGTATACACCATCAGGCCGGCATGAAAGCGATTATGCCGCCAGATCTCGACGACTTCAGCGGGTTTGACCATGTTAACCGCAACGAAGATCAGAATTCCTCCGATGCAGGCCATGGGGACCATTTCCAGCCAGCGTGCCAGGAAGACCGCCAGCAGCAACTTGAGCCCGAACTTGAAAATGCCGGCAAGGGGGGAAACGGCGCCGACCTTGATATTGGTTGCGGTGCGGGCCAAAGCGCCGGTGTGCGGAAAGCCGTTCAGTAGCGGGACGATAAGCTGCACCCAACCTTGTCCCCACAATTCCTTGTTGGGGTTGTATGGAATGCCGCGGTTGCCGGCGAGCCGATCGGCCATTCGCGAGCAGAGCAGGCTCTCGACGCCGGACACGAAGATGATGGCTACGACAAAGTAGCAGAGATCCCAAACCACAGCGGCCGTCAGGGGGATTGCCCCCGGCAGCGTGAAGCGGAGCAGGTTCTCGGGAATGGCGCCGTACTGGTCTTCGATGACGACGAGGCCCCGTCCTTCCCAAACGGTTGAGGCCAGGAGCGTCGCCAAGCCCAGAGCAATCAGCGGTGCAGGGGCGTACTTCGACACCTTCAAGAGGACCTTCGTGACGATGAACGTGACGCCGGCAATGATGATGGCGTAGAAGTTCACTTCGCCGATGTGCTCAGCGATGCCCTTCATCTTGGCGAACAAGCCATAGCCCAGTGCGGCCTTGAGGCCGAGCACCTGCTCCACTTGAGACGTGGCGATGACGATGGCGATGCCGATAGTGAAGCCGACGACGATTGAATTGGGCACCTTGGCGACAATCCGGCCGAGGCGGGCAACTCCCATCAGCATCAGGATCACACCGGAGATCAGGGAGCACCAAATGAGGAAGTCGTAGCCATCGTACTTGGTCGTGATGCCCAGGATCACGGGAATGAACGCGGCGGTCGGGCCATAGACCTGGTATTTCGAACCGCCGAACAGGGCACCGACGAGGCCTGCCACTGCACCGCCGACGATTCCCATTTCCGGCGGCAGACCCGAGGCCATCGCAAAGCCCATGGCCAGGGGAATGGCGACCATGGCGACGATCAACCCGGCGGTGAAGTCGCGGGTTACATTCAAGTACCACGGACCTTTCGTGAGGTCCTCGTATCGGCCGTCGATCGGCGTGAGGAAATACCGCAGCCGTTGTCCCAAGGACTCCGATTCCATGCTCGAAGCGACTTGACGGCGGCCGTTTCCATTGATGGATGCCATAGCAATTCACCTCTTCGTTGGGATTGGATTTCAACCGTTAGATTGTCGGGGTCAGGCGGCCCTCGTCTCGCCGGGCGGAGTCCTGCTTCGCGGTGTCCTCCGGGAGGAGAATGAACTGTCCCTGATCGGGGGCGTAGGTAAAAACTTCTCCCGTTTGTAGCTTGTAGACCCAAGCGTGAAGCTTGAGGGCGCCGCGCGACAGTGCGGCGGCGACGCTGGGGTGGGTTCGAAGATGCTCAACTTGCACCAGGACGTTTTCTTCAACCGCGGCCGTCACCAGGGCCTCTCCTTCCAGATGCGTATACTTTTCGGTGATGATGCGACGCGTCGCCTCGGCGTACGTGAGCCAACTGTCCATGGCCGGCATGTTGTTGAGTTGTTCGGGACACAGGAGTCCCTTCATCGCGCCGCAATGCGAATGGCCGCAGATGACGACATCGGTGACGCCGAGTCCGGCGACGGCGAACTCAATCGTCGCCGCCTCGCCGTTGGTGGCGGAGCCGTGCGGCGGCACCAGGTTGCCGGCGTTGCGCAGGATAAACAACTCGCCCGGTTGGGTTTGGGTGATGAGGTTGGGATTGATTCGTGAATCGGAACAGGTGATGAACAGCGCCTGCGGCTGCTGTCCGTCCACCAATCGCTCGAAGAACTTCCGCTGAGTCTGAAATACGTCTCGCTGAAACGTGTGAATGCCGTCAAGCAGCTTTTGCATTTGCGCCTCGCTTCCAAGTCCGTAATTGAGAGAATGAGCCGAACCGCGTGCCAGCTCGTGCTGAGGCCCAATCCGTCGTGCAGCAGGGCAGGCACAGGAACCGGAAACCGCCCCCCATCGAAGTGGCGGGCTTAACGATAGCCGCCGTCCTAGGGGAAGCGCGTCGGCGAACTCAGGTTGTTCAGATCGGGGTTGCCGACCGGCGTGGTAACCGGCGGCAGTAGAAAGGGATCATTCCCGTAGGGGAACGCCGAGATCGTTGGCGCAACCGTTGCGACGCGTAGCGCGAGACTCATATGCATTACGAACCAAGCGGCGTTCTGCGCGGAGGAATTCGCGAATATTCCGCTGTTGAATCGTACCCGCGGTGCGCTTTCCTGTGCCGCGTTGGGAGGCTGCGGCGATCAGGTGGAAAGCGACGTTTTGCGTCGAGGGTCCGTGCTCGTGTTCGAATTCGGCCGGCGCGCCTGCCGCGGCGAGCGACGGGACCCCGCCGACGGAGAATGCGATAGCAAGCACCGCCGCTCGAACTCCGCGGCCGAGTCGGGAAAGGCGGGTCCAAGTTGGCTTTTGGATCGAACGCATGGACCCAGGAATATAGTGGGCGGCTTCAAGCTTGTCAATCGGTGTTGCGCTCATGCGTTCAGTGCTGAGCGCATGCGCCGCCTCTCGTGCCCAACGGCAGTCTGCGTGCAGCCCGTTGGGTTCGGACCGTCGAATCGTGTGGGACGAGAGTAGTGGGCTGCGTTCATAACATGCGGCTAGTCATGCGCTTATACCATTGCTGGCGCCAGTTGCTCCGCTTGGGCACCCATTGATTGCCCTGAAGGAAGCCTGGCCGACTCCTTTAGGTATCACAATGGGGCGCGACGTTCTATTACCTGTGCTGCGTGCTGGACGGTTGCAGTTCGGTACGTAGTGCACTGGGAGATCCGCGAATCGATGACCGAAGCAGACGTGCAGATCATTCTGCAGCGGGCGCGGGAGGCCTTCCCCGGCGTCCATCCACGAATCATCTCGGACAACGGCCCGCATTTCGTCGCCAAGGATTTCCAAGAGTTTATCCGCATCTGCGGCATGCCCCACGTGCGGACGTCGCCTTACTAGCCGCAGAGCAACGGAAGCTGGAGCGTTGGCATCGGTCGATCAAGGGCGAGTGTATCCGCCCTGGCACCCCGCTATCGTTGAAAGACCCAAGGCGTCTGGTGCCAGGTGATGTCGCTCATTACAATGAAGTGCGTCTTCACAGCGCCATCGGCTACGTCGCGCCGAAAGACAAGCTGGACGGACGCGAAGAGGCCATCTTCGCCGAGCTTGATGCGGCGCGCGAGCGGCGACGAGCCGCGCGGCAACAGGCCAGGGAGAAGACGATTGCGAGCTCGCCGGAACCACTCTGCTCTACGGTTACATTTGCGACGGACTCATCGAAGCCGGCTCAGTGGAAGGCGTTCGTATTGGGTGAGGATGGGCTACGAGTTCTAGCGGATCGTCGCACAACATCGCGGAAAGCGGTGGGCGGATGGGATTTGCCATGATACCCCTGCGAATATCGACTCGAAAGGATCAGAGCGACCATCACATCCATCACCGCTCACCGGTGGAGGCCAAGATCGCCCTGTTCCGCTCGCTCTTTCGCGGGCGGGACGACGTATACGCTCGCCGTTTCACGAGCCGCAAGACCGGCAAGTCCGGTTACGCGCCAGCCTGCGCGAACGAATGGGTCATGGGGTTGTGCGAGAAACCGAGAATCAAATGCGCCGAGTGCCCTAGCCGGCGCTTTTTTCCCGTCACCGACACCGTGATCCGCCGGCACCTGTCCGGGAAAGGTGATGTGGGCCGGGATTTCGTCGTGGGAGTGTACCCAATGCTCCTCGACGAAAGCTGCTTTTTTCTAGCCGTGGATTTCGATAAGACGCACTGGCGTGAGGACACGACAGCCTTCTTGGGAACCTGTTTCACGATGAACCTCTCCGCAGCCCTGGAGCGATCACGTAGCGGCAATGGTGGGCACATCTGGCTGTTCTTCGATGAGGCGCTTCCCGCTTGCCTTGCGAGGAAACTCGGCTTGCACATTCTGACCGAAACGATGGAGCGGCGCCCGGACGTCGGCTTGGATTCCTATGATCGCTTCTTTCCCAATCAGGACACGCTCCCTCAGGGCGGGTTTGGCAACCTGATCGCCTTGCCCTTGCAGAAGCAGGCGCGGGAGCAGGGGAACAGCGTTTTTCTGGATCACAATTTCGTCCCCCATTCTGACCAATGGGCGTATCTTTCTGAGCTGCGCAAGATAAGACGCTACGAAGTGGAGGATATTGTTCGTGAAGCGGAAAGAAGGGGTCGTATTGTCGGTGTGCGCCTTGCGCCGGCAGAGGCGGATGACCATGCACCCTGGACTGCGCCGCCATCCCGCCGCCGGAAAGAGCTGTGCATTACCGAACCGTTGCCCGCGAGTCTGAAACTGGTTCTAGGAAACGAAATCTACATCGCGAGGAACGACTTGCCGCCGGTCCTTCGCAATCGATTGGTCCGCCTGGCAGCGTTTCAGAATCCTGAATTCTACCAGGCGCAGGCCATGCGCTTGCCGACTTACAACAAACCCCGGATCATCGCTTGCGCGGAAGACCACCCGCAGCACATTGGATTGCCTCGCGGCTGCCTGAACGACGCGAAAATGCTTTTGTCGGACCTGAAAATCAAACTGGTCATCCAGGATGAACGGTATGAGGGCAAGCCATTGGATCTCGTATTCCGCGGCCAGCTACGTCCTGAACAGCAGGCCGCCGTCGACGCCATGATCGACCATGATACGGGCGTATTGTCCGCGACGACCGGATTTGGAAAAACCGTGATCGCGGCGTGGCTCATTGCACGGCGCGGCGTCAACGCGCTGGTTCTCGTGCACCGCAGACAATTGCTGGAGCAATGGGTGGAACGCCTCTCAGCGTTCCTGGGGCTTCCGGCCAAGGCCATCGGCCGGATCGGAGCCGGACGAAAGAAGCCGACTGGCACGCTCGACGTTGCGATCATCCAAAGCCTGGTCCGAAAAGGCGTTGTGGATGATCTGGTCGGACGATACGGCCATCTCGTCGTCGATGAGTGTCACCACCTGTCGGCACGCAGTTTTGAACAGGTTGCCCGACGGGCGAAGGCGAAGTTCGTGACTGGTCTTTCGGCCACCATTACTCGCAAGGACGGTCATCACCCGATCATCTTCATGCAGTGCGGGCCAGTGCGGCATCGCGTAAACGCGAAGGAGCAAGCGGCGGCACGTCCCTTTGGGCACACGGTGTTCGTTCGCCCCACGAGCTTTCGCCCTGTGGGCATGGCGGACCCTGATTCTCGGCGTCAGTTTCACGCGCTCTACGACGGATTGGTTGCGGATGAAGCACGCAACGGACTTATCTGCGATGAAGTGGTGCAGGTTGTTCGGGAAGGCCGATCACCTATCGTGCTCACGGAACGCAATGAGCATGTGGATCGACTGGCAAGGCAAATTGCTCCCCAGGTTCGTCACTTGATTGTGCTTCGCGGAGGCATGCGCAGGAAGGAACGTGATGCAACTACCGCGAGGTTGTCCGCCATTCCCGAGAACGCGGAGCGTGTTCTGCTGGCGACTGGACGATACATCGGTGAGGGGTTTGATGACGCCCGGCTGGACACGCTGTTTCTGACGCTGCCGGTGTCGTGGCATGGGACGATCGCACAGTATGTCGGCAGACTACATCGTTTATATGATCGCAAGCGTGAGGTGCGCGTCTACGACTACGCCGACCTCAATGTCCCCATGCTGGCCAAGATGTTCGACCGCCGTTGCCGAGGATACGAAGCGGTGGGTTATTCGATTCTGTTGCCGGCCAGCGCCGTGCCCGGCTGGCCTGCCGACGTTCCGCTTCCCGTCGATCCCGAATGGAAATGCGACTACGCCGCAAGCGTCCAACGCTTGGTGCGCGATGGAGTCGATTCACCACTGGCCAATCTGTTCGTCCACGCGGTGCGAACCGTATCGCGGGATGCGGAAGGTGTGAACCGTGCCCGAAGCGCGACGGAGGCTTTCCTGTACCGCCGGCTGGAAACGCTGCCGGAAACCGCTGGCCGATTTCGTTTGAACGTCGAATTGCCGATCGCCCTTGATGGTTGGGGACGGATGGAGGTGGACTTGCTCTGTCAGGAGGCGCGGATCGCCTTAGAGTTGGACGGCGCCCAACATCTGGCAGACGCGGCTGCTTATCGGCGCGACCGACGCAAAGACCTGTTACTGCAGGAGAACGGCTACATCGTGCTGCGCTTCTTGGCCGAAGACGTGGGCAAAGAACTCGACACAGTTCTGGACGCGATCTTGAGGACGTTGGCCTCTCGACGGAGGTTGGCTCAACCATGATGAGTCTTGTCGACCATGCTGTGGTCACAGGGTGTGTGGGCCGGTCGACGACAGCCTCGGCTGTGGTAGGAAGCGAAGACCGCCGGCCTTTGCAGCTGTTTTCGTCGCTTTGCACCCCCTTTCCAATCGCGGAGAACGGGGTCTGATGCCATCGCTTAGGAATCGTAACGTAATTACTGTAGGAGTAAGCACCTTCCGGTCGAGGCAGCTCGGTCTCATCGCCCACAGACCCTGGCGAGCCGGTCCCCCGACGGCATCTGGCCGATCATGCCACTCCCACGGGCAACCGTCCAGACGGGGATCGGTGACGAACACACCCCGCAAACACCGCTTCGAAGGGGCTACGGAGTCGGACGCACGGCGCCTCTACTCGGCAGTGGCTTGCCGAGCACCTAACCCAACTTTCGCAGATTGCGGAAAACTTTGGGCGTCGGTCGGGGCTGGGGTATGCGGGAGGGCCGTTTTCGCCGTGTTTTGGTGTGTAGTGCCGACCTACCCTCTTGCACGCAGCTGCTCGATTTTGCGATAACTTGCGGTCGATGTTCCTTCGCAGCAAACGTCGCTTCAAGAACGGCAAGTGGCATCGCTATTTCAGCGTGGTGGAAAGTCGCCGACTGCCGGGCGACCGGGTGACGCAACGGCAGGTGCTCTACCTGGGCGAGATCAACGACGCTCAGGAGGCGGCTTGGCGAAAGACGCTGGAAGTCTTCGATGAACGGCAGCAGACAAGCTGTCAAATGTCGCTGTTTCCCGAGGACCGGGAGATTCCGCCGGATGCGATCAACGCCCTGAGCCTGCGCATGGATCAGTTGAAGCTCCGGCGATCACGGGCGTTCGGCGACTGCTGGTTGGGATGGGTGCTGTGGCGGGAACTGCGGCTGGATCAGTTCTGGGCCGAGCGTCTGTCGGACGAGCGCGGAGAGGTGCCGTGGGAGCGTGTGTTGACGATTCTGGCCATCAATCGGCTGGTGGCTCCGGGCAGCGAGTGGCGCATTCATCGCGAGTGGTTTCTGCAAACGGCGTTGGATGAATTGCTGGGCGTGGACTTCTCGGCCGTCGGCAAGGATCGGTTGTATCGCTGCCTGGATCGGCTGCTCGAGCACAAGTCGGCGCTGAACCAACACCTGGTCGAGCAATGGCGCACGCTGTTCGACGCGAAGTTCGACGTTCTTCTGTACGATCTGACAAGCACGTACTTCGAGGGGCTTTGCAAGAAGATTCCCAAGGCCAGGCACGGCTACAGCCGTGACCGCCGATCGGACTGTCGGCAGGTGGTGATCGCGTTGGTGGTCACACCGGACGGACTGCCGCTGGCCTACGAGGTCATGCCCGGCAACACATCGGACAAGACCACGCTCAAGGGCTTTCTGGCCCGGATCGAGGCGCTGTACGGCAAGGCCGACCGGATCTGGGTTATGGATCGCGGCATCCCCACCGAACAGGTGCTGGAGGAGATGCGCGCCGAAGGTATTCATTACCTGGTGGGCACACCCAAGAGCGCTTTGAGCCGAATGGAGCAGGCTCTGCTCGATAAGCCCTGGAGCCAGGTGCACGAGGCATTGCAAGTGAAGCTGCTCGAGCAGGACGGCGAGGTTTACGTGCTGGCTCGTAGCGAGGATCGCCGTCAGAAGGAACGGGCGATACGCCGGCGAAAGCTGAAGCGTCTGGCGCAGGGGCTGAATGCCCTCAAGCGCCGATCGGTGAGCCGGGACGTGCTGTTACAGAAGATCGGCGCGCTCAAGGCCGAGGCCGGCCAAATCAAGCAGTTCGTGAGGATGCATCTGCCGAAGGAAGGCGAGCCGGTGACGCGTGATACGTTCCGTTGCTCGTTCGACTGGGCGAGTTGGCGACGTTCACGGGAGCGAGAAGGCGCTTATCTGTTGCGAGGCTACTTACCGGCAGCCTTGGCCGCCGATGGTGTCAGCCTCTGGCGGATGTACATGCAACTCGTTCAGGTCGAGCAGGCGTTCAAGGAGATCAAGAGCGATCTGGTGGTCCGTCCCATCCATCATCAGATCGAGTCTCGGGTCGAGGCTCATATTCTAGTGGCGTTCCTGGGCTATGCGCTGTTGGCCAGCCTGCGAATGAAGCTGCAGCGGGCCGCCCCCGGTCTGACGCCGCGTGCGGTGCTGGAGAAGCTCTCGGCCATCCGGATGGTGGATGTTTGCATCCCCACGAGCGACGGACGGCTCCTGGTCATGCCCCGCTACATCGAGCCTGAAACGGAACACCAACTGGTCCTCGACAAGCTGAGCCT
>CAZLYT010000117.1:0-3349 GCA_964563515.1 uncultured Candidatus Competibacteraceae bacterium | reverse complement strand
GGCTGCTTCGATCGCGTCATCTTCAGGGGATATCTGCCCCTTCAGGATGGCTACAGCATGGCCCATTTCCTCAACCAGAATGGGCTGTGCTTTCGGGATCTGAAGTCGTTTCTTTTTGAACACTCCAATCGCGTCAAATCCCACGCCCAAGCTTGGGCCGAACGCGAAGGCCGCCCATTCGAGTATCTGACGAGCCGTGTGCCGATGGAGAGACGGGCGCGGGAAATGGCGGGTCGAGATGGGATCGAGCAGGGTCTGGTGTGTGTCTTCAGCGCACTCGAGCCCTGTCGGACATTCTCGTTTCGCTTCCAAAGAGGCCGGCCTTTCGTGCAGGCCGCCCGGCGCAAGTGTCTGTTCCTGTACTTCTACATCATGGATCCGCGGTTCGGTCTCATTCATGTCAAAGTTCAGACCTGGTTCCCGATGATGATCCAGGTCACTCTCAATGCCCATGAGTGGCTCGCGATCAAACTCACCGATATCGGCATCCGCTACACCAAAATCGACAATGTCTTCACCCACATCGACGATATCGAGCGAGCGCAGGCGTTTTCCGATCACTTTGCGTCGCTCGACTGGCCGACGGTTCTCGAAGCCCTCGCCCGTCAGGTCAACCCGCTGCTGGATGATCTCCTCTTCGGTCTCCAGCATGACTGGGTGACAGCTCAGAGCGAGTACGCCACTGATGTCATGTTCACTCGACGCGCTGCCCTGAAAGCGTTGTACCCGCGTTTAATCAGCCATAGCATGCAGTGCTTTGGCGCCAAGGCAGTCATGGGCTTTCTTGGACGCAAACTCACCGGACACTTTGAGGGCGAGTTGATCACCGACTTGCTGGGTCTTTGGCACGAGCGCATCCCCGGCGTGCGCATCAAACATCGGGTCCAGGAGAACTGGATCAAGATGTATGACAAGGCCGGTCGGGTACTTCGCATCGAGACGGTCATCAATAACCCGAACGGCTTTCGGGTGCGGAAGTCGGTTCGCCGCCAAGGCCGAGCGACTTCCGAATGGGTCCCGTTACGCAAAGGGGTCGCCTACCTGTTTCGCTACCGGGACATCTCCCACAGCGCCAACTCACGCTATCTTGATGCCTTGACCCAGGTCAGTGATCCCACCGCCAAGGTGGCTGAGCTTGATCGACTGCCACGCCGCAAACGCTCAACCAGTGGCCGCACCGCCAAGCCCTTTAACCCGTTGGCTCGCGACGAGCTGCAGCTATTCCACGCCCTCATGGATGGCGCCGACAGCCTGCGCGGCTTCACCAACTGCGATCTGCGCACCCGCCTCGAAGCCACCTCGCACCTCGCCAAACAACGCGGTGACCCCAGACGCGAAAGCGCCAAAGTCAGCCGCATCCTGCATCGCTTCCATACCCATGGATTGATTGCCAAGTACACCCACTCGCGCCGATGGCGGACCACGCGTCTCGGCCGTCGCCTGATGGCCACTGCCATTCAAGTCCGAGAGCTGAACTTTCCCCAGCTCCTTGCACTCACCCCGTGAACGGGAGATCTTCTTGCACGTAAGCAAAGAACTCACAGACAAAGATTCTATACGCAGCTTCGAGTAGCGCAGCCGGCGCGACGCGCTAAGCAGGATCCGCCGCACCCGATCAAGGTTGGCCTCCGTGATGCCCGAGATCGGATGAGCGAATCCTGCCCCGGCCGCCCGTCAAGCCGCCCGCTCGACCGCCGCGGTCACCAGCACCTGCGGTGCACAAGCATGGGCTCGACGCAATAGGTTGTACACCGCAGAGCGGCTCACCGACGCGCGGAGTAAGGCGATATCTTTGTCGCTCAGGTTATTGCCATCCACATGCAGCTCCACCTGCAGGGGGCCGAACTGGTCGACCGGCATGTCGCCCGCGTCTGCATCCTCCAGATGCAGGTAGACCGCCGGATTCCAGGCGATGCTCACGCGGGTCTCGAGGCGGCGTAGCAGGATCCCGCGATCAAGAGCACTCGTGGCCACCGCAGCGTTGATGCAGCCGGTGAGCGCCGCCAGCACGATCTCGGTCGCCTCGGGACGATCCGTGGGCGCAAGCAGGCCGAGCGCCGCTTCCACCTCGAGATGCGCGCCGACGTGGTAGGTGTAGTCGCGGGCCGGCCGGTCGATGCGCTCACCGCCCAGCACGTAGGGCCCGGTGGTGGCCTTGGTGTGCAACGCGCGTCCCTCGGCTACGACCACGGCGCTGAGCTCGAACTGGACGGCAGATAGATTTTGGCCGGCGAAAGTGCGGAAGGCATCAAAGGCACCGAGGTCCCAGCCTTGAGCATGGGCATTCTCGAGTCGTTGCTGATGGGACATGACAGCTCTCCTTCAAAGTGATGCGCGATGTTGCGCGTGAGTGGACGGGGCCATGGTGCTCGAGCGAGCGGGCTGTCGTAAGCAGCGGATTCGACGAAAAGGGGCGCTTTCTGCCATCATCCCCGTGTGACGCCTGCCTCCCCCGTGCCGCTCGCCGTCCTGGTCCTCCCCGACGCTTTCATGTCGAGCGTCATGGGTTTCATCGACACCTTTTCGGTCCCGGGCAGCGTGCTGCAACCGCCGCACGCGTTCGCTGCCTATACCGTGGCCGAGTCGCCCCAGGTCACAGTAGGCCCGACCCGACTTCCACTGCGCGTCGACCGCGTCATCGATGAGGCCGTGCCGGCGATCATCGTGATCCCCGCCCTGGTGATCGACGAGAAGGACTGGGTTCCCGGCCGTTATCCGAAGACGGTGGCGTGGCTACAGGCGATGCACGAGCGCGGCGCTTTGATCTGCTCCGCGTGCTCCGGCTCACTGCTGCTGGCCGAGACCGGCCTGCTTGACGGTCGTATCGCCACCTCGCACTGGGCCCTCGACCAGGTATTCGAACGCGTGTTCCCGAAGGTGAAGCTGCGCCTCGACCGCGCGTTGGTCATCGATGAAGAGGACGACCGCGTCGTGATGTCGGGAGCGGCCGCCGCTTGGCACGATTTGGCCATCTATCTGGTCGCGCGGTTCGCCGGACCCGCGACGGCGAGCGCGGTGGCGAAGTTCTTCATGATGCAGTGGCACGACAGCGGTCAGGCTCCCTTCCGGCGCTTCCGGGAAGAGCTGAGGCACGGAGACGCTGCCGTGCTGCGCGCCCAGAGCTGGCTGCGCAGCCACTGGTCCGGTGCTCGGCCGGTGGAGGGCATGATCAAGGCTGCGGCGCTTCCCGAGCGCAGCTTCGCGCGCCGGTTCGGCAAAGCGACCGGCTGCTCACCGATCGAGTACGTGCAGGGCATCAGGATCGAATATGCGAAGCAGGCGCTGGAGGAGTCGGACGATCCGGTCGAGGAGATTTGTCGCCGCTGCGGTTACGAAGACACCTCGTTCT